>JAUNGL010000120.1 GCA_030524665.1 Lachnospiraceae bacterium | reverse complement strand
TATTGGCGGAAAATGAGAACAGGGAGCCAGAACTGATGCCTCATATATCTGCACACATTCTTCGTCACACAGGATGTACCAGATTGGGTGAGAATAATGTTAATCCGAAAGTTATGCAGTATGTAATGGGACATTCTGATGCGAAGATCACTATGAATATCTACAATCATATCGCTGAAATGACTCATGTAGAAAATGAGATGTCAAAAATGAATCTGCCGGAAACTGTACCTGCTGTGGTGTAAATGTAAGTCGATGGTGTAATTTGGTGTAAAGAAAATGAGTGTTACACCAAAATCAAATGAAATGGTGTAAAAATGGTGTAAAATCAAGAAAATCGAGTGCGAAAGTAAGTGAGAATCCCCTGTGAAGCCCATAAAATCAAGGCTTCACAAATTCTTCACAAAAAATTAGCACTCACCACTTGACAGTGCCAACAAGAAGTGTTATAACACAGATAGAACAAAGAAAGAGAACTGAATAAAGATCAGTTACGATTTCTGAGTTTTAACTCAATAACACTTCCGAATCACCGGAAGTGCTCAATATAGATTCAATGTCAGTTGAAAGGAGACATGACTTATGATGATGCCGAGTATTTTCAGAGAGAATTTGTGGAACGATTGGATGGATTTCTCTTTTCCGGAGCTGGATGGAAAGCTGTATGGAAAACGTGGGGAACACATTATGAAGACCGATGTGAAGGAACACGAGCAGGAATATGAAGTAGATATTGAACTTCCGGGATTTAAGAAAGAGGAAGTGAAGGCAGAACTGAAGGACGGATATCTGACAGTAAGCGCTGCGAAAGAAGTAAATAACGATCAGAAGGATGAGAACGGCAAATATGTCAGAAGAGAACGTTACTCAGGCAATATGAGCAGGACCTTCTTCGTCGGCGAGACTGTAAAGCAGGAAGAGATTCATGCGAAGTTCGAAGACGGAGTTCTGGCTTTGACGATTCCGAAAAAGGATGCCCGAAAGCAGGTAGAAGAGAAACGTTATGTGACCATCGAGTAATAGAATGGCCCGGTGCAGCTGCACGATGGCTGAACAACAGGCAGTATTTCCCCGGGAATTTCCCGGGGGATTTTTCTGTACAGGTGAGGAAATGAACCGTGCATTCTGCCCGGAAACATCTCGCGGTATAGCTGCCCTGTGAACAGTAACGACGGATCAGCATGCGGCCAGAAGACTAAGGAGGTGATGATATTGGCAGCAAAGAGAGATTATTATGAAGTTCTTGGGATCGGCAGAAATGCAGATGAGAAGGAGATCAAGAAAGCATACCGGAAGCTTGCAAAGAAATATCATCCGGACACAAATTCCGGCGATGCGAAAGCGGAGGAGCGCTTTAAAGAAATTACGGAAGCGTATACCATCCTGAGTGATCCGGAGAAGAAGAAGCTGTATGACCAGTTTGGGCATGCTGCTTTTGACGGAGGAGCAGATGGGTTTGGAGCATATGGCGGAGGTGCGGGCACTGGAAGTCATGGTGCAGGCGGAGCATATAGCTCCGGATTTTATGGGAATGATTCCGGATATGGATTTTACGGAAATGGGGGAAGATCCGGCTCCTATACAGGTCCGGACGGAAGCTATAGGGAGTATCACTTCAGCGGAAATACAGACGATATGTTCGCTGATGTGTTTGAAGAATTCTTCCGGGGCAAAGGCACAGGGGGCTTTGGAAGGCAGGGGTTTTCGGGAGGTTTCGGGCAGAATGCATCCGCCGGAGGACAGAGCCGCTATACGGGAGGATTTGAACAGGACCGGTACAGGAGCAGAGGCGAGGATTTGTTGAGTGAAGTATCGGTCAGCTTTGAAGAGGCAGCTTTTGGCTGTGATAAGCTTCTTCGGATCTCGGATCCGAATGGTAAGGGAAAGACACAGACGCTGCAGGTGCATATCCCGGCAGGAATCGAGGATGGAAAGAGCATCCGGCTGAGAGGAAAAGGAATGCCGGGACCCGGCGGCGGTGAAGCAGGAGATCTGCTGCTGAAGGTGCATGTGGCAGAGAAACCGGGATACGAACGGAAAGGAATGGATGTCTATACGACCATCAGGATCCCGTTTACGACGGCAGTATTTGGCGGAGAAGTGCAGGTAGAGACACTTGGGGGAAAGGTTTTCTGCAAGATCCGGGAAGGTACACAGTCCGGGACCAGGATCCGGCTGAAAGGAAAAGGAATTGTGTCCATGAAGGATGCTTCCGTACATGGAGACCACTATGTCACTGTGCAGATTCAGGTACCTCAGAATCTGAGTGCGGAGGCGAAGCGGAAGCTGAAGGAATATGAAGCAGTGTGCATGCAGCGCGGCTCCGGAAATGGAAGAGGCAGCGCTGCGTAAGTGCATTTGCAGCCGTGAAAAGTATAACTAATCATAATGATAAGAGCAATTCAGGGTATGTGAGACAGGATGTGAAATCGAGCAGACTGTGTCACATACCCTGTTTTGCGTGTATATTTTGATGACTATCCACACAGAATATGATTCAGGACAAATTCCGGTAAAAGAACTGCAAGGAACACACAGTGAAAATGGATTTCTGCTGCGGTTTGGACAATAGACTGATATGGCGGAAGACAGAGAAAGGTGAGAGACGGGAGGTACAAAATGAACTCTATATGGACGGAAAGCGCAAAATTACCTCAGTTTGAGAAGCTTGAGGGAAGTGCCAGGACAGATGTACTGATCATCGGGGGAGGAATTGCAGGTATCCTGTGTGCCTATTTTCTGCAGGAAAATGGCGTAGACTATATTCTGGCAGAAAAGGAAACGATCTGTTCAGGGATTACGAAAAATACAACGGCGAAGATCACCTCTCAGCATGGGTTAATATACGACCGGCTGCTGAAAAGCGCAGGAGCAGAAAAGGCGGCACTGTATCTGGAAGCAAACCAGAATTCGGTCCGGAAATATTTTGAGCTTTGCGGGCAGATCAACTGCGATTTTGAGATAAAAACAAATTACGTGTATTCACTGGATGACAGAAGAAAGCTGGAAAATGAAGTGAAAGCACTGGATCAAATCGGCTTCTGTGCAGAGCTGTCAGAAGCGGAAGAACTGCCGTTTCCGACCGCAGGAGCTGTGGGTTTCCGGAATCAGGCACAGTTCCATCCGCTCCGAATGCTTGCCGGTATTGCGCGGGGCCTGCATATCTATGAGCATACCTTTGTGAAGGAACTGGCGGAGCATACAGCAGTGGCGGAGACAGGCAGCATTGCATTTCAGAAGCTGATTGTTGCCACCCATTTTCCGATTGACAATAAGCATGGCATGTATTTCATGAAAATGTACCAGCATCGTTCTTATGTAATTGCACTTGCGGATACAGCTTCCGTGAACGGCATGTATGTGGACGAAGCAAGAGGCGGCATGTCCTTCCGCAGCTATCGGGATTTGCTTCTGGTCGGAGGCGGCGGACACAGGACAGGAAAGAAGGGCGGGGGCTGGCAGGAACTCCGGGCATTTGCAGAGACGTATTATCCACTTGCAGAAGAGAAATACTGCTGGGCGGCACAGGACTGTATGACTCTGGATCAGATTCCGTATATCGGTCCGTATTCGAAACGTATGCCGGACTGTTTTGTGGCAACAGGCTTTCATAAATGGGGGATGACCTCCGCGATGACTGCGGCTATGCTTCTGACAGATCTGGTCATGGAGCAGGAGAATCCGTATGCGGAGGTTTTTTCCCCGTCCAGAAGTATGATGAAGCCTCAGCTGCTGTTTAACAGTCTGGAGTTTCTCGCCGGCCTGCTGACAGTGTCAGGAAAGCGGTGCCCGCATCTTGGCTGTGCCCTGAAGTGGAACGAAGCAGAACATACATGGGACTGTTCATGCCACGGATCACGGTTTGACGGTGAAGGGGAGTTGTTGGATAATCCGGCGAATGGCAATGCACACTTTTCGAAGAAGGGCATACGGTAAACAAAAAGGGATGCGTTATGGCATATTCAGCTTATGTGGCTGTGGCAGGAATGATTGTTAATATTTCAAGAGGAAATGACTGCTGCAGCCAGATGATCACACTCCGCACACCGGAAGGAATCGTGAATTTTACAGTAGGGACAGAGACACAGGTGATTGACAGCAGACAGCTCAGGCAGGGAATGCAGGTAACGGCGTTTTATGACAGCGGTCTGCCCGTACCGCTGATTTTTCCTCCGCAGTACCGGGCACAGATCATAACAGCAACGGGGAGAAATGAACAGGTCATGCTAAACTATTTTGACCGGAATCTGACTGCGTCTGACCGTTCACTGCAGCTAAACATAGACCGGAACACTGTGATCAGAACAGCAAACGGGCAGAATTTCACCTGCAGCCCGCGCAATCGGTTTCTGCTGGTTTATTATACGGCAACGACGAGAAGCATTCCGCCGCAGACGTCACCTGACAGAATCGTAGTATTGTGCTGAGAGAATGTTGCAGTTCGGGAGTTCTTTGTGATACTATACCGTGTGAAAATGTGGGTAGATAAATTCTGTGATGCCCGGAGCGCATACTTTTACGGAAGTGTGCCGGATACATGATTTCAGGAAGGCCACGGGATGACGGAAAGAAGGGCTGAATGGTGACGTATCAGATGAATATAAGGGAAACAAATCAAAACAGAAGCGGCAGAAGGCAGGCGATATTGATTCTGGAGGATGATGAAAATTTGGCGGAAGGACTCTGCTTGTCACTGCATGCACCGGAGCTGGAGTTTGTTCTCTGCCGGACGGTGGCAGAGGCGAGGGAAGCTTTGCGGGAACGAGGGTTTGATCTGCTGATTTTGGATATCAATCTGCCGGATGGAAGCGGGCTGGAGCTTTGCCGGGAGGTACGGAAGATGAGCAGAGTGCCGATTGCCCTTTTGACTGCCAGGGATATGGAGCTTGATATTGTGACAGGGCTGGAATGCGGAGCGGATGATTATATCACAAAGCCTTTCAGCCTGATGGTGCTGCGCGCGAGAATCCGCGCGCTGCTGCGCAGAAATACGCGGGAGCAGGAAGCAGAATACCGGGACCAGACGTTCCGGTTCTGTTTTGATACGATGGAATTCTATAAAAACGGAAGAATGATAGAGCTGAGTAAGACCGAGCAGAGGATTCTGCATCTGCTGGTGTTTCATGCGGGACAGATTCTGACGAGAGAACGTCTGATGGAATGGGTGTGGCCGGAGGGGACAGAGTATGTTGAGGATAATGCACTGTCCGTAGGGATCCGGCGGCTGCGGGACAAGCTGGAGGATGTTTCATCGAAGCCGGTATACATAAAGACAGTTTACGGAAAAGGATACACATGGGAGAGCAGCAGATGAACGGAGTGATTTTAGCAGCCGTTCTTTCTCTGACAGGGAGTATTCTGCTGTGCGGTGCAGTGATTTGCCATGAACGGAGAAAGACAGAAAGGCTGTATCAGCAGATTCTTCAGCGGCTGGACCGGGCGATCGGCGGAGAATTGCAGGAGACTACTTTTGATGAGTCGATGGATGCTGCCATCACCGAGGTCTTTTGATTGCTCCGTCTATGATTCCGATTGTTTCCCTGAAAAACATACTTGTTTCTTACGAAGGGGAAAGCTATAATAATGCTATATGTCAATTTTGTGGTCAGGATTTTGGATATCATATGAGGTGAAGGGATGGATAAAAAAATAATAAGGTTTTTTGCAGGCGTATTAGTACTTGGCGGGCTGTTTGGAGCAGCGGGCTGTTCGCGCAGTCAGATCAATTACCAGATCGCTGAGAGTATCGGGACACTGGGACAGTATGAGAATAATGAGCCAGTGGAGACACCGAAGATGAAGGCCAAGCGGGAACAGGAAGAGTCTGAGGCTGCGATTGAGCAGACAATGACGGATACGCTTGAGGAGGCATCTGTGCTGGCGAAGGGATATCAGTATGAGCAGGCGATTGCGCTTCTGCAGGATTCAGATATTGATCAGGACGACGAGCGTGTCATCAGTGCAGTGGCAGAATACCAGAGTGATCTGGAGGATATGTATGAATATGACGGAGTGATTCCACATCTTAGTTTTCCAAGCCTGATCGTGGATACAGAGCGGGCATTTCAGAGCAGTGGGAACGGGACAACCTATGCCAGTGTGATGATTACACTTTCCGAGTTCGAGGGGATTCTGGAGGAACTGTATCGGAACGGATATTTCCTGATTGACATTCACAGTCTGATGGGAGAGACGACGGATGAAAACGGAAATACAGTAGTGACATCCCTGAATCCGGTGATTCCGGAGGGGAAAAAGCCGTTCGTGCTGTCAGTGGACAATCTGGATTACAGTCAGGTGATCAAGAATGGGGATGGCATTGCGACGCGGCTTGCGCTGGATGAAAACGGAGAGGTCAAAGCTGTATATACGGATACGGAGGGACACGACCTGAAGGGGGATTATGATGTGGTGCCAGTCTTAGAATCGTTTATTCAGGAGCACCCGGATTTTTCCTTCCAGGGAGCGAGAGGAATTATCGGCCTGACGGGCAAGAACGGAATCTTTGGATATGAGATCGAGGATGACGGGAATATAGACTATTCGGAGAACCGTCAGATAGTGCGTCAGATTGCGGACAAGCTGAGAGCGGACGGATGGAGTTTTGCGTGTGAAACCTACAGCTATGCCAAGCTGGCGGAGTATTCCTACGAGGCGCTGACCGAGGAAATCGGAAAATGGGAAACGGCGGTTGGCTCTTTGATTGAAGGCGTGGATATCCTGATTTACCCGTATGGTTCCGAGGTGAATTCCGAGGAAAAGGCTGCGTATCTGAACGGGCGCGGATTCTGGTATTTTATCGGACTGTGGGCGACAGATGATTATAGGGAAGTGATAGGTGATTATATGAAGCAGACAAGGCGCATGGTGAATGGATACGTGTTTGATAACAGCCCGGGTATCTTTGAGTCGTTTTTCAGTGTGTCGGCGATATTGGATGAAGAGCGTCACTGATATTAATCTGGGTTCAGACGTCTGCCAAAATGGCAGCCGTCTGAACAGTAACTCTGGTCCCTCTTCGGACAAAAGATTATTAAAGTAGCTCTTTACAAATGAGCAAAATTGAGATATACTCTGGATCAACATCTGGTTGTTTGCGAGAGAAAATGCACTAGATTTAGTATTTTCACACAAAGGTGTTGTGTTCTGTATTCCAGAAGAAGGATTCTGGGGATACGTTTGAAAATCCGGTTTGTAGGATGAGAGGGACAGGTGAGGTGGATGCTGTAATATGGTTTCTGCCGTGCATCAGGCTGGCCTGTGGCCTGCAGGAGGTACAGCCGGACAGGAAGTTATGATTCACGGCCCTTCGGTCTGTGAACAGGAATGACAGTAACGATGACAGAAAAAGGAGCAGTTTGATATGTTGTATGTAATAAAAAAAGATGGAACCCATGAAGAATTCAATGTCCAGAAGATTGTTGTTGCCGTGAACAAATCGGCAGCGCGTATTCTGTACCATTTTTCAGAGGATGAGCTGAAGTTCCTGTGTGATTTCGCGAAGGACAAGGCGGAGTCACTGGGGAAAGAGGGCATCACGATTCAGGAGATGCACAATATCGTGGAGGGTGCGCTTGAAGCTGTGAATCCGGCGGTGGCAAAGAGTTATCGTGATTACCGGAATTACAAGCTGGATTTTATTCATATGATGGATGATGTTTATACAAAGAGCCAGTCCATCCGCTATATCGGCGACAAGAGCAATGCGAATACGGACAGTGCGCTTGTGGCGACGAAACGGAGCCTGATCTTTAATGAACTGAACAAGGAGTTGTACCGGAAGTTCTTTATGACGCGGGATGAACTGCAGGCATGCAAGGATGGCTATATCTACATTCACGACCAGTCAGCACGTCTCGACACTATGAACTGCTGTCTCTTCAATATCGGAGCAGTACTGAGCGGCGGTTTTGAGATGGGAAATGTCTGGTACAATGAGCCGAAGACGCTCGATACGGCGTTTGATGTCATGGGAGATATCATCCTGAGTACCGCGGCACAGCAGTACGGCGGATTCACAGTGCCGGAGGTTGACAAGGTGCTTGCTCCGTATGCGAAGAAGAGCTTCGATAAGTATCAGGAGGAGTTTAAGAAGTACGCCGATCCGTCATGGGAAGGTGTGGAAGAGCGTGCGCTCGTATATGCGACCGAAAAAGTGCGCCGGGACTGTGACCAGGGATGGCAGGGAATCGAATATAAGCTGAATACAGTTGGCTCCTCGCGCGGAGATTATCCGTTTGTAACGGTGACACTTGGCCTTGGGCAGTCCGATTTCGAGAGAATGATTGCCATTTCACTGCTGGATGTGCACCGCGGCGGTCAGGGCAAGCCGGGCAACCGCAAGCCGGTACTGTTTCCCAAGATTGTTTTTCTGTATGATGAGAAATTGCACGGACCGGGCGGGGCATGTGAAGATGTATTCGAAGCCGGCATCCAGTGCTCCTCGAAGACAATGTATCCGGACTGGCTGTCCATGACCGGAGAGGGCTATATTGCCAGCATGTACAAGAAATACGGCAAGGTGATCAGCCCGATGGGGTGCCGTGCGTTCTTGAGTCCGTGGTATGAGCGCGGCGGCATGAAGCCGGCCGATGATCAGGATGCGCCGGTCTTTGTCGGACGTTTCAATGTTGGTGCAGTCAGCCTGCATCTGCCGATGATTCTGGCGAAGTCGCGTGCAGAGAGCCGTGATTTCTATGAGGTGCTGGACTACTATCTGGAGATGATCCGCAGACTTCATATCAGGACGTATGAGTATCTCGGAGAGCTTCACGCATCCACGAATCCTCTGGCCTATTGTGAGGGGGGTTTCTATGGCGGGCATCTGCAGCCGCATGAGAAGATTAAGAAGCTGCTGAAGCCGATGACCGCTTCCTTTGGAATCACAGCGCTGAATGAGCTGCAGGAGCTTTACAACGGAAAGTCGATTGCAGAGGACGGACAGTTTGCACTGGAGGTTCTGAAATATATCAACGACAAGGTAAACGAATTCAAAGAGGCAGACGGCTGGCTGTATGCAATTTACGGTACTCCGGCAGAGAGTCTCTGCGGTCTGCAGGTAGAGCAGTTCCGCAAGAAATACGGCATCATCGAGAATGTATCTGACCGTCCGTATGTCAGCAACAGCTTCCATTGTCATGTGACCGAGGATCTGACACCGATCGAGAAGCAGGATCTGGAGGGACGCTTCTGGGAACTCTGCAATGGAGGAAAGATCCAGTATGTCCGCTATCCGATTGATTACAATATCGAGGCAATCAAGAGTCTGGTGCGCCGCGCGATGGCGCTGGGGTATTATGAGGGAGTCAATCTGTCACTGGCATACTGCGATGACTGCGGTCATCAGGAGCTTGAGATGGATGTGTGCCCGAAGTGCGGTTCCAGAAATCTGACCAAGATTGACCGGATGAACGGGTATCTGTCCTACAGCCGTGTGCATGGTGATACGAGACTGAATGCGGCGAAGATGGCGGAGATCGCGGAGCGGAAGTCGATGTAGGGATTTTGATAAATGATATAAAAGAAATGAACTTCAGGACAGGGGGCCAAATAAGAGGCCGCCTGTCCTTTTATTGGTCCCCTTCTTGTTTTGCATTATATATTGAGTAGGGCTGATTCCATAGAAGGAACGAAAAGCCCGGCTGAAGGCATAAATGGAGGAAAAACCTACCTGCTGTGCGGTAACGGTCACGGAATGATCCAAAAGCAGCGCCGCAGCCTTTGAGAGTCTTTTGTTGTTGCGGTAGCTGATCGGGGAGATTCCGTATTCCTGCTTAAAAAGCTTTTCAATGTGAAATTTGCTGTAGCCGAAATGCTGTTCAAGATTGCTGAGCTGGATGTTCTGGTCGTAGCTGGAATCCAGATAAGCCTTTACGAGCGGGGCGATCCTGGAGTCATTGGACACAGGAACAAAGTCCTCCGGCGCGTTTTCGGAAATAATATCCTGAAGCAGATTGAGCATTTTGGCCTTATATTCCAGTGTATTGAGTCAGGAAGACTGCTTCGCAGAGATAATCTCGTAAAATATTTCCAGAAAGTGTTCCTGATTCCTGATTTTCAAAAAGGGCGGAGCATCCCGCAGCGAGGGAAAAACATTTTCGCGGATTAGCGCGCGCTCATTTGGGGAAAGCTGGTGATAGTCCTGAAAGGATATAAACACATCGCTGCTGTCGGAGGCGTACTGCATATCAAAATGTATATGCGGCTGTACGACGTTGGTTTCAAAAACATGGAAGGAGTGGGGGATATTGGGACACAGAAAAAGAATATCACCTTTTTGGCAGGTGTAATCCTGATTATGATAAGTAAGCCGGAACCTTCCGTTCTCGATATAAACTAATTCGTAGTCCAGAATAATTCTGCGTTTGATCTGTGAGGGAGCTAAAAGTGTAGAGTGCATGGCTAATCTTATATAAGGGTTAATTTCTGGTATATCCATTCAAAAGTCGCCTCCTAAAGACAAGATATGTTAAAAACTGAACAAGAAATACTATAGTAAATAATATAAATAATCGGTAAAATTACCATGTAAAACATGAAAAAAATCAA
>JAUNGL010000119.1 GCA_030524665.1 Lachnospiraceae bacterium | reverse complement strand
TTGTAACAAAAAGAATGCCGTATTTATGCGGCTTCTGGCGTTTCGCAAACGCCTATTACTATGGAAATTCAGAAGGGAGCGTGCGGATCTGATGGGAATGTATCTGAATATTGGAAATGCAGGGTTTCAGTCTGTACGAAAAGGGCTTTATGTTGATAAATCCGGATTGATTTCATTTATTAACAGTACACTTGGAACCAAGGATAAACTTACGTGTGTCAGCAGACCCAGGAGATTTGGCAAATCGTTCGCAACGCAGATGTTATGTGCATATTATGATAAAAGCTGTGATTCCGGAGATTTGTTTTGTGACCTGAAAATTGCCCGGGATCCTGCATTTGACAAATTCCTGAATCAATATGACGTGATTTATCTGGATATCACATGGTTTATTTCAACGGTTAAAAATGTGAGAAATACAGTTTCCTATCTTCAGGAGCAGGTCGTAGCAGAATTGTGCAGTGTTTACCCTTCTGTTGGAAAAGAAGACTCATTGCCAGTGGTACTTGCAAAAATTGCAGAAATAACCGGAAACAGATTCATCATCATTATTGATGAGTGGGATGCTTTGTTTCGGGAAGTAAAGGACGATTCGGATTTACAGAGGGAATATCTTCAATTGCTTCGCGGGCTGTTTAAGAGCAGTCTGACGGACAAGATGATCGAAGCAGCATATATGACCGGAATTCTGCCGATAAAGAAATATGGAACACAATCGGCATTAACCGATTTCAGAGAATACACAATGCTTCAGCCCAAAAAACTGGCAGAGTATGTGGGCTTTACGGAATATGAAGTAGCAAATCTTTGTCAGGAATACGGTATGGATTTTGAAGATGCGAAAATGTGGTATGATGGTTATTCTTTCAGCAGAATGAAATCTGTGTATAGCCCGAATTCTGTTGTACAGGCAATCAGCAACGAAGAATTTGGCGATTATTGGACGGAGACAGAAACTTATGAATCCCTGAAATTTTATATTGGTTTGAATGAGGACGGCTTGAAAGATGCAATTATATCTATGCTGGGCGGGAAAAGATGTAAGATTAATACGAGGACATTTCAGAATGATATGTCAAATATAAAAAATAAGGATGATGTATTGACTCTGCTTGTTCATCTTGGATATCTGGCTTATGATTCAGAAGAAAAAGAAGTATATATTCCTAATCAGGAGGTAGCAGACGAGTTTAAGAATGCGGTAGAATATAGCGGATGGGCAGGGATTTCTACAGCATTGCAGGCCTCGGAGGATTTAATGAATGCGACGCTGCAGGGAGATGTACAGACAGTTGAAAAAAGAATCGATGAAGTTCATTCGGCGAATTCATCGGTACTTGCTTATAATAATGAGAATTCTCTTAGTTGTGTAATTACGATTGCTTATTATGTTGCGCAGAAAGACTATATTTTGATCAGAGAATTGCCAGCCGGAAGAGGATTTGCAGATATTGTTTTTCTGCCAAGAAAACATACAGATAAACCTGCCATGATTGTAGAATTGAAATGGAATAAGTCAGTGCAGGGAGCAATCAGTCAGATCAGGGAAAAGAAGTATGCAGGGTCCTTGGATGAATACGCAGGGAATCTTTTGCTGGTAGGAATCAATTATGATAAGAGAGAAAAAAAGCATGAGTGTGTGATAGAAAGATATTACAAAGAATGAGGAAAGGTTAGTATGACGTTAGAGGACCGGAGGAAATCCAGGAGATCATGGGAAGAATTACCGGTAAAAAAATAGACAGGACGTTCCGCCTGTTTCCGTCGTTTTATACAGATTTTAGAAAAAACATCACAATTGGGAAAGATGTTTTTATCAATTCGGGGTGTCATTTTCAGGATCAGGGCGGGATTCAAATCGGAGACGGCGTTTTGATCGGGCACAATGTGGTGCTGGCGATGTTCCGGCTATGACGGTCGTGGGCGGAGTCCCCGCGAAAGTGCTGAAAAAAATTTCAGAAGAAAAGTAATCAGTTTACTTCCCGGGCACATTGCTGCTGCGGAATCGGTATAATGGAGAAAGTATCAGAATCAGTAAAGGAACCGATGATATGTATACGTATGAGGAATTAAAGAAATTTGTGGAGCACTGTTCCAGATGCCCGCTGGCCCGTACACGGAGGAATGCGGTCATGGGCAGGGGAAACCTGAAATCAGATCTTATGTTTGTGGCGGAGGCTCCGGGCAGCAGTGAGGACAGAGACGGAATTCCGTTTACCGGACCTTCAGGGCAGGTCTTTGACCAGCTCCTCGGAGGCATCGGTATGAGCCGTCAGGATATTTATCTGACCAACATCCTGAAATGCCATCCTCCCGGCAACCGGGATCCGCTGCCGGAGGAACAGGCGGCGTGTATTGACTACCTGAAGTATGAGACACTGCTGATAAGGCCAAAAATCATCGTCTGTCTTGGGAGGATCGCGGCCAGAAGGATTATCAGTGAAGATTACCGTATTACGAAGGAGCACGGTACTTTCCTGTACCGGAAGAATACGTGGCTGACGGCAGTTTATCATCCGTCTGCGATTCTGCGGGATCCGTTGAAGATGCAGGAGGCCGAGGAGGATTTCGCGAAAATATGGAAGCGGTATCGGGAAGGGTGAAATGTGGGAGGATTCCGGAAGTTGCAACTGCATGAAAACATCTCGCTGGACAGCTGTCTCATGACAGTAAAGGGAATATCGGCAGGCGCGGAAAATGCAGGGTGAGTAACTGGACAAAAGGACGGACAGATAGTAAGATAATGATAAAGCATAATCACTCTGGGAAAGCGGTTCCTTAAGGAGGTGGAGGTGTGATACCAGTTATTTCTATTGGAAATCAAAGCTTTGAATCTATCAGGATAAATCAGGCATTTTATATTGATAAGACATCGTTTATCAGAGAGTGGTGGGAGAGTCAGGATGTAGTAACGCTGATTACACGCCCACGCCGTTTTGGAAAAACATTGAACCTGAGTATGGTGGAACAGTTTTTTTCTAATGCTTATGCTGGCCGAGGCGAACTGTTTGAAGGGTTGGATATCTGGACAGATGAGAAATATCGCAGGATGCAGGGTACCTATCCGGTAATTGCTCTCAGTTTTGCAGATATTAAAGGTGATACTTTTGAAAATGCCAGAGATGGAATTGTACAGATCATTATAGACCTTTACACAAAATTCAGCTTTTTCCTGCGGGGGAATCGTTTGAGTGAGGAAGAAAAAACATATTTCAGCTATGTGAAAGCGGATATGTCAGATGCTGTAGCAGCAATGTCGCTGAAGCGGCTGGCTCTTTGTATGAACAGCTATTATGGGAAAAAGGCGATTATCCTGTTGGATGAATACGACACTCCTCTGCAGGAAGCTTATGTACATGGTTATTGGAAAAGGCTGACTTCTTTTATCCGCAGCCTGCTTAATTCTACTTTTAAAACAAATCCTTATATGGAACGGGGACTTATGACGGGAATTACCAGAGTAAGTAAGGAGTCTGTTTTTTCAGATTTGAACAATCTGGAAGTGGTGACGACTACTTCTGCGAAATACGCAGAATCATTTGGTTTCACGGAAAAAGAAGTGTTTGATGTATTGGATCATGCTGGTCTGCAGTCTGAGAAAAAATCAGTAAAATACTGGTATAATGGCTTTGCATTTGGTAATTGTCCGGATATTTATAATCCGTGGTCGATCACGAAGTTTTTGGATTCAGGGGTTTATGATACTTACTGGGCTGATACCAGTGAGAACAGTCTGATATCGAAACTGGTCAGGGAAGGTTCGCCGCAGATTAAAATGTATTTTGAAAATCTGCTTGAGGGTGAAGAACTGGCAGTTGGGCTTGATGAGCAGGTTGTATTCGAACAATTACAAAAGAAAAAAGGCGCGGTGTGGAGTCTCCTTCTTGCAAGCGGTTATCTGAAAGTTATGAAAAAGCAACCGGATGAAAAAAGAGGGAGATTTGTTTATCATTTAAAAGTTACGAACCATGAAGTAATGCTGATGTTTGAAGATATCATAAGCGGATGGTTTTCAGAAGAGAGTACGTCTTATGGCAGTTTCAGGGATGCCCTGCTTACCGGCAATCTGGATTATATGAATCAATATATGAATCAGGTTGCTTTGCAGACCTTCAGCAGCTTTGACACTGGGAAAGAGCCTTCCGGGCAGACAGAGCCTGAACGAGGTGGAAGGAGCTGATATGATTTATCTGGAGCATTTTCAGTTCCCGGATGTTGAGCGAGAATATGACTTTATATTTGGGCAGAAAAGGACGTGCTATGACACATACTATCCGTTTCAGATCTTATCGAAGCATAAGCTGGCGATGCTGGATTTTGAACCGGTGACAATTCTGTACGGCGGAAACGGTTCCGGCAAAACAACTGCGCTGAACATTATCGCGGAGAAACTGAATCTGGAACGTGATACGTTATATAACCGTTCCAGTTTCTTTGAGGATTATACGAGGTTGTGCAGCTATGAGGTGAGAGGAAAGATACCAGACGGCAGCAGGATCATTACGAGTGATGACGTATTTGACTTCATGCTGAATCTGAGAAGCATCAATGACGGTATTGACAGGAAACGGGAAGAGTTGTTTGAGGATTATCTGGATGTGAAGTATTCTCATTTTCAGATGAAGTCCCTGGATGACTATGAGAAACTGAAAAAAGTAAATATGGCGAGGAGCAGTACGCAGTCAAAATATATCCGGAAAAATCTTATGAACAATGTGCGTGAACATTCGAATGGAGAAAGTGCTTTTCTCTACTTCTCAGATAAAATAAAGGAAGATGGGCTGTATCTGCTCGATGAGCCGGAGAACAGCCTCTCATCGGAAAAACAGCAGGAGCTGTTACGTTTTCTGGAGGATTCCGTGCGTTTCTTTGGCTGTCAGTTTATTATTGCGACACATTCTCCGTTTCTGCTTTCCATGAGAGGCGCGAAGATTTACGACATGGATGAGGAGATTGTGGATGTCAAGCGCTGGACGGAGTTGAAGAACGTCCGGGCGTATTATGAATTTTTTAGGAAGCATGAGAAGGAGTTTACAGTTACTGTATAGCTTTTAAGATGAGAATGTGATATGATAGTCAACGAAACTTTATAAAAACAGAACAGGGTTGGGAAATACTTATGAATTACAAGATACCAATTGAGACCTCTGCCAGACATCTGCATCTGTGCAGGGAGGATTTTGACCGGTTGTTCGGAGAGGGAAAGGATCTGACTCCGATGAAGGAGCTGAGTCAGCCGGGACAGTACGTGGCGAAGGAGCGCCTCACGGTGACCGGACCGAAAGGAACGTTTGAAAATGTGGCGATCATCGGACCGCTCAGGAGTGTGACGCAGATGGAGATCAGCGTGACTGACAGCCGGAAGCTGGGAGTACCTGTTGCGATCCGGCAATCCGGGGATGTGGAAGGAACACCGGGGATGACACTGACGAGTGAGCTGGGGAGTATTGAGCTTTCGCAGGGGGTGATTGTGGCCCAGAGGCATATTCATATTACCCCGGATGAGGCGATCGGGATGCATCTGAAGGATAATGATGAGGTTTTCGTGATTGTCGAGAGCAATGACAGGTCTCTGATTTTTGGAAACGTGATGGTGCGTGTAAGTCGGAATGCCAGACTTTCCATGCATGTGGATACGGATGAGGCAAATGCGTTCGCAGGCTTTGAGCAGCCATATGGAGTTGCGGTGAAAGCGATTGGAAGTACTACTTCAAGAAATCTGCATAGTTGGACAAAGGAACTGCTGATGGGAATCAACCGAAGATAAGCAGCAGAATCCCGGATGAGTATGAAGGGGAAGTGCGGAATAGTGTGCGGATGAAAAATGGGAAGAACTTCAACATATGTCCATCCTGCGGCAGTATTTCGCAATGAGAGCGTTACAGTAGGGAGGAACGAGAAAATGAATGAATTATGGAATCTGTATGCAGCTTTTTTCCGCATCGGGATTCTGACCTTTGGAGGCGGTCTGACCATGCTGCCGCTTCTGAAATATGAGCTGGTCGATACGCGCAAATGGATTACGGAGGATACTCTGCTGGAATGCTACGCGATCGGTCAGTGTACTCCGGGAATTATTGCGGTAAATACGGCTACTTTTGTGGGATATAAACGGAAGGGAATCAGCGGAGGTATTTTTGCGACGCTGGGAATGGCAACGCCCTCTGTTTTGATTATTACCGTGATCGCGATGTTTCTTCAGGCATTGATTACACAGCCAATTGTACAGCATGCACTCATGGGAATCCGGGGAGCTGTCTGTGCACTGATGATCAATACTGTGTATACGCTGGCGAAAAAGAGTCTGGTGAATCCCATCTGTGTTGTGATTTGTGCGGCTGCTTTCGCGCTCGCGTTTCTGACAGAGATTCCTACGGTGCTGATCATTGTGCTGGCAGCAGTTGCCGGTGTTATCATTGACCTGGTGACGGGAGGTGCGGAGAAATGAATCAGGCATGGGTACTGATGTTTGAATTTTTCAAGACAGGCCTGTTTGCGATCGGCGGAGGTCCGGCCACGATTCCGTTTCTGATGGAGATGGCTGAGAAATATCCCTGGTTTACGATGCAGGAACTCAGTGATATGATTGCGATCAGTGAAAGCACGCCGGGGCCGATTGGACTGAATATGGCGACTTACGCAGGATTCAGAACACTGGGGGTATTCGGCGGAATCCTTTCTACAATTGCACTTGTGATTCCGAGTATCGTGATCATTATTATCATTGCGAAATTTCTCGAAGGTTTTCAGGAGAACAGAATTGTAAAAGCTGTATTTGCCGGGATTAAGCCGGCGGTGACAGCACTGATTGCATCGGCCGTGATTCAGATGATACGGGTCTCACTATTCCGGGAAGCGGATGGAGGAACTGTCCCGCATATTCAGAGTATCGTGCTCTGTGTAGTTATTTTTCTGCTGCTTCAGTGGAAGAAAACAAAAAAGATGCATCCGGCATTATGGTTTTTGATTGCGGCTGTCATCGGGGTGGTTTTTCAGTTCTGAATCCTTGTTTCGTAAAACTGAAGATGTTATGACAGGAGAAGTGCCGCGGCAGGTTTTGCCGCGGTTTTTTAACTTTTTTGCGCATGTATGTTGGGGGCAGAGGAAACAGTATAAGATGAGCTGAGAACACCTGGCAGGGGGATGTTGCTGCCCCTCCCGCCCTGGGGCATCTGCCGATACGTTTTCAATAGCTGAAAAACAAAACCAAAAGACGGGCAGGAGAAATCCTCGCGGAACCGCTACCCCGTGAACAGTAGCACGAATTTTTCAAAATATAGTAGTAGATGGTGATATGGGTTGGTATAATGATGAATATATAGTATAATTGTACTTCGGAAGGATAAAGGCTCGCAGCAGGAAGGGATAGGGAAAATGAAAGCAATTGGAATCGATATCGGGACGACGACGATCAGTGCGGTTGTGCTGGAAGTCACGGAAGAACGGGTTGTAGAAGCGAAAACAATACAAAATGGAAGCTTCCTCCGGACGGGGCGTGATTGGGAACGGATACAGGATGTTTCTGTGATAATAGAGAAAGCAATGGATGTGCTGGACGAGCTGCTGCAGCAGTATCCGGATGTAGGGGCGATCGGGCTGACCGGACAGATGCATGGTATTTTGTATGTGGATGCGGATGGGAAATGTATCAGTCCTCTTTATACGTGGCAGGATCAGAGAGGAAATCTGCCGGAAGAGGATGGAATGACGTTGGTGGACTGCATTCAGGCGGAGTGTGGTTTGCATGTTTCCAGCGGGTATGGCCTGGTGACACATATCTATCAGTTGAGGAAAGGGCTTGTTCCCGCATATGCAGCGGGTATCTGTACGATTCCTGATTATCTGGGAATGGTGCTTACCGGGCGTCAGAAACCGCTGATGCATATCAGCATGGCAGCCAGTCTGGGATTTTATGACAGCAGGGAAGGAAAATTCAGAGAAGCCTGTCTGAGACAGATGGGAATAGATCCCGGGATTCTGCCGGATATTACGGATGTATGTGCTGCGTTGGGGAACTATCATGGAGTGCCTGTCACCGTCGCTTTGGGGGACAATCAGGCGAGTTTTCTGGGAACTGTCGGCATGAAGGAGAACACGCCGCTTTTAAATGTCGGGACAGGAGGTCAGATTTCGGTTCTCTCTGATCAGTTTTTTGAGACGAAGGAAATCGAAGCGAGACCGTTTTTGAACGGAAAGTATCTTCTGGTCGGTTCTTCACTCTGCGGCGGGCGGGCATATGCCATTCTGGAACAATTTTTCAGAAGCTATGCAGTGGCAGCGGGCGCAGAAAATCAGCCTCAGTATGGTATTATGGAGCGATTGGCAGAAAATACAGTGCGCCCGGAAGATGATATGAAAGTGGTAACGGCCTTCAACGGTACGCGTTCGAATCCGAATCTCCGGGGAAGTATCAGCGACCTGAGTGAAGATAATTTCACTCCCGGGGGCTTGATTCTGGGAGTTCTGACTGGAATGGCTCGGGAGTTGTATGATATGTTTGTCAGTATTCAGAACGGAACAGGGATTGAGGCAACTGAACTGGCGGCGTCGGGCAATGGTGTGAGAAAAAATGCGGTATTGCAGCGCATTTTTGAGGAGATGTTCGGCGTCAGACTGAAACTGGCCCGCTGTGAGGAAGAGGCGGCCTGCGGGGCGGCAGCCAGCAGTATGCTGCGGTGAACTGAAACGCAACAATCAAATACCCCGCTGCAGGCAACGGAGGGATCTGAACCTTGCAGCAGCCGCTAAATATCCGCACAAGTGCAGCTGTTTGGCTCGTTGCTCGCGGGAATGAAGGAGAGATTGAATGTCGAAAAAGAAACAGGAAAAAGTCCAGCTCCACTATCTGGAGATGCCGAGGGAGAGTTATGTGCTGTACCAACTGGGAGAAAAGATGCCAGGGGATTGCAGAAGGAAAACCCAGGAGCTTCATTTCCACAATTATCTGGAGATTGGATACTGCAGCCGGGGGGAAGGAACTTTAGTTTTTGAAAAAGAAGAATATTTCTATTTTTCCCAGGCCTTCTGCATCATTCCTAAAAACTGTCCTCACAGTATGATTGGAGACGGACAGGGAGACAGTACGTGGGAATTTCTCTATGTGGATGTGGAACGTTTCCTCACTGATATGTATCCGGGACGGAGCCGGATGGTGGAGGAAATCAGCCGGAAAATCAACGCGGAAGCCAGGTTCCTTACATGGGAATGTTATTATGCCCTGGGAAATCTGATTCAGGAACTGATTCGTGAAATCCGGGAGAAAGGTGAATACTATCAGGAGTGTATTAAGGGCTATCTTCTGGCATTTTTGCTGGAGACAGCCAGAATCTGTGCGGGGGGCACTCAGGTACAATGGAATCTGGAAAATGCGGCCGCATATGGAGAGGTTTCACAGATTGGAAATGCGCTGCGATATGTGGGAAAGCATTACGCAGAGCCGATCAAAGTAAAGGATATGGCTGCTGCCTGCGGACTCAGTGAGACTCATTTCCGCAGATTGTTTTTGGAGTATAACCATATTTCGCCGGCAGATTATGTGAGCAGAGTGAGAATCCGGGCAGCCTGTAAACTAATGCTGACTACTACAGCATCATTGGATGAGATTGCCATGAAGGCCGGTTTTGCTTCAATGTCGACTTTTAACAGAAATTTCAAAAAAATTCTCGGAACATCCCCTCACAGCTGGAGAAAAGACAAAAATAATCAGGAAAGCCCCGTTTATAGCTATCATTAATAACGAAAAAAGAACGTATAAATTTGAAAAAAACTGACAAAATAACGAAGAAGAAAATTAATAAATGGTTGAATATGATACTTTTTAGGTCGAATGTGAATAATATGTTTTTTTTGAATAAGGTAAAATAGACATAATTCATTGCAATCCGTTCTTTAAATTATCTAAGTTGCACAGAGAAAACGGAGCAGATGAACATGAGAGATGGAAAAATTTATAAAAGGAGGATTTTTTATGAAAATGAGAAAAGTTATGGCGGGCGTGCTGGCGGGCACAATGGTGATTTCAATGGCAGCAGTACTTCCGGCAGCAGCAGCGAGCGAGGAAGAGAACAAATTAACTGTATGGACCTGGGATCCGAACTTCAATATCTATGCTATGAACAAGGCAGCAGAGATTTATGCACAGGATCATGAGGGATTCACCGTTGAGGTTACAGAGATCCAGTCGGATGATATTGAGTCCAAGATCACGACTGCTGTAAATGCAGGCGATCTGAGCACACTTCCGGATATTTTCCTGATGCAGGATAACTCCTTCCAGAAATATGCGACCTTCTATCCGGACGTATTTACGAACCTGACAGATTCTGGTATCGATTTCTCACAGTTCTCCGCAGCCAAGGTTGCTTATTCTACACTGGACGGCGTGAACTACGGTGTTCCGTTTGACAACGGTGCTGTTGTAAACTGCCTGCGTACTGATCTGATCGAGCAGGCCGGATATACAGTAGATGATTTTACAGATATTACATGGTCCGATTATATGGAAAAGGCAAAAGTTGTTCTGGAGAAGACAGGCCTTCCGATGCTGACCGCACAGGCAGGTTCTCCGGATGTTATCATGATGATGCTTCAGTCCTGCGGCGCTTCCCTGTTCAATGAAGACGGCACAG
>JAUNGL010000118.1 GCA_030524665.1 Lachnospiraceae bacterium | reverse complement strand
AGCAGCCCAAACGCGGATTCCCGGCGTCCGTTCGTAGTTAACAAAACACGAACTTAACTCAGACCATAAAATTAAATTGTGTAAGTTTCCCTCAAACATACAGCCCCTTTTCCATACTTTTATATAGAAAAGGGGCCGCAAATACTGCATATATTTTTATTTTACTAACTGCGCCAGTCTCTCCTGTACCTGCGCCATCATCTGCTGATATTTCTCAAGCTTTGCTTTTTCTTCGTCAATCTTCGCCTGCGGTGCCTTGCTGACGAACTTCTCGTTGGACAGCATTCCGTTGGAGCGTGCAAGCTCCTTCGTCAGACGGGCTTCTTCTTTCTTCAGACGTTCGATCTCCTTCTCGATATCTACCAGTTCTGCGAGAGGAATATAAATAACGGCCTCCGGGATCACCGCTGATACTGCATCTTCGCTGATTCCTGTCTTGTCTGCCTGCACATGTACCTCACTTGCATAGCCGAGTGTTGCAAAGAATACGCTTCCATGCTCAAAGATACGGCGGATTTCCTCGTTCTCGGATACTACGTATACGTGTGCTTTCTTGCTTGGCGGCACATTCATTCCGGTGCGGACATTACGGATCCCGCGTACGGCTTCCTTAATTGTCTCAACGGCTTTCTCATCCGCTGCGAAATCCCACTCTTCTGTAAATACCGGCCAGGAAGAAATCATAATAGACTCTTCTGCTGGCTGCAGGGTACAGAAGATTTCCTCTGTGATAAACGGCATATACGGATGCAGCAGCTTCAGTGCATTCGTCAAAACCGTCTTCAGCGTCCAAAGAGCTGCCGACTTGGTCGTATCGGCATCGTTGTAGAGACGCGGCTTCACCATCTCAATATACCAGTCACAGAACTCTTCCCAGATGAAATCATAGACTTTCTGTACGGCAATACCAAGCTCATATTTTTCAAGATTGTCAGTCACATCCTTTGCAAGCGTATTTACCTTTGACAGAATCCATTTGTCGGCACTGGTCAGCATATCCAGAGCAATTGTCTCCGGAACCTCTGCTTTCTCCAGATTCATCATAATGAAACGGGATGCATTCCATACCTTGTTTGCAAAGTTTCTGGATGCCTCGACACGCTCCATATAGAAACGCATATCATTTCCCGGTGCATTTCCGGTCATCAGGGTCAAACGCAGTGCATCTGCTCCATACTGGTCGATAATTTCCAGCGGATCAATTCCGTTTCCAAGCGACTTACTCATCTTGCGTCCCTGGGAATCGCGTACCAGCCCGTGAATCAGCACGTGGTGGAACGGTACCTCTCCGGTCTGCTCCAGAGCGGAAAATACCATACGGATGACCCAGAAGAAGATAATATCATAGCCTGTTACCAGAACGTCTGTCGGATAGAAATACTCCAGCTCCGGTGTCTTATCCGGCCAGCCAAGTGTCGAGAACGGCCACAGAGCCGAGCTGAACCAGGTATCCAGTGTATCCTCATCCTGTTTGAAATGTGTGCCTCCGCACTTCGGGCAAACCTTCGGCATCTCTCTTGCCACTACTGTCTCACCGCATTTCTCACAGTAATAAGCCGGAATCCGGTGTCCCCACCAGAGCTGCCGGGAAATACACCAGTCGCGGATATTTTCCAGCCAATGCAGATAGATCTTATCAAAACGATCCGGCACAAAGTTCAGCGTACCGTTCTTCAACGCCTCGATTGCCGGCTTCGCCAGTTCATCCATACGTACAAACCACTGCGGCTTGATCATCGGCTCTACCGTTGTCTTGCAGCGGTCATGTGTACCGACATTGTGTGAGTGCGGTACTACCTTTACCAACAGTCCAAGTGACTTCAGATCCTCAACCATCGCCTTACGTGCTTCATAGCGATCCATCCCTTCGTACTTGCCGCCCAGCTCATTGATTGTCGCATCATCATTCATAATATTGATTTCCGGCAGATTGTGACGTTTTCCAACTTCAAAGTCATTCGGGTCATGCGCCGGAGTAATCTTCACACAGCCCGTCCCGAATTCCTTGTCTACGTATGCATCAGCAATCACCGGAATCTGACGCCCGGTCAGCGGAAGCTCTAGCATCTTGCCTACCAGATGCTGATAACGCTCATCCTCCGGATTCACTGCAACTGCCGTATCTCCGAGCAGAGTCTCCGGACGTGTTGTCGCGATCTCCACAAACTGTCCTTCCTCGCCCACTACCGGATAATTAATGTGCCAGAAAAAACCGTCCTGATCCTCATGCTCTACCTCTGCATCCGAAATGGAAGTCTGGCATACCGGACACCAGTTGATGATTCTGGAACCTTTATAAATATATCCTTTCTCATAGAGACGGATAAATACTTCTTCAACTGCTTTGGAGCAGCCCTCATCCATCGTGAATCGCTCTCTGTCCCAGTCAGCGGATGCACCGAGCTTCTTGAGCTGATTGATGATCTTTCCGCCGTACTCTTCCTTCCATGCCCACGCATGCTTCAGGAATTCCTCGCGGCCAATTTCATCCTTATCAATCCCCTGAGCCTTCAGCTTCTCCGTAACCTTGACTTCCGTCGCAATCGCCGCATGGTCCGTACCTGGCTGCCATAATGCCTCATAACCCTGCATCCTCTTGAACCGGATCAGAATATCCTGCATCGTCTCATCCAGCGCATGCCCCATATGAAGCTGTCCGGTAACGTTTGGCGGCGGAATCACAATCGTAAACGGTTTCTTGTCCGGATTTACTTTCGCATGAAAATACTTCTTGTCCAGCCATTTCTGATACAGCCGGTCCTCCAATCCCTTCGGATCGTAGGTCTTCGCCAATTCTCTGCTCATAATACTCCTCCTTCTGCTCATCAAAAAAACACCTGATACCGCATCTGCTGCTTTGCATCTTTTTGCTCTTCCGCCATGCAACCTCGATTCCGCTTCGCTCCATCTCGGTCACGGGCTTCGCCCTATGAAAAGATCCAAATCCTCAGATGCTTCCGTGCAAGCACGGCGCATCTGCTGCTTTGGCTCTTTTCGCTCTTTCGCCATGCAACCTCGATTCCGCTTCGCTCCATCTCGGTCACGGGCTTCGCCCTATGAAAAGATCCAAATCCTCAGATGCTTCCGTGCAAGCACGGCGCATCTGCTGCTTTGGCTCTTTTCGCATGGCTCATTGCCAACGTGAAAAAAGCCCTCTGCATGTTTCTATGCAAAGGGCGAGTGTCTCGCGGTACCACCTTTTCTTACAGAATGCTCTGCATATCCCTCCAAAATCCGGGCAGATTTCAAGTGCAGACGCATTGTCCTGTATCTCTGATTCTGTAACGGGAACTCCCGGAATCGCCTACACACCTTCGGGATTCTCTCATAGTGCCAGATGCTTCTCATCTTCTGATCACATCCGTATCTACACACCCTGTATCTCCGTTTTCCGGCTTCAGCCATTCAGTTCAAAAGCTACCTTCCGTACCCGCTTCCCATGGACTGTCTCTCAGCCGATGAACCATCCTCTCTGTCAGTGCGCTGTGCGTACTCCTCTTTATCATAACCTTTTTCCTGTTATCTGCTATCTTAACGAACGATACCGGATTTGTCAAGCAGAAATCGGCAGAAAAGCCCAAATCACGGCCATCACGAGTGTCGGCAGCATATTCGCCACCTTCACCTTCTTTCCCCATACAAGGTTCAATCCAACACAGAAGATCATGATCGAACCGGTCAGTGAAAGATTGTCAAGGGCCTGTTCTGTCATCAGCGTTTCGATCAGCCGTGCCAGAAATGTGACTGCCCACTGGAACAGCCCCACCGGAATGGCAGAAAATATGCATCCCTTTCCCATAGAGGCCGTCATGATCATGACAATTATCAAATCGAGTACTGCTTTCGCCGCCAGCACTGAATAATCTCCCGCTATCCCATCCTGAATTGCTCCGACTACTGCCATCGCCCCGATACATACCGTCAGGGACGCTGTAACAAATCCCTCCACAAAGGACGCATCCCCTTCGCTTCCCGTTTTCACCTTCAGCCACTCGCCAAACTGCTCCATCCTCCGTTCCATGTCCATCCATTCTCCGATCAGAGAGCCAACCGCAAAGCTTCCGATCATCATCATCGTACCTGTGGAGCCAAGCTCACCGTTTTCACCCACAGTGATCATTTTCTGCAAAGTTCCTGCGATGCCGATAAACAGTACACATACTCCATTCGCCATCATCAGGGTATCCTGATAACGCTTCGTCATTTTCTTTCCAAAAATCATTCCGAACAAACCACCCGCAATGATTCCTGCCACATTCATCAGTGTTCCGATTCCAGCCAATTTTCTCCCTCTTTTCCTTCGTTTGATTCATTTAGATGTAACCCCCTGGTTGCTCCAAGGGCTTTTACATTCTATCAAATTTCTTTTTAAAAAGAAAGAAAATTATCCTCAGTCTTACCAAATCCTGTACTTACCGCTCAGAGCAAGAAAAGCAAACAAATACAGGCAGTTGTCATAATATCTTCGTTCTCCTGTCCTAAGCGGCTGATTCCAGAACCATTCGATCCATTGCCGGACTATCACCTCGTTCCCTTTTCCTTCCGGAATCGCCAACGTACTCTGCGCACACGCAGCCAAAAGCCCAACCGGATGCAAGACTGTCTGCTCGAGCGGGGTCCCTGTAACATCAAATACGCATCTGCATGCCTCCAGATCAGTCCGAAGGAACCTCAACAATCTCAGCGGAGCACCCGCCTGTCCAAGATCCGCCCCGAACCATTCAAAATCCAAACCGATATTGGCCGCTGTCCGGTATGCATCACTGTAAAAATAACAATGTCTGTCCTTCGTCCAGTCAAGCTGCCGTACATAAGGGGTACCGTCAAACTCGGCATACTCCGGATTCAGCCCGGTTTCCGGATGACATGCCTTTGCCAGATATTTGCGGCTCGCATCTGCCGCCTTTTTCCAGAACTCCCTGTCACCTTCATCCGCCCACAAAGCGAACAATTCATAAAAGTGCGGCAGATGATAGGATGGATCCGTAAAATCTGCTCCCGGCACAAACAGAATCTGATGATTGTCCCGGTTCCACATAGGTGCCCCTGTTCTTCCGCCGCTTCCTTTATGGACACATGCCGCAAGGATCTTCCGTGCTTCCTTTTCATAATCAAAAATACCTTCCCGGCTGCCCCATCGATGATCTGCAAAGAACAAAGCCATGGCAAAGTATTCCTCTCCATCAGGAGCCGGCCCATATGCATTCCTGATGCCGTCTGTCCGGCATGACCATGCAAAATATCCTTCATTTTCTCCTTCTTCCATATACATATAGGTCTTTGCCCATTTCCAGATCCGGTCAAACTCCTCCTGCATATTCAGCTGTACACACATCATCATTCCATAGGACATCCCCTCTGTTCTGGCATCATGGTTGCCCGTATCCTCCAAATACCCCATGTCTTCACCGACCGGATGATAAATTCTCTCCTGTTCCGATCCGTAAAAGAAAGTACCAACGATTCCCGCAAGCCTTTCTTCTATTTCAGGCTGGCTCTTTCCTGCTTCCGCAAACAGATTTCTGTATTTTCCCGTATGAAACGCATTCATCCCTTACTCCTCCTATATTCCACTATTGTCAAATCACCAATCAATCATCCATACATCCTATCGTTCTAACTGAACCATCACCAAGCATTATAAATACTTTCCATTGAAGAATCTCCTCAAATCATGCCCTTTTCTTCTTATTTCTTGCTTTTTCATCGGAACTCCCTGAAATTGTTGGTTTAATGATAGAAAAGCAGAAAAATTTTACATACTCTTTTATTTTCTCATATCACCCATCCCCCAATCTATGCTATACTGGAAAAAATTGAAAGAAACGGAGTAACCTTATGCCAGCAATCTACGCACACGACCGTTTCGGCAAAGAGGTAGCCGAACGGGTTTTGGGGGAACCAGGAAAAACAGTCCGCAGGTATTACACCCAATTCAAAATCGGTCTGCAGGGACCGGATATTTTTTTCTTTTATCGCTTCAATACTGACAATCCCATCGTCAGCTACGGGCAGCATCTGCACCGCATTTCTGCCCTGCCTTTTTTCCGGCACGCAGTTGATATCATCCGCAAGAAAGGATGTAACAGCCGGGAGTACGCTTATCTTCTCGGTTTTCTCTGCCATTTTATACTGGACAGTGAATGTCATCCCTATGTTGAGGATATGATAGAAGTAACCGGAGTTCAGCATCTGGAAATCGAAGAAGAGTTCGAAAAGCTTCTTCTGTGCCTTGATGGTCAGGATCCTGTCGGATACCCGCTTGCCGATCTGATCCCGACCGATCCTGAAACTGTACGGGCCATTTATCCATTCTATCGTACCAATGAAAGTATCACTCCGAAAATCATTTTTCAATCTCTGCGCTACATGAAATTGATCAAACGATTCTTGACCGCCCCCGGTAAATGGAAGCATGCTGCAATCAATACCGGAATGAAGCTGACCGGAAAGTATCCTTATGTCAAAGGCCTGATGAACCAGCGTGTCGATAATCCGAACTGCAAAGAAAGCAATGAAGGGCTGCTCACCCGATTTGATGCTGCCATTGATCTCGCCGCCGGCATGATCGGCAGTCTGGATGAAAGCATCCGGACCGGCAAACCACTCAGCGAACGGCTGGACAGAAATTTTGAATAGTGCACACCTATTAGCAACTAAAAACTCATAAATACAGTATCAAGGTAACGGTTCGGCCGGAACATCACGAAAGCTGCAGTCCCATACAGCACTCATGCTATTTGCTGCTTTGCAGCCCTGCCTGTGCCCGGACCGTTACATAAAAAATCAATGGAGGGAGTTATGGAGAATACGAAATTAACGAAACTTGAAAAATACTGGATTCTTTACGACGTCGGGAACTCGGCCTTTGTTCTGCTGGTTTCGACGATCATCCCGATCTACTTCAACTATCTGGCCGGAAACGCCGGTCTGTCTGAGGTGGATTATCTCGCATACTGGGGCTATGCAGCTTCGATCGCCACAGTAATCGTCGCCCTGATCGGCCCTGTCCTCGGGAGCATCGCTGACACGAAGAATTTTAAAAAACCGCTCTTTACCGCCTGCATGATGGTAGGAGTCATTGGCTGCGCAGCGCTTTCGGTTCCATCCTCGTGGATCATATTTCTCGCTGTCTTTGTAATTGCCAAGGTTGGCTATAATGCCAGCCTGATTTTCTATGACTCCATGCTGGTAGATATCACAACACCGGAGCGTATGGATGTCGTGTCCTCCAGCGGCTATGCCTGGGGATATATCGGAAGCTGTGTTCCCTTTGTCATCTCACTCGTCTTTGTCCTGATGTACGAGAGCTTCGGAATGACACTGCATACTGCGATGATGATCGCCTTTTTCCTCAATGCCGCATGGTGGCTGCTCGTGACAGTGCCGCTTCTGAAAAAATATGAGCAGACCAACTATACCGAAATGCCGCAGCATCCTGTCCGTGACGCGTTCCGCCGTCTCGGGGCTACGCTGAAAGATATCGGAGGCCAGAAAAATATTTTCCTATATCTTCTGTCCTTTTTCTTCTTCATCGATGGAGTTTATACAATCATCGAAATGGCAACCGCCTACGGCAGTTCACTCGGTCTGGACTCACAGGGACTTCTGCTGGCCCTGCTTGTGACACAGATTGTCGCATTTCCATTTGCGCTGATCTTTGGACGGCTGTCCAAAAAATATCCAACTGATCTGCTGATCAAGGTCTGCATCATCGCTTACACCTGCATCGCATTGTTTGCGATTCAGCTCGACAAGCAGTGGGAATTCTGGATGCTCGCCGTTTTTGTCGGCATGTTCCAGGGGGCAATTCAGGCTCTGTCCCGCTCCTACTTTGCCAAAATCATCCCGGCTGAAAAGTCCGGGGAATATTTCGGCATCTACGACATCTGCGGCAAAGGCGCTTCCTTCCTCGGCACTACACTCGTCGGTATCGTAGCGCAGCTCACCGGAGCTGCCAATGCGGGAGTCGGGATTATTTCGGTTCTGTTTGTGATCGGCTTTGTGCTCTTTTGCAAAGCAGCAAAGATGAACCGCTGATGCAGCAAGTGATGGCCCGCACACATATCAGCGCATTTATTATCTATGCCCCGGCAGCATGGCTCGCAACACAGCTGAACTGTTACCAAAACACAGCAGAAATCCCCGGAGATCTTTACATCCCCGGGGATTTCTATACCATGAGAAGGAAACCGCTTCTCATAGCACGGCAGAATCTTGCGATTCTGCCGTTATCATATCGGGTGAAACTCCGCAAGCGCAATTTCCTTCCGATATGATATATAGGAAAAATGTGAATGAGCTTATGTAACTCTATGAACAGATACTTCCGGATTAAACCTCAAAAATCAGATCGCCATAGGACGGCATCGGCCACATCTCTTTATCGACAATCATCTCAAGCTTATCAACCGGTGCTCTCAGCTCGCTCATCGCCACCATCACTACATCATGGAAATATGCTGCCTGCTCCGGTCCTTCTGCCTTCGTACCAGCCTCCGCGGTCACATCAATCAGCTTCGCAAGAGCTACCTTGGTATCGGACAAAAGTGCGCTCGTCTCATTCAGAAGCTCGATCTGTACGGAAGCCTCTGCGCCTGCTGCTGTCACTGCATTTACCGTATCTGCAAGGCTCTTTGTATATTTGATCACTGCCGGGATAATCTGCTTGCTTGCAATATCGATCATCGCTTTTGCTTCAATATTGATTGCCTTTGCATAAGCCTCATACTTAATCTCAACACGTGAATTCAGCTCTGCTTCCGTAAATACACCAAACTTGCCGAACAGCTTCACTGCTTTGTCAGTCACAAGTGCAGGAATCGCATCTACCATGGACTTGATATTCGGAAGTCCTCTGCGCTCTGCTTCTTCCACCCACTCTTCTGAATAACCGTTTCCATTGAATACAATTCTCTGATGCTCTGTCGCATACTGCTTGATCAGATCATGTACTGCTGTCTCGAAATCATCCGCCTTTTCCAGAATGTCACATGCATCTGAGAATGCTTCTGCCACAATCGTGTTCAGCACGATATTCGGAGAAGCGATCGAATCGCGGGAACCAACCATACGGAACTCAAACTTGTTTCCGGTAAATGCGAACGGTGAGGTTCTGTTACGGTCTGTCGCATCCTTCGCAAGGTTCGGCAGTGTCTTAACGCCAGTCTCAAGCACGCCGCCCTTCAGAGAATGAGTAGCCGCACCTGTACTGATCAACTGGGACAGCACATCCTGAAGCTGCTCGCCCAGAAATACGGAAATGATTGCAGGCGGCGCCTCATTCGCTCCAAGTCTGTGATCATTGCCCGGATCTGCTGCGGATTCACGGAGCAGGTCTGCATGAACATCTACTGCCTTCAGGATACAGGTCAGTACCAGCAGGAACTGAATGTTCTCATGCGGTGTCTTGCCCGGGTCCAGAAGATTGATTCCATCATCAGTCGTGATCGACCAGTTGTTGTGCTTACCGGAACCATTCACACCCGCGAATGGCTTCTCATGAAGCAGACACTTCATACCATGCTGGCATGCCACTCTCTTCAGAGTCTGCATCACAAGCTGGTTGTGGTCTACTGCCACATTGGCTTCCGCATAGATCGGAGCCAGCTCATGCTGTGCCGGAGCCACCTCATTATGCTGTGTCTTGGCAGATACACCAAGCTTCCAGAGCTGTTCATTGACATCTTTCATAAAGGAGGCTATTCTCTGACGAATCGTACCAAAGTAATGATCATCCAGCTCCTGTCCCTTCGGCGGCATTGCACCGAACAGGGTACGTCCGGTAAAAATCAGGTCTTTTCTCTGCAGGAACTTCTTCTCGTCTACAAGGAAGTATTCCTGCTCCGGTCCTACGGACGGTGTCACCTTCTTCGAGGTGGTATTTCCAAACAGCCTCAGAAGTCTGAGTGCCTGTGTATTGATTGCTTCCATGGAACGAAGAAGCGGCGTCTTCTGGTCAAGTGCCTCTCCTGTATAAGAACAGAACGCAGTCGGGATACAGAGGATCGCACCTGCCGCATCATGACGTACAAATGCCGGAGACGTACAATCCCATGCCGTATATCCTCTCGCCTCGAACGTTGCTCTCAGTCCGCCTGACGGGAAAGAAGAAGCATCCGGCTCACCCTTGATCAGCTCTTTGCCGGAGAACTCCATCAGAATCGTACCATCCGGATTCGGAGCAGTAATAAAGGAATCATGCTTCTCAGCCGTAACGCCTGTCAGCGGCTGGAACCAGTGTGTATAATGAGTAGCACCTTTCTCAATCGCCCAGTCCTTCATCGCTGCTGCAATCACATCAGCGGTAGCCAGATCCAGCTCTGTGCCCTCTTCAATTGTCTTTCTCAGTTGTCTGTACACCTTCTTCGGAAGACGCTCTCTCATAACTTTGTCAGTAAATACATCCTCTCCGAAAATGTCTGCTACGTTAAAATACTCGCTCATAATATCTCCTCTTTTCCTCTCAATTGTGAAGCGGATATGTTGACACAGCGCCCCATTTCCAGGCTGCCTGTTCTTCGGGTCCATCCATGCTGTCAATGCAGACACTGGAAACCAGAAGGAATCGCTGTTATGCAAAAAGGGCATTCCATCATCAGTTATGTTGGAACGCCCTTGTCACCTGTGATTAAGATACTCCTTTTACCGAAAAAAATCAAGCAGAAATTGCTTTAAAAGAAAATTTTCCATATTTTTTACAAAAATACAG
>JAUNGL010000117.1 GCA_030524665.1 Lachnospiraceae bacterium | reverse complement strand
TTTATTTAGTGATTCTATTTATTTTGATTATAAAGCTGTTTGTGACATCTGTTCAGATTTCTGGATTAGAAAGTAAGGTTGACAGTTTGATCCAACAGATGGTAATTGATAGGAAACTGGACAAAGAAAAGAATGAAAGGAAACATTTAGCGAATGAGGAAGGTGCTGCTGTGCGCAGAGCACCGGATGAAGAGTAAAGATAAAGGTTAAACGGGGAGAGACAGGATGATAGAAAAAACAAAAAGAAAGCTGCTCATTAGTTTTGCTGTGCTGATTTTTTTGTGTATTTGTATTATGTTTGTGCAGTCGCGTTTTATGAGCATGAAGAGCAAGGAGACCATCGGAGAGGTGGGAGAGCTGTATATGTCAGAGGTGAACAGGCAGATGCAGCAGAAGTTCGAAGCTGTTACGGATATCTGGCTGCATGAGGGGCAGGCGATTATCCAGAGAACGCCGCCTGAAGAGACAGTGTATGGAGAGGAATTGAAGGAAGAGCTGGGGATGAGCACCTATGGGAGGAGTTTCGTATCTCTTGAGTTATATAGCGATTCCGGTAAACATGAAGTGATATATGGAAACTCTGCAACGAGCGAAAATCCGCTGGGTGTTCAAAAACTTTTGCAGGAAGAGGGTAAATGGATTAGTGCCGGAAGAGATTCAAAGGGGAACAAGGTAGCCCTGTTCGCACTGGAGGTGGCTTATCCAATGGCGGATGGAGAAACCAGTTCTATGATGGTTCTGAGTTTGCCTATGGAAGAGCTGGAGAGAGCGCTTGTGCTGGATGATGACAGATCTCTGGCATATTCCATGATTATTCGTGCAAATGGAACCTTTATTGCGCAGGGCAGAGACATTACAGAAGGAAATTACTTTGACAGGCTAAAAGATATGGCAGAGGAAATTGACGGAAAGAGGGCGGAAGATTACATACAGGAGCTTCAGGAGGCGATTGAGGCTGGAGAAGACTATTCAGTGCAAATCAAAACAGAAGGAGAGACAAAACATCTTTACTGTATTCCGCTTAACGGAACAGACTGGTATCTGATTTCTGTTATGCCGTACGGTGCTTTGGAGAGTGCAATTAATGACCTGGGAAATGCGAGACAGATTTCACTGATTGGCATGGTATTTGTTATGCTGGCGGCGATGGTTATAGTTTTTATTCTGTATTACCGGATGAGCCAAAGGCAGGTGAAGCGTCTGGAAATAGCGATAAAAGAGACGAAAGAGGCGAATAAGGCAAAGAGCGAATTTCTGTCGAATATGAGTCACGATATTCGTACGCCGGTTAACGGTATTGTCGGAATGACGGCGATTGCTCTGGCAAATGTCCGGGATGCGGCGAAGGTACAGGACTGCCTGAAAAAGATTGCCCTTTCCAGCAGACACTTGATTGGACTGATTAATGATGTGCTGGATATGTCTAAGATCGAGAGCGGTAAGATTTCTTTGAATATGGATGTGATTTCTCTGCGTGAAACGCTGGAGGCCATCGTCAATATTATACAGCCGCAGATAAAAGATAACGGGCAGCATTTTGATGTTTTTATCCGGAATATTGAGACAGAGATGGTATGCTGTGATAATGTGCGTCTGAATCAGGTGCTTCTTAATCTGCTGTCAAATGCGATTAAGTTTACAGGGAGGGATGGAACCATCAATGTATATCTGTCCCAGGAGAAGTCGCCGCTGGGGCCGGAATACGTAAGATGCCATTTTAGGGTAAGAGATACCGGCATCGGAATGTCAGAGGAATTCCAGCAGAAGATTTTTGAGAGCTTTTCCAGAGAGGATCGTGCAAGAAAGATAGAAGGCACAGGCCTTGGAATGTCAATTACCCGTTATATCGTAGAAATGATGAAAGGAACGATAGAACTTAAGAGCCGGCAGGGCGAGGGAACAGAGTTTCATATTACGCTGGATCTGGAGCGGGCGGAGGAGAAGCTTGGGGATATGGTGCTTCCGCCGTGGAATATTCTTGTAGTGGATAACAATCAGGAGCTGTGCGAGAGTGCGGCGGAACAATTGAAAGAGATCGGTATACAGGCAGAATGGGCAACCAGCGGAGAGCAGGCCCTGAAGATGGTAAAAGAGCATTTTGACAAATCGAAGGCATACCATGTTGTACTTCTTGACTGGAAGATGCCCGGGATGAACGGACTGGAGACAGCGCGGAAACTACATAAGCTTGTGGGCGAGGATTTACCGATTCTGATTATTTCTGCATATGATTGGAGTGACATTGAAGAGGAGGCGCGGCAGGCGGGGGTGATGGGCTTCATATCCAAACCATTATTTAAGTCTAATCTTTATTTGGGCCTTAGTAAGTTCGCCGGAGAGAAATCGGAAGAAGATGCAAAGCCGGAGAAACAGGAAATCAATTTTGAAAACAAACGGATTTTGCTGGCAGAAGATAATGAATTAAATATGGAAATTGCGAAGGAGCTTCTGGAAGAGATAGGATTTGAAGTGGACTGGGCGGAAGATGGCAAGATATGTACGGAGATGTTTGCAGACTCGGCAGAGGGTTATTATGCTGCAGTGCTGCTGGATATCCGAATGCCCGTGATGGACGGATATGCGGCGTGCAAGGTTATCCGTTCTATGGAGCGAAGCGATGCAGGACTGCCGATTATCGCTATGACAGCCGATGCTTTTTCAGAGGATATGTACAAAAGCGCAGAATATGGAATGAATGAGCATGTGGCAAAACCGATTGATATTGACAAACTTCATCAGGTTCTGGTGCGTTACATAAAATGAGCGGATTGCGAATGTTTTTGTCGATTTTAAGAGTGCAAAGCACGAAAAATCGACATCAGACTCATTTGTCGGGCAACTCATAAAATAAAAAAATAGCAATAGGAAGGAAAAAATGAAACAGGAAAAGCATAGTGATACCAAGCGAAAAATACTGGTTGTAGATGATTCGGAGATGAACCGCTCTCTGCTGTGCGATATGCTATCCGGCAAATATGAGATTCTGGAGGCAGAAGATGGCTTAGAGGCTTCAGCGATCTTACAAAGCAGAGAACAGGAGATTGCCTTGATACTTCTTGATATTGTCATGCCCAGGCTGGATGGCTTCGAATTGCTGACAATAATGAACAAAAACGGATGGATTAAGAATATACCGGTCATTATTATTTCCTCAGAGACAGTTCCGGCTTATGTGGATAAGGCATATGATCTTGGGGCGCAGGATTATATTAGCAGACCGTTTGATGAGCGGATTGTGCAGCGGCGGGTAAGGAATACTTTGATGCTGTTTTTCAAACAGAAGGAATTGTCAAATATGGTTGTGGAGCAGCTGCAGGAAAGAGAAAATGAAAATGCATTAATGACTGAGATTCTGTCAAATATCGTAGAAACCCGTAACGGAGAGAGCGGGCTTCATGTTTTACACATCCGTATTCTGACAGAGCTGCTCCTGAAGAAGCTTCTGGATAAGACAAATCAATATCCTGTTAGAAGACAAGATATTCCGCTTATCTGTAACGCGTCTTCGTTTCATGATATTGGTAAGATGGTATTACCCACGGAGATTCTGAATAAACCCGGGAAATTGACAGCGGAAGAGTTTGAAGTGATGAAGACTCATTCGATAGAAGGCGCTAATCTTCTGAAGAATCTGCCTATGCGGGAAAACGAGCCTCTTGTTAAAATAGGGTATGACATCTGCCGTTGGCATCATGAGAGATATGACGGAAGCGGATACCCGGATGGACTGAAAGGAGATGACATTCCAATTGAGGCGCAGATCGTAGCGCTTGCGGATGTCTATGATGCATTGCGGAGCAGCCGCGTTTATAAACCTCCTTATTCTCATGAGACAGCAATGAATATGATTATGAATGGAGAATGCGGTGCATTTAACCCTATCCTGCTGGAATGTCTGAGCGAGCTTTCGCATACTTTGGAAGAAGCCCTGAAGATCAATTCCAAAAGCAATATTTCCGAAGGGAGGATTGTACAGGCAATTGAACAGCAATTTGAAAAAGGCGGCATAGATTTCTCTGACCGGACGCTGCGCCTTCTTGAGAGAGAGAGAATAAAAAACCGTTTCTTTGCAAACATTTCTCATGAGATTCAGTTTGAGTATACAAAGGTGCCGGAGATGCTGACGCTGTCTGAGTGGAGTGCGGAGTATCTGGGGCTTTCTGAGGTTATTATGAATCCGAAGGAGACTGTTTGGGGTACGGAAATTTTCCAAAAAGAAGATTTTGAACAGATGCTGCAGGCGTTAGAAGGGGAAGAATGGGAGAAAAATGTGTTTGAAAGGGATTATATGCTTTTGATTCATGGAAGAAAACGATGGAACCGCGTGATCGCAAAATCCATCTGGAGTGAGGAAGAACCGGAGAAATTTGTAGCTGCTATCGGTAAGATTGTGGATATTCATGATGAAAAAGAAAAAATGAAACATTTGAAAACCATTTCGGAACATGACTCATTAACCGGTCTTTTAAATCATAAGACAGCGAAAGAAAGGATAAAAGCCATCCTTGACAGCGATGAGGAATTGAAGTATATTTTGGTTTTGATTGACCTGGACGGATTCAAACAGGCGAATGATCAGTATGGGCATTTATTCGGAGATGAGGTGCTTAAATATGTAGCGTCTACATTGTCAAAGAGCGTGAGAGGAGTGGATATGGTTGTCCGGACAGGCGGAGATGAGTTTCTGCTTTTTATGCCTTATAAGGATGAGACAAAACTTCCGGTAGATCGTATCTTCCGAAGCCTGGACAGTGATTTCAAAGGATTTCACGTCAGTGCCAGCATGGGCGTTGCAAAGGCAATGGAGTGCGGCAGAGACTATGATAGATTGTTTCATATGGCGGATGAGGCATTATATCAGATGAAGAAGAATGGTAAGCATGGATATTGTTTTTATGAAAGCTCAGGCGGGACGATGCAGTCGGCGCTGATATGTGACAGAGAAGAAGAGGAACAGGCAGGAAAGGATAATTAAGAGAATGACAATAAAAGAGTGTTATGATGCAATGGGAGCGGATTATAGCGAAGTAGAACGCCGTTTGCGCAAGGAGGAACGGATTAAAAAGTTTTTATGTAAAGTTCCGGAGGATGGGAGCTACACGCTTCTGTATGAGTCTTTGGAACAGCGGAATATGGACGAAGCGTTCAGAGCCGCGCATACTATGAAGGGTATATGCCAGAATCTTGCGCTGACAGAGCTTGGACATTCGGCCGCGGCGCTTTCGGAGCGGCTGAGGGACAGACGGGAATATGCAGAAGATGTGGAAGAATTATTTGCACAGGTGCAGAAGGACTATGCCAGAGCGGTGGAGTGTATCCGCCAGCTTGAACTTTAATCGCCGAACTATCGTTTGCAAACGCCGGAAAGAGGAAATTGGAGATTTCCTGGAACAGTGTGAAATCAAAGAAAGTAAAATAGCTGTCTGTGAATAGTAGCGTAAGTAAGCCGCAGTTTGCTGTAAGATTGCATCTTGACAACTTCCGCTTTGTCAATTAGAATGAGCAATAATCAGGCGATGAAGAAGATCAGTAGTTCCAGCGCACCTTACAGAGAGGAACCGGGTGGTGTGAGGTTTCAGGCAGCAGGGATGAACCGGCTTTGGAGCTGCTGTGGGAAACTGCAGCGTATTTCGGCGTTAACGGAGAATGGAGAGAGCAGCAGAGCTGCTAATAAGGGTGGTACCGCCGGCATTCCGGTCCCTTCATGGGGACAGGGATGCCGGCTTTTGATTTTGATTTCATATGGCGAAGCCCGTGACCGGGATGGAGCGAAGCGGAATCGAGGTACATGGCAGAGCAGGCAATGTGTTTCCCGGGTTCCCGAAAATATTTATCATCAGAGGAGGAATATGAGATGGCGAAGGAAAAGAAACTCGTAGAGGCGATTACTTCGATGGAAGAAGATTTCGCGCAGTGGTATACGGATGTAGTCAAGAAAGCGGAGCTGATCGATTACACAAGTGTAAAGGGATGTATGGTAATCAAGCCGGCGGGCTATGCTATCTGGGAAAATATCCAGCATGAGCTGGACCGCAGATTCAAGGAAACAGGCGTGGAAAATGTGTATCTTCCTATGTTTATTCCGGAGAGTCTGCTTCAGAAGGAGAAGGATCATGTCGAAGGCTTTGCACCGGAGGTTGCCTGGGTGACACATGGTGGTCTGGAGCCGCTGCAGGAGCGGATGTGTGTACGTCCGACTTCTGAGACGCTGTTCTGTGATTTCTATGCGAATGATATTCATTCTTACCGTGATCTGCCGAAGGTTTACAATCAGTGGTGTTCCGTTGTCCGCTGGGAAAAGACAACGAGACCGTTCCTGCGTTCCAGAGAATTCCTGTGGCAGGAAGGCCATACGGCTCATGCGACAGCAGAGGAAGCAGAAGAGCGTACAATTCAGATGCTGAACGTGTATGCGGATTTCTGCGAGGAGGTGTTGGCAATTCCGGTCGTCAGAGGGCGCAAGACAGATAAGGAAAAATTTGCAGGTGCAGAAGCTACTTATACAATTGAGTCCCTGATGCATGACGGGAAAGCACTTCAGTCCGGTACCAGCCACAATTTCGGCGATGGATTTGCGAAGGCATTTAACATTCAGTTCGCAGATAAGGATAACAAGCTGAAATACGTACATCAGACCTCCTGGGGTATGACAACACGAATGATCGGTGCAATTATTATGGTACATGGAGACAACAGCGGTCTCGTACTTCCACCGAGGATTGCTCCGACACAGGTGATGGTGATTCCGATCCGTCAGCAGCAGGCAGGTGTACTTGAGAAGGCACAGGAGGTAAAGGACGCGCTTACCCTGTCAGGGCTGCGCGCGAAGCTGGATGCTTCTGACAAGAGTCCGGGATGGAAATTCTCTGAGCAGGAGATGAGAGGAATTCCGGTACGTATCGAGCTTGGACCGAAGGATATCGAAGCAGGTCAGGCTGTGATTGTACGTCGCGATACGAGAGAGAAGATCACGGCTCCGATTGCAGAGCTTCCGGCAAAGGTGGCAGAAGTGCTGGATACGATGCAGCATGAGATGCTGGAGCGTGCGAGAACACACCGTGATGCTCATACCTATGAGGCAGTCAATAAAGAAGAATTTAAGAAAATCGCAGATGAGAAGCCGGGCTTCATCAAGGCCATGTGGTGCGGATGCCAGGAATGCGAGGATGCACTGAAGGAAGAAGCAGGTGTGACCTCCAGATGTATGCCGTTTGCGCAGGAGAAGCTGGCAGATACGTGCGTATACTGCGGAAAGCCGGCGAAAGCGCTGGTTTACTGGGGGAAAGCTTATTAAGTGTCCGTACCCCGGCTACATCTGTAATTTTTTGACGGAAACTTCTTGACAAATACGGATGACGTGGTATTATTTCTTTATCATAAAAATGAGGAGGATATTATTATGAAAAAGTTTATGAAACTGGCAAGCCTTGCCTGTGTATCTGCTATGGTTGTTTCTACGACTGCCTTTGCAGAGGGTGAGACTTTCAAGATTGGCGGAATCGGACCGATGACAGGCGCAGCAGCAGCTTACGGTACAGCAGTTATGAATGCTGCTCAGATCGCTGTTGACGAGATCAATGAAGCAGGCGGTGTAAACGGTGCACAGCTTGAGTTCAATCCGCAGGATGATGAGCACGACGCAGAGAAATCCATTAATGCATATAATACTCTGAAGGACTGGGGAATGCAGATGCTGCTCGGTACGGTTACTTCCGCTCCGTGTATCGCAGTTGAGGCAGAGGCAGTGAATGACAATATGTTCCTGCTGACACCGTCAGGTTCTGCTGTAGATTGTATCACAGCAGGCGACAATGCATTCCGTGTATGCTTCTCTGACCCGGATCAGGGTACTGCATCCGCGAAGTATATCGGTGAGAACGGACTGGCAGAGAAGGTAGCAGTTATCTACGACAGCTCTGACGTATATTCATCCGGTATCTATGCAACCTTCCGTACAGAGGCAGAGAACCAGCCGTTTGAGATCGTTGCTGACCCGGCATTCACCGCAGACAGCAAGACTGATTTCTCTGTACAGCTTCAGCAGGCAAAGGATGCAGGCGCAGAGCTTGTATACCTTCCGATCTATTATAATGAAGCTTCTCTGATCTTCACTCAGGCAGCAGGTATGGATTTCGCACCGAAGTGGTTTGGTGTGGACGGTATGGATGGTATCCTTTCTGTAGAAGGTTTCGATACTTCTCTGGCAGAGGGAGTTATGCTTCTGACACCGTTCAGTGCTGATGCAGAGGACGAGCTTACCAAGAATTTCGTGGCAAAATATACAGAACTGTATGGTGAGACACCGAACCAGTTCGCAGCAGATGCTTATGATGGTATCTATGCAATGAAGGCAGCTCTTGAGAAGGCAGAGGCTACTCCGGATATGGATGCAAGCACACTGTGTGATCTTGTGAAGGTAGCTATGACAGAGATCTCTGTAGACGGTCTGACAGGTACAGGCATGACATGGTCAGCAGAAGGTGAACCGACCAAGGCTCCGAAGGCAGTTGTGATTGAAGGCGGCGCTTACAAGGGACTTTAATCGTTGCTGGTCACAGAGTGAACAGTAAGCTTTCATCAGGATATGCTATAATAAGCTGCGGACTCGCCTGTTGTGTGTCGGATTGTCCGCATGATATATAGCTGAACTGCAAGTTAACATATGAACCCGACAGGGGGTTGCAAAAGCAACCCCCTGTTTTCGGCAAAACAGAAAGGTTGCTGCTGTCAGGCTTTCTGTAAAAATATTATGAGGTGTCCTATGAGTTTTTTATCTTATTTGATTAACGGCATCAGTCTCGGTAGTGTATATGCCATAATCGCATTGGGTTATACGATGGTTTACGGTATTGCCAAGATGCTGAACTTCGCCCACGGCGATGTCATTATGGTAGGCGGGTATGCTGCTCTGACCATGATGCTGAGTTTCAGTGCAAATCCTCTGATTGCGGTTCTGGTTGCCATTGTGGTATGTACAGTGCTGGGTATTACCATTGAGGCGGTGGCTTACCGTCCGCTGCGTGAAGCGGCTTCCCCGCTTGCGGTGCTGATCACGGCAATCGGTGTCAGCTATCTTCTGCAGAATGTCGTTCTTCTGATCTTTGGTTCCAATCCGAAGAGCTTTCAGTCAGTCGTTCCGGTTCCGGATCTGAAGCTGGCTGGCGGGGCACTGACTGTTTCCGGGGAGACGATCGTCACGATTTTGAGCTGTATCGTGATTATGACGGTGCTGACTCTGTTTATCAACAAGACTAAGGCCGGACAGGCGATGCTCGCTGTATCAGAGGATAAGGGCGCAGCCCAGCTGATGGGGATTAATGTCAACGGAACGATCGCCCTGACCTTTGCGATTGGTTCGGGATTGGCGGCTGTAGCGGGTGTGCTGCTTTGCTCTTCCTACCCGTCTCTGTCTCCTTACACTGGCTCCATGCCTGGTATCAAGGCTTTTGTAGCGGCTGTTTTCGGAGGAATCGGCTCTATACCGGGGGCGATGATCGGCGGTATCCTGCTCGGAGTGATTGAGATTCTGGGTAAGGCGTATATCTCATCTCAGCTTGCTGATGCTATCGTATTTGCTGTGCTGATTATTGTACTTCTTGTGAAACCTACCGGGCTGCTTGGCAAAAAGATTCAGGAGAAAGTATAGGTGGAGAAGATGAAAAATAAAAATTTTAAAAGCAATATGATAACGTATGGGATCGTCATAGCTGCGTTCATAGTTGTTCAGATTCTGCTTGGTACAGGAAATCTCTCCAGTTTGATGAAAGGCCTTCTGGTTCCGCTGTGCGTCTATGTGGTCATGGCCGTTTCACTGAATCTGGTAGTCGGTATTTCCGGTGAGCTGAGTCTCGGACATGCCGGGTTTATGTGTGTGGGAGCATTTTCGAGTGCATTTTTCTCAAAGTGTATGCAGAACGTGATTACAGTGAGCGGACTGCGTTTCTTTGTTGCTATTTTGATCGGTGCGGCGTTTGCAGCCGTATTCGGTATTTTGATCGGTATCCCGGTGCTCCGCCTGAAGGGTGATTATCTGGCGATTGTTACGCTGGCGTTCGGTGAGATTATCAAGAATGTGATCAATGTGTTTTATATCGGAGTTGACAGTACCGGCGTTCATTTTTCCATGAGGGACCAGTTCTCTCTGGGAATGGCGCCGGACGGAGTGGTGATCCTGAATGGTCCGCAGGGTATCACGGGTACTCCAAAGGATTCTACCTTCCTGGCAGGGATTATCCTGATTCTGGTGACGCTGTTTATTGTGCTGAATCTGATTGATTCCAGAGACGGCCGTGCGATTAAATCGATCCGTGACAACCGGATTGCAGCCGAGTCAATTGGTATTAATATTACGAAATATAAGCTGATGGCCTTTACCATATCAGCCTCTCTGGCAGGTGCGGCGGGTGCGCTGTATGCACACAATCTGGCTACCCTGCAGGCGAAGAAGTTTGACTATAATCTTTCCATCATGGCTCTGGTATTTGTCGTGCTGGGAGGAATCGGAAATATCCGTGGTTCTGTGATTGCTGCGGTTGTCCTGACTGCACTTCCGGAGCTGCTGCGCGGTCTGTCCGATTACCGTATGCTGATTTATGCAATTGTACTGATTGTTATGATGCTCTTTAACTGGGCGCCGAAGGCATTGGAGCTGCGGGAACGCTATCTGGGCCGTTTCTTCAAAAAATCTGTGAAGGAGGGCAAATAAGATGGCAGC
>JAUNGL010000116.1 GCA_030524665.1 Lachnospiraceae bacterium | reverse complement strand
CCTGAAGCTGCTTCCCGGGGTATTCCCCACCTGCGTTTTGCCAGTCCATCACTCCATACAGTTCCGCATTCTGATAGGCGAACTCCGCACGGCGGTTGTACTTTTTATTCCTTGCCATAGAAGTATAAGTGCCTCTGTGGTATTCCAGATAAAGCTCCCCAACCCACACCGGCAGATACTTCTGCCCTCTGACATTCCGGTCCAGTTCACGGAAAAAGGCCCCTGCTGTTGTCAGCTTCGTTCTCGGTACTCCCGGAATTCCTCTGGAAAGCCGCCTCTGGTTTTCCAGCATATCCCCCGTCGGTCCACCGCCTCCATCTCCATACCCAAAGCTGCAGAGCACCTCTTCGTTCAGGTATTTCTGGCTGTAGCGGGCCCACGCCCCTTTCATCTGTGTCGGATTGATATAGGCATTGTAGGTAGTGAAATGCTCGGTCTCTGTGCCGCCCTCTACGGCTGCCTTGTGGTATTCCCTGGTCGGAATAAAATGCGTCAGAACCCGGCTGCCGTCAATCCCTTCCCACTCAAAGGTATCATACGGCATCTTGTTGAACTCATTCCAGCTGATCTTGGTCGTCATAAAATACGGAACCCCGCATTTCTGCATAATCTGAGGAAGTGCTGCGGAATATCCAAACACATCCGGCAACCATAGAATCTGGTTCTCTACTCCGAATTCTTCCCTGAAAAACTTCTTTCCATACAGGAACTGACGTACCAGAGATTCCCCGGAGGCAATATTACAGTCTGCTTCCACGAACATCCCGCCTTCCGGCTCCCATCTTCCTTCCCGCACGCGCTCCCGAATCTGCTCATAGACCTCCGGCGCATTCTTTTTTACATATTTATACAGCTGTGGCTGGCTCGACATAAAAATGTATTCCGGATACTGCTTCATCAGCTCCAGTACAGTCGAAAAGCTCCGTACCGCCTTGTCCTCTGTTACTCTGAGTGTCCAGAGCCACGCACAGTCAATATGCGTATGCCCGACGCAGCAGATCACAGGCATCTTCTCACGGTCACAGTACTTCTCATAAAATTCCTTTGTAAGATACTCCTGCGCCCGGTCCAGACTGGAGTAAAACTCTGCTGAACCTTCCTTTCTCATATCAAGCAGATTTAGCGACTCATTCAGCACACGGATTATCCGGATATAAGCCTGATCCTCCGAAGACAGCAAACGTGCAGTCTGATACGGCACTTCCAAATCATAATAATATTTTTCCACTCTGCGGTCGAGCACCTTCAGCGCCGAATCCAGCTTCAGGCTGAAATTCTGATCCCCGGTAAATGCCGACAAAATGATACGGTAAGTCCTGCCTGCCTCAGCGCACTCTGACAGGATCACCTCCCTGTGGTTCACATCCAGCCCTTGCTTCAGAACTCCGTCCACAAAAATCGAAAACTGCGGATTTGTGGCATCCCACTCACCCTCTTTTCCGGTAATCAGTTCATACACCACACAGGCTCCGTCATACTCCTCCGGAATCGTAATAAATGTCTCAAACCAGTAATATTCCCGATGCCCTCCCCATAACTGCGTATGCGAAAAAGCCTCCCAGTCCGAAGTATCCAGATGCGCCACATCCGCAAAACGCTCCGTTGTGCGGATCATCTTATAATTTTGAATTTCCGTTTTTGCGGGATAAATCTGCTGCTTCAAATATTCCAGCAGCTTCCCGATCCGCTCTTTTATCAGTACCATAATTCCCTCCAAAAACTATTTTCTTTGCCCTCATCTTAACATTCAGTTTATTCTTTGTAAAGCGCTATTATATCCGTGTTAACAAACGTACGCCCTCCGGGCAATTTTTTCACAGATATCTGCCGGATTCCATAAAGCAACGAGAACTCCTTCCACCAACAGTTTTTCCGCACACTATAACAAAAAAAGAGGATTCCCTGTCATTTTAACAAGGATTTCCTCTTTAAAATACTGCTATATTGTCTGGCATCATACCTGTGCATCTTCTTCACAACGGTGGTACGGTGTCGTCATCTCCGTCACCTCATCGACATACGGCCACAGCTCTGTGCAGTGGTTCGTCCCGGTCAGATAGAGCACGGTCTCCTCTCCCACTGCCTCAATCAGGCATTTCAGTTCTTCTATGGTCACGATTCCTTTGTCCGTTAGGCCCAGAATCTCATCGAGAATGAGGACATCACACTCTTCTGTCACCAGTACCTTCTTGGCAAAATTCAGGCCGTTCTTAATATTTCGGACCTCATCTTCCTTTTCTCTGTCTGTCAGGCTTTCAAAGTTCTCCGGGAATTTCTCGAACCGGAACAGTTTGATTTCCGGCTCCAGACGGCTAAAAAAGCCCTGTTCCAATCCTGACTGCCGTTCTTTCAGAAACTGGATCACAATCACACTCTTTCCTTCGCTTGCCTCCCGGATTCCTTTTCCGAGTGCGGCCGCTGTTTTTCCCATGCCCGTTCCGCAAAAGATATGTATATATCGTTTACTCATCCTGTATACCTCGCCGTTTACTGTCTGGAAACACTTTTATAGCTGCCTCGTATCTTGAATATATCTTTCCCACTGAGTACAGGAAATTACGAACATTCTACTACATTTTCCCACAAAATGCAAATATTGTTTGTAACTTCTTTGTATGATCATGAACCGACGGCAATATTAATCCAGATATTCCAGTTTGCTTACTGAAATTTCATATGCAACACGCTTTTCTGTGGATTCATCCTCCAGTTTTTTCACATACTCCCGGCTCTGGATTCTTCCCCAGATCTGCACGTGCCCTCCCACTTCAAATCCGGATGCGAAACGTGCATTCCTTCCCCAGCAGATGCAGGGAATATAATCGGACTTCCCGTAAGGGCGGTTCACTGCCAGCAGCATATCCGCAATCTCCCGTCCCAGAGGGGTGCGGCGGTACACCGGTGTCTTGCAGATATAGCCATCCAGAAAAATCTGATTGCTCTTTACCCGGTCATTTTCCTCCTCCACAAAATTAATTTCTCGTGCAAACACGGAAAGCACCAGCCTGTTCTTCTTTTCCTCATGTCTGTTATAGGAACGGAACTGACCGAAAATCTGGATATACTCCCCTTCATAATCCTGTGTAACATCAATCAGACGCTCCGATATCATCACCGGAATGATATCCGTGGAATCACTCAGCCGCTGTACGGAGAGATTCATCATATAAAAGCCTTCCCCGAACACCTCGTGGCTGAATGTAAATCCGGATGCTATCTTTCCCATAATGGAAACCTGATTGTTTTCAATAATCTTATCTGTCATAAATCGTTGTTCTCCCTTCTTCAAATGAAGATTCTTCTTGTACTCCATATAATTTATTTCTATTCACGGTATTTCTATCTTAGAACTGTTTTTCATGATTTTTCCGATTTTTTTTATTCTTCCCCTTGTAATCCTTTTAGATTATGGTAAAATGAGCACGGCGTGCAGAGATTACTACGTCATGGAGGAGTTACAATGATCAGAGAAGATATAAGAAATATTGCGATTATCGCGCATGTTGACCATGGCAAGACCACTCTCGTGGATGAGCTCCTGAAACAGAGCGGTGTATTCCGTGAAAATCAGGAAGTAGCGGAACGTGTCATGGACTCCAACGATCTGGAACGTGAGCGCGGTATCACAATTCTTTCCAAGAACACAGCTGTTATCTATAAAAATACAAAAATTAATATCATCGATACACCGGGCCATGCGGATTTCGGCGGCGAGGTCGAACGTGTCCTGAAGATGGTGAACGGTGTCATTCTTGTGGTAGATGCTTTTGAGGGTTCCATGCCCCAGACGAAATTCGTACTGCGCAAGGCACTGGAGCTGAATCTGCCGGTAATCGTCTGTATCAATAAGATCGACCGTCCGGAAGCCCGCCCGAACGAAGTCATCGATGAAGTACTGGAACTGTTCATCGAACTGGAGGCATCAGACGAGCAGCTTGACTGCCCGTTCGTCTTCGCATCCGCAAAGGGCGGATATGCAACGCTTGATCTGGACGAGCCGGGGACCAATATGGTTCCGCTCTTTGAGACGATCCTGAATTATATCCCGGCACCGCAGGGTGACGAAGACGGTCCGACTCAGGTACTGATCAGTACGATTGACTACAACGAATACGTGGGACGTATCGGTGTCGGCAAGGTAGACCGCGGTTCTATTAAAGTGAATCAGGAAGCGATTCTGGTGAACCATCACGACCCTGACAAGAAACAAAAAGTCAAAATCAGCAAGCTTTATGAGTTTGACGGTCTGAATAAGGTGGAGGTATCTTCTGCCACGATCGGTTCGATCGTAGCAATTTCCGGCATTGCGGACCTGCATATCGGGGATACAATCTGTGCCGTCGATGCGCCTGATGCAATTCCATTCCAGAAAATTTCCGAGCCGACAATCTCTATGAATTTTATTGTAAATGACAGCCCGCTTGCCGGTCAGGAAGGAAAATTCGTGACTTCCCGCCACTTGCGTGACCGCCTGTTCCGTGAGCTGAATACAGATGTCAGCCTGCGTGTCGAGGACACGGATGACACGGATACCTTCAAGGTCTCAGGCCGAGGAGAACTCCATCTGTCCATCCTGATTGAAACGATGCGCCGGGAGGGCTATGAGTTTGCAGTCAGCAAAGCAGAAGTAATCTACAAGACAGACGAGCGCGGCAAAAAGCTTGAGCCGATGGAGCTGGCTTATATCGATGTCCCAGAAGAATTTTCCGGCACAGTCATCCAGAAACTGAGCCTGCGTAAGGGCGAGCTTCAGGGCATGAGTATCGGACAGGGCAATTACTCCCGTCTGGAATTCTCTATCCCGTCGCGCGGATTGATCGGATACCGTGGGGACTTTCTGACCGATACCAAAGGAAACGGTATTCTCAATACTATTTTCGACGGCTACGGCCCCTATAAGGGAGATCTCCAGTACCGCAGCCAGGGTTCCCTGATTGCTTTTGAATCCGGAGAATCTGTCGCTTACGGATTATTTAATGCTCAGGAGCGCGGCACGATGTTTATCGGACCGGGCGAAAAGGTCTATTCCGGCATGGTCATCGGACAAAGCGCCAAGCCTGAGGATATCGAGCTGAATGTCTGCAAGACCAAGCATCTGACCAATACACGTGCATCCGGTTCCGACGAAGCACTGAAGCTGACACCACCGAAGATACTGAGTCTTGAACAGGCGCTGGAATTCATCGATACAGATGAGCTGCTCGAAGTAACCCCGAAGAGTCTCCGGATCCGAAAGAAGATCCTGGATCCCACTCTGCGTAAGAGGGCAAATATCAAGAAAAAGCTGTCATAAGACAGTTTGACTGCATGATATGGATGACACATCACTGAATAACCATATACCGTCCAGTGTGACTGCATGATATCCGAAAATCAGATTTACGATTTCAGGATATGTGCAGTCATTTTTGGTTACTGTTCACGGTCCTGCGGTCCGCGAACAATAACATTTTTTATCTCCGGCTTCCTCTTCAACTCTATGAACCGCTGCCCTTGCAGCCACGTATCATACCGGAAGGAAGGCTTCCTCTTCTTCCGGAAATCGTTTTCTCCCAAATCGTGTAAGCGGCTTTCTCAAAACCACCGGAACGATATCTTCCATTCTTTCGGCTGCCTGATCAGCTCCTCATATTCCTCTGCTGTCAGTACTTCCTCCAACTGCTTCATCTGGTCATCTTCTACGACTGCATGTACGCTGTCCGCAAAGCAAAGCCTTGGATATAGGACACACCACCAGTTTTTCCCTTCCGCCTCTCCCAGACGAATGCGCAGTGCTTCGTACCAGCCGGCGGGAAACGTGCAGTCTCCATACGTGCGGTCCGGGAAATAGCATGTCACGATCTCCGTTTTGGCCTGATACTTCATTCCTTCCTCTGCCAGCACCCGGTCGGCGACCTGTCTGATTTCATCCAGACGCGGAGACAGGAATTTCAGCATTGCCTCTTTCGTATCCGGATTTTCAGCTTTTTCATTTCTGGATGCGGCTGCTCCTCTGACTCCTGTGCCTTCTATCATTTCTGCCGTTTCTCCCGCTCCCATTTTTTCTTCTGTTTCCGCATTCCGCAGCTCTTCCTGCTTCCATTCTCTCTCAATCCATGCCAGCACCTCATCCCGTACCAGATATTTTACACTCTGGTCTTCCTCACTGTCACTGTTTGCCAATACATGAAACCTCAGTACCTCTCCTGCAATTCCCTGCTGCAGGATTGCTTTCTGTGCGGCATGGACAGAGAGACGCAGCACCAGAGAAAGTATCAGGAGTATGATAATCGTTTTCCCATATGATTTTATCAGTTCTTTTCGATGATCCTTCTTACTATGCTTTTTCACAGGCTCACTCCCTTCAGAAAAGAGTATTGCCGGATTCCGCAGCGGTATTCAATGAACTGATTAGAATTCGCATCGAGACCGGAAACACCCTTCGCCAGGGACGGCATCCTGCCCAAAAACTGGCAGGATAAATCGAGTTTAGCAGCGCGTAAGCGCATGAAATGCGATTTCTGTGCCTCGCGAAGCGTTGTTGCCGGTCAGACGGCTGCCATCCCGGCAGATGTCTGAACAGTAACCTTCCATCTCTGAATCTTTTCCAAACTTCGCAATCACTGGTTGTCATCCATCCCAAAACTGTTTATAATAAGCACAGGCTTTCACGCCAAAACCGTCAGAGAGGAGTCTGTATTTATGAAATTTATATATCCTGCTATTTTCCGCAAAACGGAATCCGGCACGTACAAAGGCTATTTTCCGGATCTGGAATGCTGCTACGCAGAAGGAGAAACACTGGAGGATGCTGTTGACAATGCGAACGAAGCCGCAAGCAACTGGATTACCGTAGAGCTGGAGGACGAATGCCAGCTTCCCCCGATCACAGATGTCCGTGATATGCAGCTTGAAGAAGGCGACATCGTGCGGAACATTTCTGTCATTATCCGCCTGAATGATGGCTGGGACGAATGACGGGCAGTGATGAAATACTATATTCAGAGAGACAGGAGAATACAGCATGATACGTTTTAATAATGATTACAGCTGCGGTGCACATCCGCAGATTCTGAAAGCACTGGAAGATACCAACACGGAAAGCTACGGCGGATACGGCCTTGACATCTGGTGTGAAAAGGCAGCCGCAGAGATAAAAAAATATTTGGACTGTCCGCAGGCAGAGGTCCATTTCCTGATCGGCGGGACACAGGCAAATTTCACTGTGATTTCCGCTGCACTGCGGCCCTATCAGAGCGTCATCTGTGCAGATTCCGGCCATATTCATGTCCATGAAACGGGTGCCGTAGAACATTGCGGGCACAAAATTCAGGCATTGCCGAATACAGATGGGAAAATCACCGCTGCCCAGATTGCGGAGGAAGCGGAACTCTACCGCACCAGCGGTGTCAAAGAGCATATCACGCAGCCGAAGCTGGTGTATCTCTCCTTCCCAACAGAATACGGCACAATCTATTCCAAACAGGAACTTGAAGAGATCGGAACCGTCTGCCGGAATTATGGACTCTTTCTGTTCATCGACGGAGCCCGGCTCGGCTATGGATTGGGTTCCGTAAAGGCAGACGTCACCATCGCAGACATTGCTCGTATTTCCGACGTATTTTACTGCGGCGGCACCAAGTGCGGAGCTCTGTTCGGAGAGGCCGTCGTCTTTACAAATCCGGAACTCTGTGTGGATTTCCGCAGCTACATTAAGCAGAATGGTGCTATGCTCGCCAAAGGATGGCTGCTCGGGCTGCAGTTTTATACTCTGTTTAAGGATGGGTTATACTTTGAAATTACAAAAAGGGCGGACGAGTATGCGATGCAGATCAAGCAGGCATTTGCCGAAAAGTCGATTCCTTCCTATATAGAAAGCTTTACCAACCAGCAGTTTGTCGTACTGGAAAACAGTATGTTGAAAAAGCTCGATGATAAATACGTCTATGAATATGAACAGAAAATTGATGAAACCCACAGCTGCGTACGCTTCTGCACAAGCTGGAGCACCAAAGAAGAAGAGGTACAGGAATTAATCCGCGATATCAGGCAGCTTTGATTTCTGGAAATCAGTGTCCTGCCGGATTACTTGAACCATGAAAACCATCGTTACTGTTCGCGGACCGCAGGGTCGTGAATCGTAACAGATCATCATACAGAGGGGCTGCAAAATGGCTGACAGTCACAGGGTACGGCGTCACAACGCCTTTCGTAAATACCATATCCTGCGCCTGATCCGCCTTTTTCAGCACCCTCTGTTTTTGTATCTAAAACCAGATCCGGTAAAAATCACCTGCCCGCAATTTCAGGCAAGCACCTCATCTGCCAGCGCTTCCAGCTTCGGAATGTCCACATCCTTCAATGTTGACTTGATTGTTACCGTTGTCTCACACACAGTTACATCCTTCAATGTTTCCAGAACTGCCTTCATCGTCTTCGCTGCAGACGGTGCCCAGGAACCATTCTCAATGATGCCGACTCTGCGTTTTCTCCAGGTCTTGCTCTTCAGATGGTGCAGGAAATCTTCCATACATGGGAAAACTCCGCCATCATAAGAAGCTGCTGCCAGCACAACCTTACTGTACCGGAAACAATTTGCGATCGCTTCTGCCATGTCATCCCTTGCAAGGTCAAATACTCTGACATTTTTTGCACCCTTCGCTTCCAGAATCTCGGCCATCTTCTTAGCTGCTACAGCCGTATTTCCGTGAATAGAAGCATATGCGACTACAACGCCCTCCTCTTCCGGCTCGTAACTGCTCCATGCCAGATATTTTCCAATATAATAACCGAGATTTTCCGTCAGAACCGGGCCGTGAAGCGGGCAAATAACGGCAATATCCAGTGTGGCAGCCTTCTTCAAAAGTGCCTGTACCTGTGAACCATACTTGCCGACGATATTAATATAATAGCGGCGCGCTTCATCTTCCCATGCTTCCTCTGCTGACAGGGCACCGAATTTCCCGAATCCGTCTGCGGAAAAAAGCACCTTCTCACTCTGCTCGTACTCTACCATAACCTCCGGCCAGTGTACCATCGGCGCCATGAAAAACTGAAGCGTATGGGAACCCAGATTCAGGGTCTCAGCCTCTTTTACCACGATCGTTCTGGCACTCATATCCAGTGTAAAGAACTGCGGAAGCATACCGTTTGCCTTCGCGTTCAGGACAATTTTCGCTTCCGGATATTTCTCAGCAAATTTCTGGATATTTGACGCATGATCCGGCTCCAGATGGGAAACTACCAGATAATCCGGCAGCCTTCCCTGAAGCGCCTGCTCCAGATTCGCAAACCACTGTTCCGTCACACGCTTGTCCGCAGTATCCATAACTGCAATCTTCTCATCCATAATCACGTAAGAATTGTAGGATACTCCATTCGGTACATGATACTGGCTTTCAAACAAATCAATGGTGGTATCATCCACACCAATATACAAAATAGAATCCGTAACTTTATTATTCTTCATATGCTTATTCCTCTGCCTCTTTATCCTATCCCATGTAACACCCGGTGTTGTACCGTACAGCCAGATCTAAATCTGCACCGTACCATACCGGAACTCTTATTTGTTTTTTACGTCCAGAATCCTCAGAACCTCCAGCGCACTGTTCAAATACGGATTCTGCGCTTTTGCAAATTCCCCGGCGTCCGTAAGCTCCGTAAGTGCCGGATCAATCGGCATCTTCCCTGCCACGATCACTCCGAGTTCTCCCGCGATCTCGTCAATTCTGCTTTCGCCGAATACCCTGATCTCTTTCCCGCAGTCCGGACACTTCAGATAACTGTAATTTTCAATCAGCCCAAGTACCGGAATATTCATAGTCTTTGCCATGTTGTATGCTTTCTTTACGATCATCTTTACCAGATCCTGCGGTGATGTTACCACCATAATACCATCTACCGGAAGCGACTGGAAAACCGTCAGCGGTACATCTCCGGTTCCCGGCGGCATGTCCACCAAAAGATAGTCCAGCTCTCCCCAGATTACATCAGACCAGAACTGCTTCACCATATTGGCAATGACCGGCCCTCTCCAGATCACAGGTGCTTCCGGATCCGGCATCAGAAGATTGATCGACATGACCTTAATATCATTCTCCGTCAGCATCGGGTAAATTCCTTCATCTCCTGCTTCTGCCGGTCCCTGAAGTCCATACATTCTCGGGATCGACGGTCCTGTAATATCTGCATCCAGAATCCCGACGCGGTATCCTCTGGAAGCCAGCAGATTAGCCAGAGAAGCTGTCACCATAGATTTCCCGACACCTCCCTTGCCACTGACAACTCCGATGACATGCTTCACATCGGAATACATATTCATATCCACTGCAAAGCTGTTCGGCTTTGCGGCACTTGCACAGCCTTCACAGCTTTCCTTGCTGCAGCTCGAATTGCTGCATGCTTTCTCTGCCATAACGGCACCTCCTTCAACTGTCACTTTATATCTGCAACTGTTTCTTTCATTTACAGACCATAGCTTTTACCATTTTAAATCACCGGATACAATAGTGCAAGACGTTTTAGAAAAAATTTATATAAGGTTCTTACGGAACAAATTCGTATTTAATTCAAGAACTGAATATTTCATACGATGCCCCAGAGCGGGAGGAGCAGGCGGCAGAGGGTGGACTGGAAGCTGTGCTCCGGGTGCAAGAAGAACTAAGGCGCAGCCGACACTGACTCCGGGGCACCGCTCCGGAGTCAGTGTCGGCTGCGCCCAAGTTCTTCTAAGCACCCTGCGCTATGCTTCCAGTCCATCCCTCTGCCGCCTGCTCCTCCCGCCCTGGGGCATCTGCCGTTACGTTTTCAATAGCTGAAAAACAAAAAGTTATATATTTATCTTTTTTCAAAAACAACAATGT
>JAUNGL010000115.1 GCA_030524665.1 Lachnospiraceae bacterium | reverse complement strand
CTTACTATCCGCAGCCGTGCTGCCCGAGTCCGTACCATGCATTCCCGGCATCTCTCGGTCTTGAGATTTCTGTAGGTGGTGACGATACAGTTGCACTTCAGGCGATCGCTGAGAAGCTTGCAGAGCATGATGCAGTTGGACGTTATTCTACATGGGCATCACCGGTTAACATGACAATCATCGATGTTGCTGTTGAGTACTCCAAGGCATACATCGCAGGCGAGATCGCAGAAGCAAACGACCACGACAAGGTAGTCAGCATGTTCGAAGAGAAATGCCCGGGTGCTATCGTAGAGAATTATACAAATGCAGACGGAACAACGATTGATAACTACTACACAGTTCTGCTTGCTCCGGTTGATTTCAACGATTATCTCGAGTAATCCATCAAGAGTCACTGATATAAAGTAATGGCTTAGTCTGAACGCTATGCAGGCCATAGACCTGACTGAGCTGATACGATATAAATAAGATTAGCTGAACGACCCGCTTCACCTTTTATGAGGCGGGTCGTTCTTGAGAATAAAGAGGAGGAAACAAATTGGCTGCAGAATACATTCTGGAGATGAAGAACATCACCAAGAAATATGGTGAAAATACGGTTCTGTCCAATGTATCGCTGAAGATTCGTCCGGGCGAAATACATGCGTTGCTGGGTGAAAACGGTGCAGGAAAAAGTACGTTAATGAATGTTCTTTTTGGTATGCCTGTGATTCATGCAACCGGTGGTTTTTCCGGTGAGGTTTTGATTGACGGAGAAAAAACGGTGATAACCTCTCCGCATGATGCGATGCTGAAGGGGATCGGTATGGTTCATCAGGAGTTCATGCTCCTGCCTGGATTTACCATTACCGAGAATATTAAACTGAATCGTGAGATTACCAAACCGAATATTATGTCCCGTATCTTCGGCGCAAAAATGGAATCGCTGAATATGAAGCAGATGTCCACGGATGCGCGGCAGGCGCTGGATAGCGTGGGGATGAGTATCGACGAGTATACGATGGTTCACGGGCTGCCCGTCGGATATATGCAGTTCGTAGAGATTGCACGTGAGATTGACAAAAAAGGCGTGAAGCTTCTCGTATTTGATGAGCCTACGGCTGTGCTGACAGAGAGCGAAGCGGCACAGCTTTTGAAGGTTATGAAGGAGATTGCTGCAAAGGGAATCGCTATTATCTTTATTACACACCGTCTGGATGAGGTGATTAATGCGACTGACGGTATTACAATTCTTCGTGATGGACAGTTCGTTACCGCATGTGAGACGAAAGATACGACTGCGGTACGGCTGGCGGAGATGATGATTGGACGTGAGGGAGAGTTTTCTTTTGTCACTGCAGAGCCTCGGGAATTTAAAGATAATGCTCCGGTGGCATTGAAGGTCAGCCATCTGGCAGTTGATATGCCGGGCGAAGTAGTCAAGGATGCCTCTTTTGAAGTGCATGAGGGTGAGATTTTCGGGATCGGCGGTCTGGCCGGACAGGGAAAGATCGGTGTGCCGAACGGTATCATGGGTGTCTATGAATCGACCGGTGAGGTGGAATTCTTTGGCCAGAAAATGAAACTGAATGATGCGCGCGCAGCACTCTCAAGCGGTATGGCGATGGTTTCCGAGGACCGCCGCGGGGTGGGACTGCTGCTGGATGAATCCATTGAAAATAATATCGTGTTTAATGCCATGCAGATTCATGGTGATTACACAAAGAAATTTTTAGGTTTCACACAGAAGGACACGAAAGCGATCCGCAAACATGCGGAGGACATGATCAAGGAGCTGGATATCCGATGCTTTTCGCCGCTTCAGCATACCGGGACGCTTTCCGGAGGAAATCAGCAGAAGGTCTGCATTGCCCGGGCGCTGACGATGAACCCGAAGATGCTGTTTGTATCGGAGCCGACGCGAGGCATCGATATCGGAGCCAAGAAGCTGGTTCTGGAAACTCTGGTAAAACTGAACCGGGAGCTTGGAATGACGATTGTCATGGTATCTTCTGAGCTGATGGAGCTGCGTTCGATCTGTGATAACGTAGCGATTGTATCCGAGGGAAAGGTAGTCGATGTGCTGCCGGTAAACAGCTCTGACGCGGACTTCGGTCTTGCCATGTCGGGTATCAGGCCGGAAAGAGGAGGTGTATTACATGCGTAAGCTGAAAATAAAGAAAACGCAGGTAATTGCCAGTGTTTTGATTGTAATCGCGGCATTGATCTGCGGGGGTGTGGGATTGTACGGTCTGTCTGCCCGTTCTTCCGAAAAGGGAAATGAGATTCTGAGCAATATGCGTCTGCAGGCGATTCTGGATACTGCCGGAACTGGTGCGGTGGATGCATATGTGGCTGCGGCGAAAGCGGAGGCCACTGCAAGAGTGCGCGAGGAAGGCGGCGGAATGACAGAGATCCGTGAAGCGACTGCCAAGGCAGAAGAAGAGGCATTGGCGCTTGCAGAGGCAGAGGGCATCGGTTCTGTGGATCTGACAGAGATCGATACGGTTCCGCTTGCAGATGCGCTGAATGTTCTTGCAGATGCGCAGAAGGCGTACTTCGAGGAGGAGGCAGCAGCGCAGGCTATTTATATTGAAGAGCATGAAGATGAGGTTGTTGCTGACACGGTCGATGACGCAGCCGCAGATGCGGCGGATGCTTCGGCAGAAGGCTCCGCGGACGGAGCAGATCTGGGCGGTGATGATGCAGGTGCTGATATGGAACTGGAGGAGGAAACAGTCGACCTCTCCGGATTTGAGGCAACAGAAGAAATGCTTGCACTGTCTGCCGGGGTAGATCAGGCATACGAAGGACTCTGCGTGGAGATCAAAAAGGTATTTCCGGCGCTGACAGATGATATTCTGACGGCTCTGAAGCCTACCATCACGAATACGGTTGCGCAGCAGGGAGATACCTTTGAGAAGCAGTATGACCGTGCCCTCAGCATGAGCGGTATGAATCCGGGAATGAACGGAACGATTATGCGCCAGGGAAAAACGCTGGCAACGAGTGCTGTTGGCCTTGTGATTCTGGCTCTGGTCGTGCTGTTTTATGTACCGCTGGTGGCAAAAACGGGAGTGCCAAGACTGATCATTGGTCTGTTTTATGTGCTGCTCTGCCTGCTGGCGTTTATTTTCAACCTTTCTCTGCCGGGACAGATCAGTAATACTCTGGTGCGTCTTGGAATGAACGGTGTGCTGGTGCTTGCCATGCTGCCGGGTATCCAGTGCGGTATCAGCCTGAACCTGGGTCTGCCGCTCGGTATCATCGGAGGTCTGATTGGAGGCCTGCTCTGTATTGAGTTTGGTTTCAGCGGCTGGTTCGGTTTCTTCTTTGCAGTTATAATCGGTATGGTCATCGCAGCGGGAACCGGTTTCCTCTATGGTCTGCTTCTGAACAGGCTGAAAGGAAGCGAAATGAGTGTTACCACATACGTTGGATTTTCCATTGTTTCCCTGATGTGTATTGCGTGGCTGGTTCTGCCGTTCAAGAGTAAGATTATGAAATGGCCGATGGGTAACGGTCTCCGTACTACGATCGGTCTTCAGACTACATACCGTCATTTGCTGAATGACTTCCTTGCTTTTAAAGTACTGGGAATTACAATTCCGACCGGTCTGCTTCTGTTTCTGGCGCTTTGCTGTTTCCTGGTCTGGCTGTTTATGCGTTCCAAAACAGGAATTGCCATGTCAGCGGCCGGAGCGAATCCGCGCTTCGCGGCGGCGACCGGTATCAATGTAGATAAGATGCGTATCATCGGTACTATGCTCTCTACGATGCTGGGAGCAGTTGGTATTGTGGTTTATGGACAGAGCTATGGATTTATGCAGCTTTATCAGGCACCGCGCCAGATGGGCTTCCTCGCTGCTTCTGCAATTCTGATCGGCGGAGCGAGTACCTCGCGTGCGCGTATCAGTCATGTCATCATCGGTACATTTCTGTTTCAGGGTGTGCTGACACTGGGAATGCCGGTGGCAAATGCGCTGGTACCGCAGAGCACGATTTCCGAGACGCTGCGAATTCTGATTTCCAATGGTATCATTCTGTATGCTCTGACCAAGTCAGGAGGTGCGAGTCGTGGATAAGAATAAACTGCGTGAGGCGGCACGAAATAATATTGTAACTATTATGTTTATCATTCTCTGTGCAGTGTGCATGATATTTTCGGGATATACGCCTTCTTATGTACTGTATGAGCTGTTTGGGCGTCTTTCACGAAATATGTTCATTGTGCTCTCGCTGATTATCCCTATCATAGCAGGTATGGGTATCAACTTTGCCCTTCCCATCGGTGCTATGGCTGCACAGATTTCCTGCCTGCTCGTATTGGAGTGGGGTGTCCCCGGCATTGCCGGATTTGCGCTGGCCGTCCTTCTGACGATTCCTTTTGGAACACTGTTTGGATGGCTGATTGGTAAGCTGCTCAATAAGATGAAAGGGCAGGAGATGATCGGTTCCATGATTATCGCGTTTTTTGCAACCGGTTTGTATCAGCTTTTGTTCCTGTTCATTTTTGATAATATTATTCCGATCAACAATCCGGATCTTACCATCAAAGGTTCCAAGGGAATTGCAAATACCATGGACCTTTCCAAGGCAGGAGGTATCGCATCTGCGCTCGATGGTCTCTGGAGACTTCCTTTCCATCAGGCGGTGCTTGTATTTGCGGCAGTAATTGCAGTGATTCTTCTCGTGGGTTATGTGAAGAGCCACAAAAAGAATCCGAAGAAACTGGGCATACAGATCGGAGTACTGGCAGTGGCAGCAGTTGTTGCTCAGACGGGGCCGGTGAAGGAATTGTTTTCTATGGTGAATGTTCCGATGGTAACCTTTGGCTGTGTAGCGGTTCTGTGCCTGTTCAATGTGGTCATTATGCGGACGAAGCTGGGACAGCAGTTCCGTGCCGTGGGGCAGAACCGGACGGTAGCAAATGCGGCTGGTATCAATGTAAACCATGTGCGTATCGTAGCGATTGTGTTCTCTACTGTTCTTGCAGGATGGGGGCAGTTGATCTTTGTACAGAATATGGGAGCATTCCAGACGTACGGTGCTCATGAGCAGGTGGGTCTGTATGCAGGTGCAGCAATTCTGGTAGGAGGTGCATCTGTGATACGTGCCACGAACACGCAGGCGTTGATCGGATGTATTCTGTTCCATCTGATGTTCATTCTTGCTCCGGCGGCTGGAAAGAATCTGTTCGGAGACGCGGCAATCGGAGAATATTTCCGTGTGTTCATCTGCTACGGTGTCATCGCCGTTGCGCTTGTTATGCATGCATGGAGTGAGAATGCAAGAAAGAAAAAGGCTTCGGTGCAGTAATTGGTTACTATTTACAGTAAATGCAGAAAAAGTATCTGCCGGAGGCGCATGAAGAAGAGTGCACCTGCCGGAGAAGCTGCAGCAGATAAAGTGTAAGACATGATAGCGGCAGCCATGCGTTTCCTGATTTCACAGGATATTCGCATGGCTGCTGTTTTCAGTTTTCCGGTCGATAAGTCTGTACAAAGATACAGCTTTCGGCGAATTGCAGAGACGCACGGATGTATTCTGTCACGCAAAGCAAGATATGTACTGGCAGCGAGAGCGCCGAAGCGTTCTTGGAAGCGGCAGCCTGAAGTGACGGGCGACACGCTGCAATATCGTTTATCCCTTGAGATTGTAAGATGAATGGCTTTTATTGCTTCCTTTGCGATACGTTAAAACACCATTTATTCCCTGGATTTGTAGAGTGTTCGGAATTCCAGCGGGGTAATCCCCGCGTGCTTTTTAAACATGGCAATAAAGTGGCTGGGGTTGTCAAACCCAACCAGTCCGGCGATGTCCTGAATGTCCAGATGCGGGTGGGATATGAGAAGTTCCTTTGCTTTGTTCAGACGGTAAATGGTCAGATACTCATAGGTAGAGCATCCGAGAAAGCGCCCAAAAAGCCGGGAAAGATACTGAGGTGTGACATATACCTTCCGGCTGAGATCCTGTACCGTCAATCTGGAATGAAAGCTGGTTTCGATTTCTTTTATTACAGGGGCGACGTACATCTGATAGAGCGGTGCGTCTGAAAAATTTCCCGCAGCCGCTCCTCCTGCAAAGTGCATCAGGAAGCGATAACAGCAGACAGAGAGCTGATTCGTGTCGGGCGGTGTGTGTTCAAATTGCCGGATACTTTCAGAGATAATCCGGCTGATGGCCGTTCCCTGCTCCCTGTCGGTCAGGATAAGCGGTCTGTGATTTAAAAGACCTCCGATACTGCCTGCAAGACTTCCTGATATGGTGGCGAAGGATGTATACCATTCCCTGCTTTCATTGGCATAGGAGTGGCTGACAAACGGTGCGATCAGAATTCCCTGTCCTTCCCTGAGCGTGTAGCTTTTTCCCTGTATCTCAAATCTTCCCTGCCCGGATTCTGTCTGAAGATAGTGATATAAGGGATATCCGTCCGGGCGTGCGACCCGTTCCTGAGGCCAGTGATTGCCGATGGATTCAAAGACAAATGGTTCCTTTGCGGGAGTACTTCTGAAATAGATTGGCATGGTAATCTCCTGTTTCGAAATGTGATATTTTTTAGTTTATTATATTGTACCTGTCTTTGTCCAGACCAGATATAAATATACTATGAGAAGAAAGGCGCTTCTCATAGCGGCGCCAGAATCTGATGATTCTGGCGCTATCTTACCGGGCGAAATCCCGCAAGCGCGATTTCCTTCCGGTAAGATATATTATACTGCAGGTTACCGTTCAGTCACAGACAGATGTTGCGAAGTAATATCCGGCCTTCCGGGAAGGCGGTCTGCGACCTGTATGACTGAATTGTTGCTATTGAAGAAAACGTTACTGTTCACACGTCTGTTGAAATGGTAGTCGTCTGACCGGCAACGACACTTCAGGTCAGGGACAGTTATCATTCCATAGCAGGGAAAATGCGATGCATTCTCCCAAACCTGTGTAACGATCATAAAACGAAGAGAGGAAGATCATTATGAGCAACAAATTTAAAAGAATTTTATACGGCGGCGACTACAACCCTAATCAGTGGTCCAAAGATATCTGGAAGGAGGATATGAGGATTTTCAGGGATGCCAGGATCAATTCTGCGACGATCAATGTATTTTCCTGGGCAAAGCTGCAGCCTTCTGAGGAAGAATACTGTTTTGATGAGCTGGATGAAGTAGTAGATATGCTGAGCCAGGATGGGTATGACATTGTGCTGGCGACTTCCACCGCGGCCCTTCCGGCATGGATGTTTAAGAAATATCCGGAGGTGGCGAGGACAGATTATCAGGGCAGGCACCACAAATTCGGACAGCGCCATAACGCCTGCCCTAATTCCGCGGTTTATCAGAAATATGCTTCCGCCCTTGTGGAAAGACTGGCCCGGCGTTACGCGGACAACAGGCATGTGACCTGCTGGCATATCAATAATGAGTACGGTGGAGCGTGCTACTGTGAGAATTGTGAAAAGGCATTCCGTGTCTGGCTCAGAAATAAATATAAGACGATCGACGAGCTGAACAGGGCATGGAATCTGGAATTCTGGGGCCATACGGTGTATGAGTGGGATGAGATTGTACTTCCGAACGCACTCGGAGACGGTATGGAGGATGGAGTCAATACTGCCTTTGCGGGCCTTTCTATTGATTACTGCAGATTTAATTCGGACAGTCTGCTGAATAATTTTAAGATGGAGCGGGATATTATCCGCCGATATCACAAGGATGCACTTATTACCACGAACCTGATGGGAACCTATAAGGGTCTGGATTATTTCAAATGGGCAAAGGAAATGGATATTGTATCCTGGGATAACTATCCAAGTTATAACACTCCATGGAGCTACATCGCGATGTGCCATGATCTGATGCGCGGGCTGAAGGGAGAACCGTTCATGCTGATGGAGCAGACACCAAGCCAGCAGAACTGGCAGCCCTACAATTCGCTGAAACGTCCTGGGCAGATGCGCGCACAGAGTTATCAGACCATAGCCCACGGAGCAGACACGATTCAGTTCTTCCAGCTGCGCCGGAGTGCGGGAGGCTGTGAAAAGTTCCACGGCGCTGTGATCGCTCATGCAGGAACGGAGAATACGAGAGTCTTCCGTGAGGTGAAGCAGCTTGGGGAGGAACTGGAAGGTCTGGGGACCTCCACGCTTGGATCGGTAAATCAGGCTGAGGTAGGAATTGTATTTGACTGGGATAACTACTGGGGGCTGGAGTATACCAGCGGCCCGTCCGTAGATCTTACCTATGTGAAGCAGATTCATCAGTATTATAAATATTTCTATGACAATAATATTGGAGTGGACATGATCCCGTATGACGGGGATTTTGGAAAATATAAAGTGATTGTGGCACCTGTTTTGTATATGGTGAAAGAGGGAATGAAGGAAGCGCTGGAAATGTTTGTAAAGAACGGCGGTGTACTGATTACGACGTATATGAGTGGAATTGTGGATCAGTCCGACAATGTATATCTGGGTGGCTATCCGGGGCCGCTGAGAGAACTGGCAGGCGTTTGGGTGGAAGAGATCGATGCGCTGGCACCGGAACAGTTTAATGAGGTCGTATTTGAGGACGGTACGAAAAACAGGTGTGGAATCGTTTGTGATATCATGCATCTGGAACATGCACAGTGTGTGGCGACATACGGGATGGATTTCTATGCGGGTACCCCGGCGGCTGCGAGAAACCAGTATGGACAGGGAAGCACATGGTATCTTGGAAGCAGCATGGATGAGGGCGGCATTGCAAAAGTGCTGGAAATGGCGGTCAAAGAGGCTGGTGTTGCTCCGGTGCTCGGAGATGGGAACGGACTTGAGGTGACTTGCAGAAAAGCAGAAGGATGCAGATACTATTTTGTTATGAATTTCAGGGATAAAGCGCAGGAAGTGCCGGCAAGTCTTGCGGGACATCAGAATCTGCTGACCGGCCGGGAAGTAAAAGCCGGTGAGCAGATGAGGAAATTTGATGTCAGGATCGTGAAGGTGGATGACTGACAGATTGCTTTTCGTACGCGTGAATCCAGTCCGATTTGAGATAATACCACAGAAACAGAATCGAGCTTAATGTCCATGTCAGAGGATACGCCGAGAGTACAACGTCAATCGTGGGGATAAACCGGACAATGATACTGATATAGGTGACACGGATGATACACCAGCAAAGCATCATGACATACATTGGGGCCGCCGATTTTCCGGCCCCGCGCAGAAGTCCGGCGATGCAGTGCGAGAATGCCGCTAGGAAAAAGAATGGTGTGACCGTCCTGGCCTGTCGGACTCCATAGGCGATGACCTCAGGATCACGGTTGAATGCCGTGATCAGTACGGGGATTGTCGCATAAATGGTAAGTCCGATGAGTTCGGCTAATATCAGGCAGCAAATGATCGAGAAACGGGCCCCTTTCTTTGCGCGGTCGTGTTTTCTTGCTCCAAGATTCTGACTCACGAAGGTAGTCAGTGCCATAGAAAAGCAGGAAACCGGCAGAAACGCAAAGCCCTCGATTCTGGAATAAGTGCCGCAGCCTGCGACCGCCATCTTTCCAAAGGAATTGATATTCGACTGTACGAATACGTTTGCGATGGAAATGATGGAATTCTGCAGTCCGGCCGGAAGCCCGGTGGCGATAATCTGCCGCAGCATGAACGGATCGAGCCGGATTTTGTGCAGAGATACCGTATATTCCGCCGGACTCTTTTTCATCAGACGGTACAGGCAGAGCCCGGCGCTGACAAACTGCGAGAGGATTGTCGCAGCCGCAGCGGAGCCTACACCGAGATGGAATACTCCGATAAAGAGCAGGTCAAGTACGATATTGACAACCGAGGAAAAAATCAGATAATACAGTGGATGTCTGCTGTCACCCACGGACTGCAGAATACCGACAAAGTTATTATAAAGGACAAACGCGAGCGATCCAGTATAATAAATCCGGAAGTAGAGAATGGAATTCGGCAGTACATCAGCAGGAGTTTTCATCCAGACCAGAAGCAGAGGTGCGCCCAGGAATCCGATCACAGTGAGCAGCAAACCGCAGAGAATGCCGAATCCGACCGTCGTGTGGATCGCACGCTGCAGCTCCTCTATCTGTTTTGCGCCGTAATACCGGGCAATAATCACTCCGGCACCGACCGCGATACCATTAAAAAAACCAACCGTCAGGAAAATCAGGCTTCCGGACGAACTGACGGCCGCCAGCGCGTCGCTTCCGAGAAAATTTCCGACGATCAGCGTATCTGCCGTGTTGTAAAGCTGCTGGAACAGATTACCGAGAAACAGCGGAATTGTAAATGCAATAATGCGCTGCCAGATCGGGCCTTCAGTCAGCAGGGTTTTCGTTTGTGTGTGTGTCATAGGATCGTTCCTCCAGTAAAATACGGATATAAGTGAAACTGTAAATACAGCGCTGCCGTGAAAAGCGTCTGCAAGGAACAGAAGATTGCAAATCCGACAGCAGAAGAAGGACACCCCGCCGAAACACGAGATGCCCGGAATTTAGTATAGCATATTTTTACAAAAATGGAAGGATAACTTATTTCAAACAATAGGTTCCGGCTCCTTTTTTGGAATATGCACTTTCTTCCAGCTGGATGGATAAATCGTATACATATTTAAACAGAATCTGGTTTGATCGGGATCAGATTGTGGGGTTCTGTTTTACAGAGAATCCGATTACGGACATTTTCTTCAGTCTGAGACCGGGTTATGAAGAAATTGCACCGGAAATGGTTGCATATGCAGATGGCTATATGCCGGGCAGGAGCGGAGAGAAACGTTTTGTTTTTCTGGGAGGACCGACAGCAGCTATCTACAATTCCACAGATATGGTTCATATTTCAAAACTTCTTTATCGGATAAATATTCAAATAAGTCCTGTATATCTTCTTTTTTGTATCTTCTTAAAATCAACCTTTCTGATTCTGCTACGATCATTTTGTTCTCCATGTCATTCTTTCCTTATTACATAAATCA
>JAUNGL010000114.1 GCA_030524665.1 Lachnospiraceae bacterium | reverse complement strand
GAGCAGGCGGCAGAGGGATGGACTGGAAGCACAGCTTCCAGTCCATCCCTCCGCCGCCTGCTCCTCCTGCTCTGGGGCATCGTATGAAATACTCAGTTCTTGAATTAAGCACGAATATGGTTAAATTGTAATTAAGGGAATGCTACTGTCAGAAAAAACTGTTGTCATGCATGGAAAATTGGGTTATTTTATAAAGAGTAGAAAAATGGAAGCTGTGCATTGTTTGGTCTAAGGAGCGGCGGACACTGGCGGATTCATCAGGAACCGTAATATCACAGGAGTGAAACAGGCGCAGGATTTGTCGAAAAGGAGAAGCTATTAAATATGGAACGAAAGAGATACCAACCGGTGAAAGTAAGGAATATTAGCCTGGGAGATGGAAACACTAAAATCTGTGTTCCGTTGGTGGCAGCAAATCAGGAGGATATTGGCAGACAGCTCGAGCTGATTCAGAGCGGTCCGCATGATCTTGTGGAGTGGCGAGTGGACTTTTATGAGGGACATGAGGAATGGGAACAGGTGCGGGCTGCACTTGGGATGATCCGGCGGCGGCTTGATGAAACTCCGCTTTTGTTTACGTTCCGTACGAAACCGGAGGGTGGTGAGAGTGATATCACGCTGGAAGCTTACCGGGAGCTGTGTCAGAGGGCTGCAGACACGGGAATGGTGGACCTGATTGATCTGGAATACCATCTTGGCGGGGATTTGCTGCGTGAGTTGGTGCCGGAGCTGCATCAGGCCGGAGCTGCGGTGATTGGTTCCTGCCATGATTTCGCCAGGACAATGGATGCGGAAGAGATCATAGAAATATTGAGAAGCATGCAGCTTCTCGGGGTAGATATCACGAAAATGGCAGTCATGCCGGAATGCCGGAAGGATGTTCTTACGCTTCTTCGGGCTTCTGTTGAGATGGAGGAGAAGTTTGCCGACCGCCCGTTTATTACGATGTCGATGGGGAAAATGGGGGCAATCAGCCGGATTGCCGCCGAATTTACCGGTTCGGCATTTACTTTTGCGGCGGCAGGCAGAGCGTCAGCCCCGGGTCAGATGAGCGCGGACGGGATTGAAACTGCGCTTGGATTATTGAGATAAGGAAAAATTTTGTGGAATCAACATTTTTTTGTCATAATTGATCGGATTCCCGCATATAATAATTAGGTGATACATTTTTTGTCAGATATTGTCGACAGAAAATAGGAAAAGCATTCCCTGTTTTGACAAAAAGAACGCCTCACTGTGGAGTATACTGTAAGCACGTTGCAGCCGCAGGAGGTGTTCTTTCTTTTGTGTATTACGAAATCTACATAGATCAGTTTGTTGTGGAACAGATTCTGGTCGGCTGCCTGTTATTTTTGCTGACATCCGTTGTATGCAGACAGAGACTCTCAGGATGGAGGCTTGCTGTGGCCAGTATGATATATGCGGCAGTACAATGTGCAGCAGTTTTGATGGGGCAGGAATGGATTTCGATATGCGGCCTTCTGATTTCCTGCCTGCTGCTTTACCGCACGGGAAAACGATTGGCAGGAGGGGTATCACTGCTGATGGTATCGGTGCTGTTTGGCGGAACTCTGGAAGTGATGATATCCATTTTTCCATTGAAATTGTGCTCAGGTGTAACAGGTGCTTTTTTATTGCTTCGATTTGTATTAAAAAGGTATCAGGAATATCACAAATATACCGAACATGAAGTGGATATAATACTTTTCTGGGAGGAAAAGGAGCTGCATCTGAGGGCGCTCGTAGACACGGGAAACAGATTGAAGGAGCCGCTGACAGGTCAGCCCGTCAGTATATTAAGCCGGGAAAGTGCCGGATTGCTGCTTGAGGAAGGATGGGAGGCAAGAAGGGGCTTTTATATGATCCCTTATCACAGTATTGGAAAAGAAAAGGGATGGATGCGTGGTGTTGCAGCAGATAAAATGTACATAAATACGGATGCAGGTCAGATTGAATGCAGAAAACCAGTTTTGGCGATCAGCGATGGCGCTGTGAACCTGAAGAACCGTTATCAGGTCATATTGAACCCGGAACATCTGACTTGCTGTGAAACAGTCAGTGCTTCTGAGGAAGGACAGAAACTACGCTTTACGGGGGAAAAGAAAAGTGAGAGAACCGCGCATCGTAATGCAGCTGGTGAAAATACAGAAAGGCTATGGAGCAGAGAAAATAGGCAGGGAGGAGAAAAATTATGATAGTAAAAATTGCAATGCCGCAGAAGGTTCAGTTGAAAATGGCAGCAGGATTTGGTGACGTATTTTTTGGGCGTGCCTGCAATGATACGCATTATATCGGAGGTACTGAGGTACTTCCGGCACCGCTCGAGTCTGAGGAAGAGCAGGAATTGCTTGAGATGTTTGGAAAAGAAGGCGAAGGAAGAGCTCGCAGCCGGCTGATCGAACATAACCTGCGTCTGGTGGTATACATAGCAAAGAAATTTGACAATACGGGAGTCGGAGTGGAGGATCTGATTTCGATTGGAACAATAGGGCTGATCAAAGCGATTAATACTTTCAAACCGGACAAGAAAATTAAGCTTGCCACATATGCCTCACGTTGTATCGAAAATGAGATACTGATGTACCTTCGCAGAAACAGTAAGACGAAGCTGGAAGTGTCGATTGATGAACCGCTGAATGTGGATTGGGATGGAAATGAGCTGCTGCTGTCAGACATCCTTGGAACGGATGACGATGTCATTTCGCGGGATATGGAAACGGAGGCAGAATACAAGGTATTGCAGAAAGCGATTGACCATCTGTCTGAGCGGGAACGTACGATTGTGCAGCTTCGGTTCGGAATCAATACAAAGGATGGAGAGGAGCGGACGCAGAAGGAAGTGGCGGATCTGCTCGGTATATCGCAGTCGTATATTTCCAGATTGGAGAAGCGGATCATCAAGAGGCTGCGGCGTGAGATCGTGCGGTTTGAATAGAAAGAGAATGACTATCGTCCATATGAGTGTCATATGTGATAAGCCCATCACAATGGCACAGGCAAGCAGTAAATCTGATGTTTGTCTGTGCCATTATTATTTGTCAGCAGAATATAAACAAATCAAAAGGCCACTATGAATGGGGCTTTTCGTTTACAAATCCTCCAGAACCTGGAAAATATAAAATTTGAGATAATATGACTGGTCAGCAGCCCACAGGATCGGGTGGTCACATGCCTGTGTGCGGAATTCGATCTGGCGGAGTCGTTTGTGGGCACCGCGGGCAGCCTCTGCGATTGTTTTGGCGAAAAGCTCCGGATCCATAAAGTGAGAGCATGAGCACGTTGCCAGAAACCCGCCGTTTCGGACGAGACGGAGTCCACGCAGGTTGATTTCGCGGTAGCCCTTGACTGCATTTTTGACAGAACTGCGTGACTTGGTGAAGGCAGGAGGGTCGAGGATGACTACGTCATATGATTCTCCCTGTGCTTCCAACTGGGGAAGCAGCTCAAACACATCCGCACACTGGAAGGTCACGCGGTCTTCGAGGTGGTTCAACGTTGCATTTTCACTGGCCTGAAGCACGGCCGTCATAGAGGCATCCACTCCGAGTACGGTTGAGGCACCGCAAATCCCGGCATTCAATGCGAAAGATCCTGTGTGAGTGAAGCAGTCCAGTACCTTTTTGCCGGAGCACAGGCGGCCGACTGCCTGCCGGTTATATTTCTGGTCCAGAAAGAAGCCGGTCTTCTGCCCGTCCTCTACGTTGACATAATAATGAACCCCGTTTTCTACGATTTCCACACGTAGATCGAATGGTTCACCGATATATCCCTTGTAACGCTCCATGCCTTCCTGAAGGCGGACTTTTGCATCGCTGCGCTCATAGATTCCGCGCACAGTGATTTTGTCTTCTGCGAGTATGGAAACCAGTTCTTCCAAAATCTGCGGTTTCAGACGGTCAATGCCGAGCGCAAGGCTTTCCACGACGAGTACATCGGAAAACTTATCCACGACGAGTCCCGGCAGGAAATCCGCCTCCCCGAAGATCAGGCGGCAGCTTCCGGTATCTGTCATAGTTGCCTTCCGGTATTCCCAGGCATCACGTACACGGGTGCGAAGCAGCTCGCGGGTGATTTCCTGATCCTTTTTTCTTGCCATGAGACGGACGGTAAGTTTGGATTTTGTGTTAATAAAACCGTATCCCAGAAAATATCCGTCGAAATCTTCAATATTTACCAGATCACCGTTTTCAAAATCACCATGAATGGTGTCAATTTCATTGTCATAGACCCACATACCGCCGCTTTTCAGAGTACGGCCCTGGCCCTTTTTGATTCTGACTGTTGTTTGATACATAATCCTCCTCCTGTGTCGGCGGTTCCATGCAAAGTATATGTGAAAAGTTCAGAGTGCACCGCCGGAATAGTATTAGTGTATCGCCGGAAGACGTATTTCGCAAGCAGAAAATAAAAATGGCGTGAGGAATGTAATGTGCGGACAGTAAAGGTCACGAATCATATCTTTAAAAATTCCGGCTGCAGTGCTATAATGAAAGTAGTTTTGTGTGAAAGGACAAACAACATTTCATGTGAAAGTAAGTACTATCTTAAAGGAGGAAGCAGATGGGAAAAATTGAGCAACAGACATGGGATTCCTGGATGGATGAGTTTCGGGAAAAAGCAGCATTATTTTATGCAGGAGAGCTGAGCAAGGGAGAGTACAAAGGCTTCTCCGGTTTTTACGGGACATATGCACAGCGGGATGGAAAATCCAGTATGCTGCGTCTGCGTATGACCGCAGGCCGGGTGACGAAAGAAAAACTCAGATTTACCGCAGATATGATCCGCAGATATCAGGTCAGACGCATTCATTTTACTACGTGTGAAACGATACAGCTTCATGATTTGCAGCAGGATGCCGTTTATCATATCATGAAAGAGGCATTGGATGCAGGAATCATTACGATGGGCGGAGGAGGAGATTATCCACGGAATGTGATGTGTTCACCGCTTTCGGGAGTTGAAAAGGACGAATACTTTGATGTCAGCCCGTGGGCAGAGGCTGCAGCAGACTATCTGATTCCTTTCCTTACGGAAGAAAAACTGCCGAGAAAGCTGAAGGTAGGTTTTTCAAATTCGCCGGAAAATGTGACGCATGCGACTTACCGTGATCTTGGCTTTGCCGCGACGGCAGATGGGAAATTTGACGTATACAGTGCAGGCGGCCTAGGGAATAATGCACGTCTCGGTGTAAAGGTAGCAGAAGGAATTGAGCCTGAGATGATCCTGTACTATATTAAGGCGATGTGGCTGACATTCCGGGCATATGGTAATTACAAAAACAGAGGAAAAGCACGCACCCGCTATATGCAGGAGGCTCTGGGCGGAGCAGAACAGTATGTGGCGGCATTCCGGGAAAAGCTGCAGGAAGTGTTGGATTCCAAAGAGGATTTGCGTGTTGCAGTATCACCTCAGCCTGTCACGAAGGCGGGAGACGGTACTTCCATATCAGACGTGCGGGCTTTGGAACAGAAGCAGGAGGGGCTGTATACGGTTGTATGGCATCCAATCGGAGGAATGCCGGATGCAGAAGTGCTCTGCCGCCTGAGTGATCTGATCGACGGCATGGAATCAGTGGAGCTGCGGCTTGCACCGGATGAGACAGCCTACATCATCAATCTGACTGCTTCTGAAGCACAGAAGGTATTGGAGCTTACGGAGGAAAATACGGCGAAGACAGTCTTTGAGACATCCGTAGGCTGTATCGGTGCTTCTGTCTGCCAGATCGGACTGCGTGATTCGCAGGCACTGCTTCAGGCATGCGTGGAAGCAGTACGGAAGGCTGAAATTCCGGACGGTGCACTTCCTCAGATCCATATTTCAGGATGTCCTTCCTCCTGCGGTACGCATCAGACCGGCGCACTCGGATTCCGGGGAGCGGTCAAGACGATAGATAAGAAGCCGCATTCTGCATTTATACTGTTTGTCAATGGGAATGACCGTCAGGGTGAGGAAGCGTTTGGACGGGAGCTTGGAACTGTTCTGGAGAGCCGGATTCCGGAATTGCTGGTAAAGCTGGGAAGTACTGTGGCTGAGAGTGGAATGGATTATGCGGCCTGGAACGCGGAGAATCCGGGCGGGCTGGAAGCAGTTGCAGAGGAATATCTGGCGTAGGCCGGAGCGTTTGCGGTGAGGCGGATATTAGGAAAAATTTAATATTCCTCAGAAAATATAAGGAATTTCATCACTTAATTCTCATAGTTTCAACACAATACAGACATATTTGGCCTTTATAGTTACAGCGTCAACAAAAATATTGCCTGGAAAGAAAGGACTTGATGAAAATGAAAAGAAGATCTGTAGCTATAATATTGGGACTGGTGATGGCGATTTCGCCGGTAAATGCTTTTGCAGCGGAGAGTGTGGAAAATACAGAGACGGAGATCACAGAGTCAACGGAATTTATTTCGGATGAGGCAGAAGCCATTGTTGGAAAGGTACTTTCTGTTGAGGAAGACAACATCACGATTGCAGAAGGCATGATACCTGATGCGGTCATTACCGATCAGGATGATACAGAGGTTCCGGAGAGTACCGCAGACGGTACTGAGAAGGAAGAAGCTTCCGGTAAAGATGCAGATGAGGCTGAACTGGCTCCGGAGCTGGAGCTGACCGGAGAGGAGCGGACTGTGACTGTGACAGCGGATACCAGGATTTCGCGCATGTATCTGGAGCCAGAAGCGAAAGATGGAGAGATAGTGTCAGGGACTGAAGCTCCTGCATCGGAAGAGACCACGGGAGATGAGCCGCTGGCATTGGAAGAAACAGGAGATGACGTGAATGTGGAACTGTTTATTAATGATGAAGCGGCTGACTCCGGGGAACTGGAGCTTCCGGATATCAAGGAGGGCGACGTTGTATCAGTAACCATTGATGAAGATGGAAACGCAACCGAGATCATCGTTTGGCAGTATGGCGAGTATGCAGATGGTGCAGAAACTGACAATGAAGCAGGCATCGAGCTGGTTTTGGATGATACAGAAGAGGCCAGTACAGACTCAGGAAGTACTGATACAGATAGTCTCGTTGAGGAAGAATAGGAAAACAAAGAATTTCCGTGCAGAAATGTACGGAAATTCTTTGTTTAGTGGCAGACAGTGAAAGATAAAGTGGAAGTAGTGAAGTAATTGGGAGACTGTCCAGAGCTAATCACTGAATTTCAGAAGAAAGTGCACATTATAATCAAAACTCAATATATTATCATAGAAAGCAAGATCAGGAGAAGATCATATTATGGAAGAAAGAATTCCTCAATTGACGAATACCTGTAATTTCATGAGTGTAAAGCCGATCATGATGGATTTACCGTACCCGCCGATTCAGGTGAAGGAAAAAAATCAGGCATATGCAAATCTGCTCAGTGTGGATTACTGCGGCTCCGTGTCTGAGATGTCCGCAATTACACAGTATATCAACAATGAGAACCGCTTGTCCTGCGAGAAATGTCCTCTGGCAAAGACGCTTCTTGGAATTGCGATGGCGGAGATGATTCATCTGCAAAAGCTGGGGGAACTGATTTATCTGCTGGGCGGGCCGATTGACTTCGCGGCAAAGCAGAACAACGGAAAGCGGAAGGCGTGGACACCGGAGTACCTTAATCTTCCTGATAACGCCAGAAATATGATATTGGCAGATATCGAGTCAGAAAAAGCAGCGATCAACCAGTATCGGATGCATATGAAGGTGATCCGGGACAGCGGCGTGAACGCAGTGTTGGCGAGAATTATCAAGGATGAAGCATATCATATCATGCTGCTGCAGGCATTGCTGGAAGAAATGTGAAACGGAAACAGGTTAAATATCCAAAAAAGTGCTCATTGTACTATATGCTGATTTGTGGTGTTGATATCCGTGAAGTTCTTTGTCAGAAGACCGTGAACAGCAACGGAGACAATGGCAGATACTGGTACGGTGATAGGTCGGTTACAATTTGAGAAAAATAGGAAAAGATTGTAGAATGATATCATAATATTACCAGCCGGCTAAGAGCGAAAAAGAGAGAAAATGCTGAAACAAAGGGATTTTCGGGAAGAATCTGGGAGAAAAGAATGCATACACTAAGCGGCTGGTAAAAAAGAGAAAATATATTGAAAAAGCAAGAAATTTAGGGTATAGTAAAAAATGAAAATGGCTTAAACGCTGGGATTAAATATGAATAAGGACTTCTCTATTGCAATAATATCAGCCCTCGTTGCCGTAGTACCAATTCATTAAATATGAATAAGGACTTCTCTATTGTTATTAAATTAAGAAAGTTCTTAATTTGTATTTAATATATTTTCAGTAAGGAAGGAAAAGTAAAATTATGAAATTGACATTAAAGGGTCTGCAGGATGTGCAGGAATGGAAAAAGGCAGGGATTGAAGTACCTTCCTATGATGTTGCAGCGGTTGTGGAACGTACCAGAAAGGCACCGCAGTGGGTTCAATTTGGTATCGGAAATATCTTTCGGATTTTCCTTGGTGGGATTGCTGATCAACTGCTGGAGGAGCATGTGATAGACAGAGGGATTGTCTGTGTGGAGACCTTTGATTTTGATGTAGTGGATAAGATTTATGAGCCTTATGACAATCTGGCACTCAGTGTGATCCTGCATAACGATGGCACCACGAAGAAAAAGGTGCTGGGATCACTGGCAGAGGCGATCAAAGCGCAGTCTGATCAGCCAGAGCAGTGGGGACGCCTGAAGGAGGTATTCTGTGCGCCAAGTCTGCAGATAGTTTCTTTTACCATCACTGAAAAGGGATATGCGCTGACAAAGTCAGATGGGACTTACCCGGATTTTATACGGGCTGATATTGAAAATGGACCGGAAAAATCAGTCAGTGCTATGGCTGTGGTGACTGCAATGCTGCTGGAGCGCTATCGCAGCGGGGCAAAACCGTTGGCGCTGGTTTCTATGGACAACTGTTCGAAAAATGGGGACAAGCTGCGCAGCTCGGTGCTTGAGATGGCAGAAAAGTGGAAAGAGAAAGGTTTTGTGGATGATGGTTTTCTGGCATATGTGGGGGATGAGAGCCGTATTTCTTTCCCGTGGACGATGATCGATAAGATTACACCGCGTCCAAGCGAGAAGCTTGCAGATCAGCTGGAAGCGGCAGGTGTGGAGGCCATGCAGCCGGTGATCACTTCCAAGCGGACTTATATTGCACCGTTTATCAATGCGGAAGGCCCGCAGTATCTGGTGATTGAGGATCATTTCCCGAACGGGCGTCCGGCGCTGGAAAAGGCCGGGGTGTACATGACTGACCGGGAAACCGTCAATAAATCGGAACGGATGAAAGTGACCGTATGCCTGAATCCGATCCATACAGCGCTGGGCCCGTATGGCTGTGTGTTAGGATATGAACTGTTTTCGGATGTGATGAAAGATCCGCAGTTGCTGGAGTTGGCGCGCAGGGTCGGATATGTGGAAGGAATGGATGTAGTTCAGGATCCGGGGATTCTCTCACCGAAAGCATTTCTGGATGAGTGCATCAATGAGCGTTTTACAAATCCTTACCTGGGAGATACCTGTCTGCGCCTGGCAACGGATGCATCTCAGGGACTTGGGGTTCGCTTCGGCGTGACAATTCGATCCTATGTGGAAAAATATGGGGATGCTAAGAAGCTGGAAGCGATCCCGGTAGCCATTGCCGGATGGCTGCGCTATTTGCTGGCTGTAGATGATAAGGGAACTCCCTTTGAACTCGCCCCGGATCCGATGGTGCCGGAGATGCGGGAACAGATGAAGAGTATCGAATTTGGGAATCCCTCCAGTCTCAAGGATCAACTGAAGAGTGTCCTCTCAAATGAAAATGTATTTTTCATTGATTTATATCAGGCAGGTATCGGAGAAAAGGTGGAAGAGATTTTCCGCCAGGAAATTGCCGGACCTGGGGCAGTCCGGAAGACATTGGAAAAATATATGGGATCATAAGCCTGGCAGAGTGAGAAGACAAAGAAACATACCTGCAGGAATGAAAAGCATGTAAAACGAGCAAAGGGGCGTTCTTGAAGCAAAAAGACATAGAAACTATCCGCTCCGGGACATCTTTGGCGCTTCGCCGAATTTCTTCCGGTAGGCCCGGTAGAAAGTAGTGTAACTGGAAAAGCCGCTGCGCTCGGCGGCTTCGGTGACGGAAACGCCGGACTGGATCAGGGGGCGGGCAGTGAAGAGGCGCTTTTCTGTGATATAGCTGCCCAGAGTGTAGCCCGTCTCCTGGCGGAAAAGATGCATGAGATACGAGCGGTTGAGATAGCAGTCCCTGGCGATCCGATCCACCGGAAGCTCTTCACGGAGGTGTTCATTGATGTAGGAAATCACCCGCAGAATCTGGGGATTGGAGCCGGAGGCAGCAGGATATGAGATGTTGCTTCCGGCTGCAGCTTTGTTTAAAAGGATGAGGAACTTAAGCAGAACTGCCTCCTGATACAGAGACAGCATGGAGTCGGTTTGTTCCTGCAGATTTGTTTTCCCTTCGGAGGCGGTGCGGATCAGCTCCTGCAGACAGGGATACAGTCGGCTGTCCCGGAGCTTTCGAATGCGCAGTACATGGGAGCGGCGCTGGCTGCAGAGGGAGAAGCACTGAAAGAGGTCGCAGGATCGGGCCGAATATTTGTGAAAGAAGTCGGGGGACAGATAGAGGATCAGTCTCCGGTAAGGAGAATTGTCATGGAAAATCGGACGATGTACTTCTCCGGCGGGCACCAGCACGAGATCCTCCGGCTGCAGCTCATAGGTTTCACCCTCAATGTAGTAGCTGGCATGGCCGCTCTCGAAGAACAGCAGTTTGTGAAAATCATGGTAATGAGTCTGAAAATCCCTGGCCTCCGCGGAGGTCAGATAGAACAGGCGGAAATCGCTGTTCAGATATCCGGTTTTCTGATAGGTTGTATTGGGGCTCATAATTTCTCCTTCTCATATTTGCTTCTGGTGTCTGCGGGCAGCAAGTCGGACAGGCAGCAGATACAGTCAGCAGGGATCAGTTCATAGAGCGGGTTTCAAATGAATACGATTATTTCCA
>JAUNGL010000113.1 GCA_030524665.1 Lachnospiraceae bacterium | reverse complement strand
CACAGCTTCCAGTCCACCCTCTGTCCGCCTGCGCCTCCCGTCCTGGGGCATCGTATGAAATATTCAGTTCTTGAACTAAACACGAATATGGATGAATAGTAATGTTCTGGCAAAGTTTGATATCAGTTTATCTTGCATTTGTCTTATTTGTATTATATAATATAATGCAAATAAGACAAACGGTAAAATCGGATTTGAATTCAGAAATTTGATTTTGGAAATGAAAAGGAGGAGATGTAATGATTATCCATCTGGATACAGCCAGTACCACGCCGATTTACGTCCAGCTCCGCAACCAGATCGTGATGGGGATTGGAAAGGGAGAACTGGAAGTCGGCGAAAAACTGCCGACGGTTCGTCAGCTTGCTGCGGATGCCGGAGTTAATATGATGACAGTGAACAAGACGTATCAGATTCTGAGGGCAGAGGGATTTATTGAAATTGACCGGCGTAATGGCGCCACGGTGCGTCCGGTAAGAGAGATTAATGACAGGTACCGGGCGAAGCTGGAATCCGAGCTTGAATTGATCAGTGCGGAAGCGAGTGCGAAAGGACTTGGCAAAGAGGAATTTCTGAAGCTATGCGAGCGGATTTACGGAACAATGAACGGGGAAGTAACCGTATCATGAGTATTTTTTCATGGCTCGAAGGGAGGAAAAATAATGCTTATCTTCTGGATTTTTCTGATTACGGATCTTAGTATGGTAGGTATTTTTGCGGCAGCTTACGGAGGAAAATACAAATATAAGGATGGGATGCTGTTTGGGGTACATGTCCCGCCGGAAGCAGAACAGGCACCGGAGGTCATACATCTTGCAGAGGAATACCGCAGAAACAGCAGGAAGTGCTATATCTGGAATGCGGTTGCTGCTGCGGCGATCTGTTTTCTTACATTCTGGAAATTTTCTGTTTTTTTTGCAGCCTGGACGGTTTGGTTCTTTGAATTTTGTGTGGTGCCTCCCGCACTTCTGTTCAACGCACACCGAAAGATGTACGATCTGAAGGAGGCAAAGCAGTGGTTTGTCGGAGAGAGCGTTCAGAACGTGTGGGTTGATACGAAAACAGCGGCTGCTTCAGGAAAGATGGCTATTTCCCATTGGTATCATCTGCCGGTATTTCTGATCAGTCTGGCAATTCCATTTGCGCTGCCAAAGCTCCGGGCAGCATATGGTAATGGGATAGATGGCTGGCTGCTCCCGGGAGTGATAGTGTTGCTGAGCCTGACCTGGTGGGGAATGCATCTTTGGTTCTGCACAGTGAGAAATACTGTATACAGTAAGGATTCCGGAATGAATCTGGCAGTCAATCGAATGGAAAAGCGTACCTGGTCTCTTATTTGGCTTTCTGCCGATTATTTGAATCTGGTTTCATTTGTCTGCCTGATTGTCCCCAAAGTGAGAAAGGGATGGATAGACGGAGCCGGAATTTTTGGATTTGCTGCAATCCAGACGGTGATTGCATTCGGAGTTATTTTGGGAGCTTTGTGGATACAGCACAGAAAGAAAGCAATGCTGTCAGATATGGAGGAACCCCTGCAGGTAGATGATGATGTATACTGGAAGAACGGATGGTACAGCAATCCGGGTGACCGGAGGCTGTTTGTCTCGGATCGTATGAACAGTATGAATCTGACGATCAATATGGGCAGAACGTCAGGAAAAGTGCTGACAGCAGTTACGATCGGCGGGACGATACTTTTGATGCTCTGGATGAATGTGATGTTTCTTCGAATGGAATTTACGAAAATAGATCTGCGGCTGGATGGCAATACGGTGGAAGTTGTGGCAGGTAGTTATGAACTGTCGTTTGATGAAGCAGAGATTGAAGAACTTGAAATTCTGGAAGATTTGCCCAAAGAGCATCTGAACCGGACCAACGGAATGGCTTCCGACAAGCTTCTTCTGGGAAAATTCCGGGGCAACAAGTCCGGAGACTGCAGGCTCTATGTATACCGGAAGTACACACCGATTCTGAAGATTAAGCTGGAAAATTTTATCATATATATCAACAGCCGGGAAAATGGAAAAGTGGAAGCGTGGTACGACGCATTGAATATTTTTGCAGAAAAAACCGCAGGACAGCGTTTCGGAGCTCTGTCCTGCGGTTTTGATATGATACGAAAATAAAGTCAATAAAAAGATTAATCTGATTTTTTACGTCTCTGCCGCACGCATTCCGTCAGAAGATATTCAATTTGCCCGTTCACGGAGCGGAATTCATCCTCGGCCCAGGCGGCCAGCTCATTGTAGAGTGAAGCGGAGAGCCGCAGGGGCACCTGTTTTTTGGCTTTTTCTTTTTTTTCGTCCATACGACCCTCCTTATGCTCAGTAAATGGAACCGCTGTTTACGATCGGCTGTGCGTCCTTGTTCCCGCAGAGAACGACGAGCAGATTGCTGACCATAGCGGCCTTTCGTTCTTCGTCTAACTCTACAATATCATTTTCACTCAGTTTATGCAATGCCATATCGACCATACTTACTGCTCCTTCGACGATTTTCTGACGGGCATCGATCACAGCAGCGGCCTGCTGGCGCTGAAGCATGGCAGATGCGATTTCCGGTGCGTAGGCAAGACGGGAAATACGAACCTCCAGAATCGTAAGACCTGCATTCTCTACCTTGTGCTGCAATTCTTTCTTCATGATATCAGCAATTTCCTGAGTGCTGCTGCGAAGTGTGCGTTCATCGTCATCGTTCAAATCGTATGGATAGCAGCGCGCGATATTTCTCGTGATGGCATCACATTGAATGGAGAGATAATTCTTGTAATTCTCGACATTCAGGACAGCCATGGTCGGATTTGTGACTTGCCAGATGACGATCGTTCCAATCTCGATCGGGTTTCCGAGCTGGTCATTGACCTTCTGCTTTTCATTGTTCAGTGTCATGATTTTGGTAGAAACCTTCTTGTTCAGCCCGGAGCCCGTGGAAATTGTGATGCCACCGCTGGAGACGGAAGCGCCGGAGGCGGGCTTAACAGTCGGATTCAGAGCGGTGCAGAATGGATTCGTCCAGAAAAATCCGTCTTCCTTCAATGTGCCGTAGTATTTACCGAACAGTGACAGGACGAGTGCTTCATTCGGTGTGATCACATGGAGACCGCAGAGAACAAGAATGCCTCCGGCCAGAAGAATGACTGACAGGATACAGCCCAGTACGATCATAAATGCACCCATCCGCAGCACAAGCGGGAATATGAAAACCGGAATGGCAAGCAGGATGCAAAGAATGCCAGCCAGAAGCATCACATATCCGTTTCTGGTAGTATCAGTTTTTTCCTGAATCACAGATAATTTTTCTTTCATAAAATCTTCCTCCCTCTGTAATTAAAATAATATTAAAATGATATCATTATTATATTTCGAAGTACTGAGAATGTCAATAGAAGAGGAATAGATTCACAAAAAAAGTGGTGAGTGTTATAATGTCTGCGTTGAAAAGACTGTTAAACAGAAGGAGAATGAAAATTGAGAAAAGAACTTGAGTTATATGTGCATATTCCCTTTTGCGTCAGAAAATGTGCATATTGTGATTTTTTGTCGGCTCCGGCATCTGTTGAGACAATGCGTATGTATGCGGACAGCCTGTTGGAGGAGATACGGCGTTTTCCGGACTGTTACCGTGCCGGGGAAGGCAGTAATATGGACAGAGGTGAAGGGGAGGATTCGTATTCTGAGACATATGAGGTAAGTACCGTGTTTTTTGGAGGAGGAACTCCGTCGATTTTTCCGCCGGAGTGGTTGACAGAGATATTAGATGCACTCAGAAAGAAATTCAGATATTGGAGCGGGAATACGGAGATTACGATTGAGTGTAATCCGGGGACGGTAGATGAGAATAAATTTCGGGCATACCGCGGGGCAGGGATCAATCGTCTGAGCCTCGGCCTTCAGTCTGCCAATCAGGAGGAATTGGAGCTGCTTGGAAGGATTCATACCTGGGAGGAATTTCTGGAAACGTATCATGCGGCCAGACGGGCGGGATTTGAGAATATTAATGTAGATCTGATGTCGGCTCTGCCGGGGCAGAGTGCGGAGTCCTGGGAGAAAACACTGAAACAGGTACTTGCGCTGAATCCGGAGCATATTTCCGCGTACAGTCTGATCATAGAAGAAGGAACTCCATTTTATGAGAAGTATCATACGGCAGCAGAGCTTCGGGATTGCGGTATGGACTGTCCGGAGCTTCCCTCTGAGGAGGAGGAGCGGCTGATGTATGAACTGACGGAAACGTACCTGAAGCAGGCGGGAATGCACCGCTATGAAATCTCGAACTATGCGAAACCGGGATTTGAATGCCGTCATAACTGCGGATATTGGAAAAGAACAGATTATCTTGGTTTTGGTCTTGGGGCTGCATCGTTGCTGGCAGACACGAGATACCGCAATACGGACAGTCTTTCTTCCTATATAAAAATGGAATTTACAGGCCGTGAGGCAGAAAAGCTGTCTGTGGAGGATCAGATGGAGGAATTCATGTTCCTTGGTCTTCGGATGACAGAAGGCGTTTCTGAAAAAAGATTCCATGAAATATTTGGAGACGAGATAGATGCCATATATGGAGATACTCTGAATAAATGGCAGAGAGAAGGATTGCTGCAAAGAGAAAACGGGAATATCTTCCTGACAGCCAGAGGCATAAATTATGCCAATCTGGTAATGGCAGAGTTTTTGCTGTGATAGAATGCAGCCCAATTCCCTACGGCGGGGGGAAGATTGCCCCGTATAGAATTGCCAGATGTATAGAAGCCTGTCTGTTTGGCTCAGTGTTTCGCGGGAATAAAAATCCGGCATACGCAAGGAGAGGTATGCCGGAAATGATCGTGTGTTTTGGCCGTTTTATAGTGTGTCTGTGTTTCAAACCATGTATGAATATCAAGATCATATTCATACTTATAAGAGTATGGAACCGTCTGACAGAAGGATCAGATATTTCTATCATGTCTCAGCCAGATACTGTACTACAAAATCATGTAAGACCTGATATGCTTCTTCTGAATAATGGACCCCGTCAAATGTAGAAATTTCATTTACCAAAATATAAGTAAAAGTATCAATATAGGAATCAGGAAAAGCTTCTTTCAGATGGGTATTAAAATCTGAGATCTGTTCATTTGTAATATTTTTACAGAGGGTCGGCTCAATTGGATTGACTGACATAAAGTAAAAGTGAGTCTCCGGAAGCTCTTCAACCAGTGCGCGGTAACGGGTAAGATACCGGTCCATATTATCGTAGTCATTGACTCCGAGATTCAGGATCACGGGAGCTTCCGGATGCTGTCTGATCGCCGCACGCATTTCGCTTTCGCCTGAAGCCGTGAACCAGTCGTACCCCTCTCCGGATGCACCAATATAGACACATTCATCCTGAACTGCGTCATGCATGCCAACAGTCCGGGAGTCACCAACCCAGATCAAAAAGTGATCCTGCGAAATCTTTTGCGTGTCAGAAGCGAGAGCATCCGTCTGTTTGGGTTCCGTTTCAAAGTGAAAATCTGATTCCACAGCCGAATCTGCTTCACTACTGGTAAAGACCGCATCATTGAAATTGACAGTCAGATAAATGGTAACAGCCGCCAACAGGAGAAAAGCAGTGGTAATGGCTGCGATCGTCAGGATAGTTCCCTTCTTCATATAATAAGTCCTTTCTCTGATAGATATGTTTTCTTTTTCACTCTTTTCTACTATACCATAATCTGTCTGAATGTCAAACTTTACCAGTCGGGAAAGTTCGACGGGAGGTGACAGTTGTGGGAAAATGTATGTGAGCGGATTGACAAAAAAACGAAGGAAAGTTACAATATTCAAAAGGTCTTGTTAAGCAGAAACAGAGGTATTTATCAATGATCTCTGATTGCGGTGTGCAGAAGATGCCTGCGGAAAAATGAGAAACAAATGGTGGCGGCAGGAGGCAAGTACAAAGAGGCTTTGCTGCTTGCGGGGAAGGAGAGGATTATGAGGAAACTGAGATACTTTTTAGTCGGGCTAATGGCCTTGCTGCTGTGCCTGGGAGGCCTGCAGGTTTATGCGGAAGGTGATATCCTGTCCGTGATTGCGAAAGGGACAGAGTCCTCAAAAGAGGGCGGTACGATCGAGTGGAAATTTGCAAATGTGAGTTTTTCAGACACTTCCCGTTTTACCGTGATACTGACGGGGAATGGTTCTACTTTGGATTATGCGCCGGAGTTATGCTCATCCTACAATGAGAGACCGGTGGCGCCCTGGAAGACGGCGGGGCAGGGATCGAATGCCTCCGGAGTATTGGTGAATCCAGGTATAACCTCGATCGGAGCTTATAGCTTTTATGGAATGAGTGTGCTGGGATTGGTTGATTTGCCAGAGGGGCTGAGTTCAATCGAAGATTACGCGTTTGCAAACTGCAGGACACTCTGGAAAGTATACATTCCTGACAGTGTTACCTACATTAGCCCGAATGCTTTTAACGGTGATGTCAATGCCCTAATTTACTGCAGTCAGAATTCCTATGCCCACAAATATGCACAGGCAAATGGAATTTCATTTAGTTTGACAAATTGCAGTCATGAGAGCAAGGCATGGACGCAGACGAAAGCAGCAACCTGCACAGGTACGGGGCAGCAGGCACTGAAATGTCCGATATGCGGTAAGACGCTGGAAACTCAGGTGCTGCAGGCACTGGGGCATGACTGGGGAGATTGGACTACAGTTTCGAAGGCTACTGTTTCGTCACCTAAAAAGCAGGAACGCAAATGCAGCCGCTGTTCTCAGACAGAAACACGCACTGTGGGAAGCGCACTTACGCCAGCTCCTGTGAAGGTATCTTCCCTGAAGCTGACCGGTGGGACAACACTTCTGGTGGGAAAGAAGGAAACTTTGAAGCTTACGGTTGCTCCCTCCAATGCGGCCAACAAGACGGTAACCTGGAGCAGCAATAATAAGAAATATGCCACAGTTACCTCGAAGGGCGTGGTGACGGCGAAAGCGGCCGGCGCAGGCAAAACAGTCACCATCACAGCCAAAGCCAAAGATGGCAGCGGTAAGAAAGCCAGTCTGAAAATCAAGATTAAGGGAGCGGTGACGAAGATTACCCTGAAGGCGCCGGCGACCCTGAAGGTTGGGAAGAAGGCCACAATCAAGGCATCAGTCGTTGTAGGCAAGGGCGGCAGCAAGGCTTTGACCTGGAGCAGCAGCAACAAGAAATATGCCACAGTTACTTCAAAGGGTGTGGTGAAAGCTCTGAAAGCCGGGAAGGGAAAGACAGTTACCATCACTGCAAAGGCTAAGGACGGCAGCGGTAAGAAAGCCAGCGTGAAAATCAAATTAAAATAGAATACTTCGCAATCCCTGCGAAATTCAATGTATTCAATGTGAAAATCAAAATAAAATCGAATCTCCGATTCTGGGAGCCTGCAAAGAAAGGCTCCCTCTTTCTTTATGATAGTGTATAGGAAAAATGCCTGTGACAGGTTTGGGTATTTGGCTTTTCAAAATTTTGTCCCATAGATATAAGGAATATTATATTCTGTTTCAGGGCATTTTCATTTTAAATGGGAGGAGATTTTAGAAGAAATAAGTTGCAGGCTGCACGATAACAGAAATAAGAAAAAAATTGAAAAATGCTATTGACAAAAACGAAGGCTGGTATTATATTAACTGCATGAGGTGTTAGCACTCGAACTTGGAGAGTGCTAACAGCGAATAGGAAGGAGGAGTTCAGATGCAACTCGATGATAGAAAATGGGCGATTCTGAAAGCTATCATCAAGACTTATCTGGAGACAGGCGAACCGGTAGGTTCCAGGACAATTTCCAAATACGCAGACCTGAATCTGAGTTCCGCAACTATCAGAAATGAAATGTCAGACCTGGAGGAGATGGGATATATTCTTCAGCCGCATACTTCAGCCGGACGGATTCCGTCGGATGCAGGTTATCGTTTATATGTGGACCGGATGATGGAAGCGAAGGACCGGGAAGTGACAGAGATGAAGGAGCTGATGATACAGCGTCAGGATAAGATGGAACTTCTGTTGAAGCAGCTCGCCAGAGTACTTGCGACGAATACCAACTATGCGACTATGATTTCAGGCCCTCAGTATCACCGGACCCGGCTGAAGTTCATTCAGCTGTCAGTGGTCAGTGAGACACAGATTCTGGCCGTGATCGTAGTTGAGGGAAATGTAGTTCGGAACAAGATGATTCATCTGGTACATGGTCTGGATCATCAGACCGTGCTTGAGCTGAATATTCTGCTCAATACAGAACTGAATGGCCTGACGATTGAGGAAATTAATCTTGCAACAATTTCCAGACTGAAGGAGAAGGCAGGAATCCACAGCGAACTGGTAAACCGGGTGCTTGATGCGGTAGCAGAGTCGATTCAGTCGGAAGAGGATATCGAGATTTACACCAGTGGTGCTACAAACTTTTTCAAATATCCGGAGCTGAGCAGCAGTGAAAAGGCAAGCGAACTGATCAGTGCATTCGAGGAGAAGAAGGATTTGGTCGGACTGATCAGCGGAGACGGTGCGGAAGAGACCGGGATACAGGTTTATATCGGTCAGGAGAGTCCGGTACCGACCATGCGGGACTGCAGTGTTGTGACAGCTACCTATGAGCTGGGAGAAGGGATGTACGGCAGGATCGGAATCATCGGACCGAAGCGTATGGACTATGAAAAAGTAGTCGGTACCCTGAAAACACTGAAGGTGCAGCTTGATGATTTATTTAAGAAGAGTAACAGTTCAGAATGATGACTTGTCTCCTGAAATGTGACAGACAAATAGAATGATTGATGTATAATTACAGAGTTACTGAATAGAAAGGTGGAGATTGACCGGTGGAAGAGAACAGAAAAGACGAAAATCTCGATGAGACAAAGGACGAAGCTGTTCAGGAAAATATGGAACCGGAAACGGCGGATGAAGCGGCTGGTGACGGTTCGACTGGACAGTCACAGGGAGAAGCATCGCAGGAAGCATCCGGAGAATGCAATCCGGAAGACACGGAGGAAAATGAAGATGCTCCGCGGCGCGGCTTTTTCGGCAAAAAGAAAAAAGATAAGAAAGATACTCAGATTGAAGAGCTGACTGACAGGGTACAGCGTCAGATGGCAGAGTTTGATAACTTCCGCAAACGGACGGAGAAAGAAAAGGCAGCAATGTTCGAGACAGGCGCAAAGAGCGTAATCGAGAAAATCCTTCCGACGATTGATAACTTCGAGCGCGGGCTGGCAGGCATCGCAGAGGAGCAGAAGGATGATCCGTTTGTACAGGGGATGGAGAAGGTATACAAGCAGCTCCTTACGACTCTGGAAGGAATCGGTGTAACGCCGATTGAGGCGAAGGGGAAGACCTTTGATCCGAATTTCCACAATGCAGTGATGCATGTGGAGGATGAAGAACAGGAAGAAAATACAGTAGTAGAAGAATTCCAGAAGGGTTATATGTACCGTGACAGTGTGGTAAGACACAGCATGGTAAAAGTAGCCAATTGATTTCAAAGCAATGTTCCATATCCCGGCTGTCTGTGAGACCATTTGCCGGAGGCCTGAATGACAGGAAGCCTCAGACAGTGTCTGGTCGATAGGCGCAGCGAAGGCAGCAGATATGTTCAACAGATAGATAAAATATGATTTAGTTCATGCAGATGTTGTAGCCGTTCTGAAACAGCAGAGTATGCAGAACAGAAGGGCTGCCAGATTTTAATAAGGAGGACTCAGTTATGAGCAAGATTATTGGTATTGACTTAGGTACAACAAACAGCTGTGTAGCAGTTATGGAAGGTGGAAAGCCTGTTGTTATTACAAATACAGAAGGTTCCAGAACGACTCCGTCAGTCGTAGCATTCACAAAGAGCGGCGAGCGTCTGGTAGGAGAGCCGGCAAAGCGTCAGGCAGTTACTAATGCAGACAGAACAATCTCTTCCATCAAGAGACATATGGGAAGTGATTACAGAGTAGAAGTAGACGGAAAGAAATATTCACCGCAGGAGATTTCAGCTATGATTCTTCAGAAGCTGAAAGCAGATGCAGAGAACTACCTTGGTGAGAAGGTAACAGAGGCTGTTATCACAGTACCGGCATATTTCAATGACGCACAGCGTCAGGCTACCAAGGATGCAGGTAAGATTGCAGGTCTGGATGTAAAGCGTATCATCAACGAGCCGACCGCGGCAGCTCTGGCTTACGGACTTGACAATGAAAAAGAGCAGAAGATCATGGTATACGACCTCGGCGGCGGTACATTTGATGTTTCTATCATTGAGATCGGTGAGGGTGTCATCGAAGTACTTGCTACGAACGGTGACAACAGACTTGGTGGAGATGACTTCGATAAGAAGATTACAGATTATATGATTGCAGACTTCAAGAGAAAGGAAGGAATTGATCTTTCCAACGACAAGATGGCTCTGCAGAGACTGAGAGAAGCAGCAGAGAAGGCAAAGAAGGAGCTGTCTTCCTCTACTACAACGAATATCAACCTTCCGTTCATCACAGCAAACGAGACAGGTCCGAAGCACTTCGAGATGGATCTGACAAGAGCGAAGTTTGATGAGCTGACACATGATCTGGTAGAGAGAACGGTCATTCCGGTACAGAATGCACTCAGAGATGCAGGACTTTCCGCAAGCGAGCTGTCCAAGGTGCTTCTGGTAGGTGGTTCCACACGTGTTCCGGCTGTTCAGGATAAGGTAAAACAGCTGACCGGACATGAGCCGAACAAGAGCCTGAACCCGGATGAGTGTGTTGCACTCGGTGCTTCTATTCAGGGTGGTAAGCTGGCAGGCGATGCAGGTGCAGGCGATATCCTTCTTCTGGATGTTACCCCGCTGTCACTGTCTATTGAGACTCTTGGCGGTGTAGCTACGAAGCTGATCGAGAGAAATACAACAATCCCGACTAAGAAGAGCCAGGTATTCTCTACAGCTGCCGACAATCAGACTGCTGTAGATATCCACGTAGTACAGGGTGAGCGTCAGTTCGCGAAGGACAACAAGTCCCTCGGCCAGTTCCGTCTGGATGGTATCCCGCCAGCAAGAAGAGGTGTGCCGCAGATCGAGGTTACTTTCGATATCGATGCAAACGGTATTGTAAATGTATCTGCTAAGGATCTCG
>JAUNGL010000004.1:2956-56224 GCA_030524665.1 Lachnospiraceae bacterium | reverse complement strand
GACTTAGGCGCGAAGGCATTCCTGAGCGTCTTAGTCGTAGTTAGCAGTTAGCTCGTCGGAGCGTTACCCGCGTTTGCGTGGGGTGTCCCGGGGGCGTGGCTGGCGTCCGTTCGTCAACCAAACACAAATAACGTCATCTTGCATAAACTGCAAAATGCGTGAAAAAGGGCGATGCCCCCAAACTCTGCATCGCCCTTTCTGTCATTTAGTTTTGATTCAGACAGCCTGACCGCCAGTCTTATTTACCAAACTGAACGTCGTTGTTTCCTGAATTTGATGTCCACATCTCAAGCATGTTGATCGGGTCATTGAAGTCAGCAAGCCATCCGTTACGGCACATATCGAAGTTACCAGCCTTACGCTCGTTCAGGAATACGTTCCACTCATTTGTCTCGATGGAAACTTCAGCACCGATAGCTGCGAAATCCTGCTGCAGAGCTTCTGCAATTGCTACGTGGCCTGAACCGTCGTTTGTGATGTAAGTGATAGAAAGCGGAGTCTCATCAGACAGCATTCCATCTTCTGTGAATACGAATCCTGCTTCTTCCAGAAGTGCTCTTGCCTCTTCCAGATTTGCTTCGTATGCATCATAGGACGGATCATAGTATCCAACTGCATCTGCATTCGGATATGTATAAGCATCGTCATTTACACGGAATTCTCCGCCGTTGCCGTCTGCCATACCTGCCGGGATGAAGGTGTTTGCCGGCTGCTGTCCTGTCTGGCCGATGTTCTCTACGATATAGTCACGGTCGATCAGAAGAGTAAGACCACGTCTCATAGCAGATGCCTGCTCCGGTGTCTTGCCTTCGAACAGCGGGCTGTTTACGTTGAAGCATACATAGTATGTTCCAAGGTTGTCAACGATGTGGAACTCCGGATTGTCCAGAAGGTTCTGGATCTCATCGTTCGGAACTGTATCAGCGAAATCAATGTCGCCTGCATTGTAAGCTGCGAAGATTGCTGTATCTTCTGCACTCAGCATGAACTCAAGAGTCTCAAGCTTCACTTCGTCTGCTCTGTAGTAGTTCGGGTTCTTTGTATAAACCATGCTCTCATTGTGCTTCCACTCAGTCAGTGTATAAGCACCGTTCGATACGAAGCCTGCTTCCTGTGCCCATGCACCCGGGTTCTCTTCCCATCCTTCCACAGCTTCTACGTAAGCCTGCGGTACCGGATAGTATGCCGGGAATGCACAGAGGTCAAGGAAATATACACACGGAGCTGCAAGGTTGATTGTCAGAGACTGTCCATCCTCGCTTGCTGCGATATCCAGGGTACCGTCATCCTTCTTAGCGATTGCATCGAACATGTATGCGTAGTCAGCTCCGGTATTCGGATCTGCTGCACGGTTCCAGGAATATACGAAATCATTTGCATTCAGCTCTGCACCGTCACTCCACTTCAGATCCGGCTTCAGAGTAAATGTATAGGTAAGTCCGTCCTCGCTTACTTCGTAATTGTCAGCCAGCGCCATCACAACCTCACCAGCTTCGTTGTATGCGCAAAGACCTTCAAAAGAGTTAATTACAAGGCATGCACCGTCAACCGTTGTGTTCAGAGCCGGATCCAGCTTGTCCGGTTCGCTTGCAAGGTTCAGGCGGAGTGTTGTGCTGTCGCCGTTCTCTGCAAACATGAAATACTTGAATCCGTAGTTGTTGGAATAGATACCTGTCACTGCTTCCTTCTGCAGATAGATATCATTGTAATAATAAAGCGGAACAATTGCACCTGTCTCCATCAGCATATCTTCTGCCTGATGCATCAGTGCCTCACGCTCTGCTGTGTCAGTCGTTACCTTGATCTGAGCGATCATGTCGTTGTATGCCTGCCAGTCCGGAGCTGCTTCGGATGACTTATTTGCTGTTTCACCCTTTACTTCGGTTACTTCTGCTGCTCCCTCAGATTCTCCTTCTGCTGCTTCTGTCACAGCCTCTGTAGTTGCTTCTGTAACAGCCTCTGTAGCTTCTTCAGCGCAAACAGCAGAAACCGGTGCGAGTGCAGTCACTGCAGCCAGACCTAAAGCCATGAGTTTCTTTGAATTCATAATCCTACCTCCATATATAATATATTAGTTTAAAAGGGATTGTCCCTGAAAAACTCTTTCTGGATTATACCACTATTTATTCCAACATGCAACAAAATGTCCGTTTCCTCTGTCTTCCAATTTCGGACATTCCTGAGCACACTTTTCTGTCGCATAACGGCAGCGTGTGCGGAATGCACATCCGGACGGCATATTCATCGGACTCGGCACATCGCCTTCGAGTACGATACGCTTCCTCTGGCGCGTAATCTTCGGATCCGGAATCGGAACGGCACTCAACAGGGATACCGTATACGGATGCTGCGGATTCTCATTCAGCTCATCCGCATCTGCGATCTCTACGATCTTACCGAGATACATCACCGCAATCCTGTCAGAAATGTGACGCACGATCAGCAGGTCATGGGCAATAAACAGATATGCAACGCCCAGCTTTTCCTGAAGATCTTCGAACATATTGACTACCTGTGCCTGAATCGAAACGTCCAGCGCACTGACCGGCTCATCACAGACGATGAATTTCGGATTTACCGCAAGTGCACGGGCAATACCGATACGCTGACGCTGTCCGCCGGAAAACTCATGCGCATAACGTGTGGCGTGTTCCGCATTCAGTCCCACCAGCTCCATCAAATGGAGAATCTTATCACGGCGCTCGGCTCTGGAACTATACAGCTTGTGTACGTCAAGAGGCTCTCCGATAATATCCTCAACCGTCATACGCGGATTCAGAGAAGAATACGGATCCTGGAACACCATCTGCATCTCTTTGCGCAGAGCCGTAATATTTTTATTCGTCACCGGCTCTCCATTGAACAGGACCTCTCCTGATGTCGGCTCGTACAGCCGGAGCAGGGTACGTCCCACGGTCGTCTTACCACAGCCGGACTCACCTACCAGACCGAGTGTCTCACCCGGCTTGATCGCAAAGGATACGCCGTCGACTGCCTTCAGATATGTTTTTTTCATGAATCCCGTGCTGACCGGGAAATACTGTTTCAAATCTTTGACTTCTACGAGATATTCACTGCTCACGCTTTTGCACCTCCTGGCCGTTTTTCCATCATCTGCTTCACATTCATCCAGCAGGAAGCCTTATGCGTATCACTCAGGGACAGTTCCTCCGGCTTCTGTTCCAGACAGATTTTCATTGCGCTGTCGCAGCGGCTGCAGAATGCACAGCCCTTCGGCATGTTCAGCAGGTTAATCGGTGTTCCGCTGATCGGAACCAGACGCTCCTTGCTGTTATTCACATTCGGAATCGAGCGGAGCAGTCCTTTTGTATATTCATGGCTCGGTGAATAGAAAATATCATCTGCCGTACCGCGTTCACAAATACTTCCGCCGTACATGACAATGATCTTGTCGCACATATCGGCAATGACACCGAGGTCATGTGTTACCATAATAATCGCCATTCCAAGACGTTTCTGCAGGTCCTGCATCAGCTCCAGAATCTGCGCCTGGATCGTAACATCCAGAGCAGTCGTCGGCTCATCGGCAATCAGGATATCCGGTTCACAGGCCAGTGCCATTGCAATCATGACACGCTGACGCATTCCTCCGGACAGCTCATACGGGTACTGCCTGATACGCTTGGTCGGCTCATTCACACCTACCAGCTCCAGCATCTCAATGGCACGCGCTTTTGCTTCCTGCTTTGTCTTGTCCGTATGGAGCAGAATCGCTTCCATCAACTGGCTTCCGATCGTAAAGACCGGGTTCAGACTCGTCATCGGATCCTGGAAAATAATACTGCAGTGCTTGCCGCGGAAGCTCGCCATCTGCTTTTTGTTCCATTTGGAAAGATCCTCGCCGCGGAACAAGACCTCACCGCCTGTAATTCTTCCGGTATCAGCCAGAATCTGCATGATAGAATAGGCTGTCACACTTTTCCCGGAGCCGGACTCTCCTACGATACCCATAATCTCGCCCGGCCTGAGGTTAAATGTCACGCCGTTTACTGCTTTCACCTCACCGGAATCTGTAAAAAACGAGGTGTGAAGGTCGTTGACCTCCAGTATATATTCACTGTTATTTGTGCTCATCTCATTACCTCCTCAGTTTCGGGTCAAATGCATCGCGCAGTCCGTCGCCCAGCAGGTTGAACGAAAGCACGAGCAGGCAGATCACAAGTGCCGGAAGCACCAGCTTGTGCGGGTAGCTCTGCATACCATCACGTGCTGCGTTTGCCAGAGAACCAAGCGACGGCATCGGCGCCTGTACGCCAAGTCCGACGAAGCTCAGGAAGCTCTCCGTGAAGATCGCCGACGGAATCTGCAGTGCAGTTGAAATAATGATAACACTCAGGCAGTTCGGCAGGATATGCTTCTTGATAATTCTGCCCGGCTTCGCACCGATGGAACGTGCTGCGAGCACGTATTCATTCTCTTTGATCGACAGAATCTGTCCTCTCACCAGGCGCGCCATACCAACCCAGTACAGCAGTCCGAATACGACAAACAGCGAAATCATGTTAACACCCAGACGTGCAAAGACAGTCCCCTGAATCAAAGGCGCCAGCGTCTGTTTCAGGACGACTGACAGAAGGATGACCATCAGCATGTCGGGCAGCGAGTATATGATGTCGACAATACGCATCATAATCAAATCGACCCGCCCTCCTACATATCCGGATATACTTCCGTATATCAGCCCTATAATCAATACAAGAATCGCCGCGAAAAATCCGACGCCCAGCGAAACTCTTGTCCCATACAGAATACGTACAAAGTAATCACGGCACTGCTCGTCCGTACCGAGAATATGCGGGAACAGCTCTCCGCCCTCGTCAATATATTTCTGCTCATTCTTGGACCAGGTAAACGGCATCAGGTTCTTGGCCGTCTTGTCACGTCTTCCGTTCACCGAAATCATTTCCTCATATCCATAAGGAATCACCATCGGCCCGATCGTCGAAGTCAGAATAATAATGACCAGAACGATAATACTTCCAACCGCCAGCGGATTCTTCATCAGCTTGCGCATACCATCCTTAAAAAAGGTTGTGGATTCACTCATTACCTCCTGCTGCGCTTTTTCCTCATCCGTAGCAAGCTCAAATTTGGAAAGATCGATCTGCGCGCTGAGAGGATTCTTCTTCAGAGCATCTTTTTCATTTGCCATTATGCTCATTCCTCCTATTCAAACGTAATTCTCGGGTCTACCAGCTTGTAGACAAGGTCACTGATCAGGTTCAGGGCAACCATCAATGTCGCAAGGAAAATCGTCGTTGCCATAATCATCGGGTAATCTCTCGTTGTAATACCTGTGACAAATTTGGCGCCAAGACCTCCGATCGTGAAAATATTTTCAACAACCAGGCTTCCGGTCAGAATAAAAGCAAGCATCGGCCCTACGTATGTGATAACCGGAATCAGTGCATTTCTGAGCGCATGCTTGAAAATTACCTTAACCTGCGGAACGCCCTTCGCGCGTGCGGTACGCACATAATCCTGTCCGAGCGCATCCAGCATACTCGTCTTGGTCAGACGTGTGATATACGCCATCGGATACATCGCAAGTGAAATCACCGGAAGCACGTAATTCTGATTGCTCGTGCTGAATACCGGGAACCAGCCAAGCTGGATACAGAACACAAGCAGAAGCAGCGTCGCGAGCACGAAGCTCGGTACCGCCGTAGCCAGTGTGGAAAAGAAAATAATCAGGCGGTCCGGCCAGTGGTTTCTCGTCAATGCGGCAATACTGCCGAGTACCAGCCCACAGATGAGCGCTACCAGCGCTGCCATTCCTCCAAGTCTCGCAGATACCTTGAACGAATCAAAAACCGTTGTTGCAATATCTCGTCCTGTCTTAATGGAAACACCGAAATCACCGTGCGCAAGCTGTTTCATGTACAGTACAAACTGTGTCGTCACTGGCTTATCCAGATTAAAACGTTCCATCAGAACCTTCTCTACCTCCGGGCTGAGTGCCTTTTCTGAACTGAAAGGTCCTCCCGGTATGGCATTCATTGCAAAAAACGTAATGGCACAGATAATGAATACCGTTACGATGGCAAGTAATATTCTCTTTACCACATACTTAGCCAAAATGAATCACTCTCCTTTGTTCTTTCTTAATAACCTCACTCATATCATTCTCCGGAGAATATCTGAAAAATCACCGTACGCATACAGCCATTTTTCAAATATACTCTCACCTGTTCTCTGAGGATCAGTATCCGGCTGTCTGGCACTATGGCTTACATTCCCCGGCCGTACGATACTTTCGGAGAACGGCTGCCGAAGCAGCTGCCTATACTTTACCACACCTAAACCACAGAATCGATATGAAATAGTTACCAACGCTTACACATGTCCACCGTGCGGAGACATCCAGTACTTAATATACTGATTTCCCGTGATTTTGTCAATGACTATCCGAGATTCCAACGCAGAATTATTCCATTTTTTTCAATTTTTCTAAATATCAGAGGGATTTTCTTTCCGTAAAAAGATTCCGCACCGCAATTATTCAAACTGCAGGTGCGGATAAACTGAATTTTTAAGCTTAAGTTTTAATTGATTTGCCGAAGCAGTACTGCTCTGACAGATCCCATACTATCCTGTGATCTGTTACTGATATAAATCGAAATTAATTTCCTGATAAAACATCTGCCTGATCTCTGCCGTTTCCCGTGTCTGTCCCAGAATCCACATCAGCTTTGTCACAATGGCCTCCAGTGTCATATTGTATGCCTCCAGCAGCCGTTCATCTCTCTTGAAGAGACGCCCCACCTCATACACATTCAAATCACTGCCTTCCATCGGAACCTGTGTGGTCACAACCACGGTCACTCCCCGGTCAAGCAATCCGGTGATATATGGCAGAAAGCGCATCTCCTCCGTATTCGGTATCCCTCCGATTCCAAAGCCTTCTATTACCACTGCATCATAGTGTTCCCCGAGATACTCCAGAATATCCGCATGCAGCCCCGGAATCAGCCGCAGTACGACCACCTTTTCGTTCAACCGGTCATACGTCCGGAGTTCTCCCGAAAGCCTGCTCTCAATATAATGGATCACCCTGTTTTCCCGGATCACTGCCTTATGAGGAAAATCCACGCTGGAAAACGCATTGAAACTCTTCGTGCGCACCTTCCGCCCGCGTGTCCCGGCAATCACCTCACCGTTAAATACAAAATTCACATCGCTCGCCCGGTCATCACAGGCATAAAGCACGCTCTGGATCACATTTCCCTTCGCATCCGAAATATCCTGATCGATCGGTTTCTGTGCCCCGGTCAGTACGATCGGTTTGCGGCTGTTCTGTAAAAGATACGAGAGCGCTGCCGCCGTGTACGCCATCGTATCTGTTCCGTGAAGCACGATGAAACCATCAAAGCTGTCATACCGTTCCCGGATCGTCTCCGCAATCTTCAGCCAGTCAGACGGCTGCATGTTTGTACTGTCGAGATTCATAATCTGCACCGCTTCCAGTTCGCACTGCTCGCGGATCTGCGGCACATAATTCAGAAGCTGCTCCAGAGGAATCTCCGGCACCAGCCCGTCCCTTCCCGACCTGGATGCAATCGTGCCTCCGGTGGCTATCACAAGAATACGCTTCATCATAAATTCCTTTCCCTTCTGATTTCTTTTCTGCGGACAAAAAAATAAAGTATCTGAAAGCCTCTATCTTAAGACATACCAGATACTTTATCCACAGGGGTTGAGAGAATCGAACTCCCACTAAGAGTTTTGGAGACTCCTGTCATACCACTTGACCAAACCCCTTCGTGATTAACTCACTCGTTATTTATATCATGGAATCTGCGGTTTGTCAATCACTTTTTTACATTTTTATTACTATTCAGCTATAAGCCATGCAAGCCGCAGACCCGCGAGCAACAAAAAAGGATTCTCGCGGAGCGTTTTTTATCTCATAGGAAATCTGGAGGAATTTTCTATGAGACAAAAAGCTCCCCTGCAGTACTCTGCAGAGGAGCCATAGGATTATTTCACTACCAGATTCACAATCTTATTCGGCACATAGATTTCCTTGACAATCTTCTTGCCCTCCACAAGTGCCTTGATCTTTTCATCGGCCAGCGCGATGCTGATCGCCTCTTCCTTCGGGCAGCCTGCCGGGAATGCTACGGCACTTCTCACCTTACCATTAATCTGTACGCCCAGCTCTACGGTTGCGTCAATGGTCTTGCTCTCCTCGTATTTCGGCCAGGAAGCCATGGACAGGAAGCCTTCCCCTCCAAGCTGCTCCCAGATCTCCTCACATACATGCGGTGCGACCGGGCAGAGAAGCTTGATGAAGGTCACCAGCTCATCCTTCGTCAGAGAGCCCTTGGCATAGATATCATTCAGAAGTCCCATCATGGCCGCGATTGCCGTATTGAACTTCGTTTCCTCAAAGTCGCTTGATACCTTCTTGATGGTCTTGTGGAATGCAGATTCCAGTCCGTCTGTCACGCCTTCTCCTGATACGAGGTCGGTGAGTCCTGCCACACGCTCCAGGAAACGCTTGCAGCCCTTCACGGAATTCTCGCTCCACGGGGTAGCCGCACCGTAATCACCCATGAACAGGACATAGGTACGGAGTACATCGGCGCCGTACTCTTCCACCACATCCAGAGGGTCTACGACATTGCCCTTAGACTTACTCATCTTGTCGCCGTCCGGTCCGAGGATCAGTCCCTGTGCGGTTCTCTTCGCATACGGCTCCGGTGTATTTACTGCACCGATATCATACAGGAAATGATGCCAGAAGCGGGAGTAGATCATATGTCTCGTGACATGCTCCATACCGCCGTTGTACCAGTCTACCGGCATCCAGTAGTTCAGCTTCTCCGGATCAGCCAGTGCATCCGGATTCTTCGGATCAATATATCTCAGGAAGTACCAGGAGGACCCTGCCCACTGCGGCATCGTGTCTGTCTCACGCTTTGCAGCGCCTCCGCACTTCGGACATGTACAGTTCACGAAAGAATCAATCTTCGCGAGTGGTGACTCTCCCTCCTGCCCCGGCTCAAAATTCTCTACCTTCGGCAGACGAAGCGGAAGCTCTTCATACGGTACCCCGACTACGCCGCACTTCGGACAGTGGATAATCGGAATTGGCTCACCCCAGTATCTCTGACGGTTGAACGCCCAGTCTTTCATCTTATACTGCACACCAGCCTTGCCGATGCCGCGCTTCTCCAGCTCCCCGATCATGCGGTGGATCGAGTCCTTCTTGTTCGTATAACCATTCAGGAAATCAGAGTTGATCATTTTTCCATCTCCGGCATACGCTTCTTCCTCAATATTTCCGCCCTCAATAACCGGAATAATATCAATGCCAAACTTCTTTGCAAACTCATAGTCACGGCTGTCATGTGCCGGAACCGCCATAATCGCTCCGGTACCGTAGCCCATCATTACATAGTCAGCGATATAGATCGGTACTTTCTTCCCATTCACCGGATTGATGGCCGCCAGGCCATCGATGCACACACCAGTCTTATCCTTCACAAGCTGCGTACGCTCAAACTCTGTCTTCTTCGCACACTGCTCACGGTAAGCCTCAATCGCATCCATGTTCTTAATCTCAGACGCATATTTATCAATCATCGGATGTTCCGGCGCGATTACCATAAAGGTCACTCCGAACAGCGTATCCGGACGTGTCGTATAGATCTGGAAGCTGTCATCCTGATCTGCAAGCCTGAAATCCACAAACGCACCGGTGGATTTACCGATCCAGTTCACCTGCTGCTGACGGATATTCGGCAGATAGTCCACCGTATCCAGCCCCTGCAGAAGCTTATCCGCATACTCAGTGATTCTCAGATACCACACAGCCTTGGATTTCTGAACGATATCGCTGTGACAGATATCGCACTTGCCTCCCTGACTGTCCTCATTGGAAAGAACTACCTTACAAGACGGGCAGTAATTTACCAGTGCCGTATCACGGAACACCAGTCCCGCATCGAACATTTTCAGGAAAATCCACTGCGTCCACTTATAATAATCCTCATCAGTCGTATCGATCACTCTGTCCCAGTCAAAAGAAAATCCGACCTTCTTCAGCTGGTTCGTAAACTTCACAATATTGTCATCGGTAATCTTTCTCGGATGCTGTCCCGTCTTGATCGCATAATTCTCCGTCGGAAGTCCGAATGCATCAAATCCGATCGGGAACAGTACATTATATCCCTCCATACGGCGCTTTCTGGAAATAACCTCAAGGCTGGAATACGCCTTGATATGTCCGACATGCATACCTGCACCGCTCGGATACGGGAACTCAACCAGACCGTAGAATTTCGGTCTTGCATCGTTATCCACCGCATGAAAGATCCCTGCTTCATCCCACTTCTTCTGCCACTTCGGCTCAATTTTTCTAAATTCGTGTCTCATAATCCGTCTCCACTCATATATCAGTCTTTCGCAGCCATTCATACATGTCTGTATCGCAGCACTGCGAATACACTTAATAAATTTCACGTGTCATCATAACACACTTTTTATCAATCGACAACCCACTATTTTCTATGACAACAATGCATTTCTCAGCACTTCTATCTTGCAGGTATGCTCTTTTGTCTCTCTGTCATAAGCGATACCAACCCCCAGAATACGTCCAGTATACTTCGGTGTCTCGCCAAACTTCCTGATTTCAAAAAGAGTCCATCACGGCAAGTACCTCTTCTCCTGCTGTGACAAACTCTTCTCGTCTGCCATTTTCAAATACACAACGTTCTTATAAAATCACGCTCATCGCATCCCGCACATTCCGCACGCCTACAATCCGTATCCCTTTGACCCGTTCCGCCTGCTTCCGGCTGACCTCCGGCAGAATTACGGTCTCGAAGCCCAGCTTTTTCGCCTCCTGTGTCCGCTGCTCTGCCATACTGACTGCTCGCACCTCGCCGCTTAAGCCCACCTCGCCGAATGCGATTGTCTTCTCATCAATCGGCTGATCCCGGAAGCTTGAAATCACAGCGAGTACAATCCCCAGATCGACGGCCGGCTCGTTCATCCGGATGCCGCCTGCGATATTGATATACGCATCACAGGAAGAGAGCTGAAGGCCTGCACGTTTTTCCAGCACTGCCATCAGCAGATTCACACGGTTCAGGTCTGTTCCCGCGGCTGTCCTGCGCGGAAAGGCAAGATTACTCCGGCAGACCAGCGCCTGTACTTCGATCAGTACCGGACGTGTCCCTTCCATGGAACATGCCACGATGGAACCCGAGGCTCCCTCCGGTTTCCCGCTCAGCATATACTCGGATGGATTTTCCACCTCTGCAAGTCCGTCATTTCGCATCTCGAACACACCGATCTCATTCGTAGAACCGAACCGGTTCTTCACACTGCGCAGTACACGATAGATTGCATGGCGGTCACCTTCGAAATAAAGTACGGTATCTACCATATGCTCCAGCACACGCGGGCCTGCTACCACACCCTCCTTCGTCACATGTCCGACAATAAAGACTGTGATATTCATTCCCTTCGCAATCTGCAGCAGTGCTCCTGTCGTCTCACGCACCTGCGACACGCTGCCTGGTGCGGAGGAAATATTTTCATTGTACATGGTCTGGATGGAATCGATAATCACGATCTCCGGCATCATCCGCAGAATTGCTTCCCGGATATCCTCCAGATTCGTCTCACAGAGCAGCAGCAGAGAATCAGAGAATTTCCCCATTCGCTCCGCACGCATCTTAATCTGCTGAAGAGATTCCTCGCCGGAAATATACAATACCTTCCGATTCATCCCTGCCAGATTCCGGCATGTCTGCAACAGCAGTGTCGACTTTCCGATTCCCGGATCACCACCTACCAGAACGAGGGAACCTGCAACGATTCCCCCTCCCAGTACGCGGTCAAACTCTCCGATCCCAGTCGTTGTCCGCGCCGTCTCACTGATTTGAATCTCCGTAATCTGAACAGGCTTCGGGCGTTCTTTTTTCACCGCAGCCGGACTGCCGCTCTTCTTCGATGGCTGCACAACCACCGGCTCCTCCGCAAAGGTATTCCATTCATGGCACCCCGGACACTGCCCCATCCACTTCGCCGACTCATAGCCACAGTTCTGGCAGAAAAAAACGCTTTTCGCCTTTGCCATTTAAAGCTTCACAACCTTTACCGGAACGAGATCTTCGTCCCCCTTCTCAATGCTGAGTACCAGCTTCCCGCCCATCTTTGTATTCATCGTGCCGATGTTGGTTTCATTGATATAGATCTTGTACTCTGCATCCTCTTCCAGTCCGATGATTACCTGCGTATCTTTCGGACTCTCCACCTCAAAAGAAACTCCGTTCTCGGTCGCATGGAAAGAGTGTACTGCTGTTCCCGGAACAGACTCATAGACAAACATTCCATTTCGTTCCAACTTTGTGATATCTGCATAAGTCTTTACCTTATACAGATCTCCTTGATATTCATAATCGGACTTCTTCGCCTTTGCTGCCAGCTCATAATCCCCAAAGCTGAGAGTTCCGTCTGCTTCTGTTCTGATTAGTTCCTTAATACTTGACATTTTCATGCCCTCCCGCTGAATTTTTATCCTTTGCCAGAAACAATATCACTTTTGTTTCCTTACTTTTGCAGTTATTATTTTATCATAATTGTTCTCTGAATACCATACTTTTGTTAATGCTAAGCTTCCTCCGCCGTCGAAAAAACAATCTTACCCTTACTTACCGCCACATTCACTGTATCTCCCGCCTTCACATGTCCGGCCAGAATCTCCTCTGCCAGCATATCCTCAATCCGGTTCTGGATCGCACGTCTCAGCGGTCTTGCTCCATACTTATCGTCGAAGCCTGCCTCCGCGATCTGTGTTTTCACAGCGGCACTGACCTTCAGCGTAATATTCATCTGTTCCTTGCAGCGGCTCTGTAATTCCGCCAGCAGCAGCCCGACAATCTCACGGATATTCTCCTTACTCAGGGAATGGAACACAATAATGTCATCAATCCTGTTCAGGAACTCCGGCTTGAAGATTCTGCGGACTTCCTCCATCACGCTTCCCTTCATGGTCTCATAATTCTTTTTCTCATCATTCCCTGCAGCGAATCCAAGATGCTTCGGAGCTACAATCGACTGTGCTCCCGCATTGGAGGTCATAATCAGTATCGTGTTTTTGAAATCAATCTTCTTGCCGTGTCCGTCCGTGATATGACCTTCATCCAGTACCTGCAGCAGGATATTGAATACATCCGGATGAGCCTTCTCTATTTCATCAAACAGAACGACCGAATACGGATTTCTGCGAACCTTCTCCGAAAGCTGCCCCCCTTCTTCATAACCAACGTAACCAGGCGGGGAGCCTACCAGCTTCGATACACTGTGCTTCTCCATATACTCGGACATATCGACTCTTATCATCGACTGTTCGCTGCCAAATACCGTATCTGCAAGGGCCTTCGACAACTCCGTTTTCCCAACTCCGGTCGGCCCGAGAAACAGGAACGAACCGATCGGGCGGTTCGGACTTTTCAGTCCGGCACGACTCCTGCGGATTGCACGCGACACCGCCTGAATCGCCTCCTCCTGTCCGACGACGCGTTTATGGAGCAGCTTATCCAGCTTCAGGAGCTTCTTTCCCTCCTGCTCGGTAAGCTTCTGCACCGGTATTTTCGTCCACACCGATACAACTGCTGCGACATCCTCCGGAACGACAGACGCTGCGTTTCCGGACATGCGCCGCCTGTTCCTCTTCCTGAGCTGTTCCAGCTCCTTCTCGAGGGCGTCTTTCCGCTGATTGAAATCTCGTGCTGCCTCAAAATCACCGGACTTTACTGCCTCTTCTCTCTGATTCACTGTCTCCTGGTATTGTGCCTGAAGCTCCTGCATCTGTTCCGGGATCCTGTAGAATCCAAGCTGCCGTTTCGCACATGCCTCATCAATCAGATCAATCGCCTTATCCGGCAGGAAACGGTCGTTGATATAACGGGTCGACAGCTTCACAGCTGCCTCCAGTGCCTCATCCGTAATTTTCACCCGATGGTGCTTTTCATAAGCAGGCCGCAGTCCCTCAAGAATCCGCTTCGTCTCCTCCTCCGTCGGCTCCTCCACATGAACCGGCTGGAATCGGCGTTCCAGCGCAGAATCCTTCTCGATATACTTTCGGTACTCCTCAATCGTCGTTGCCCCGATCATCTGAATCTCTCCACGGGACAACGCCGGCTTCAGGATATTCGAAGCATCAAGTGCTCCCTCCGCGCCTCCTGCTCCGATAATCGTATGCAGCTCATCGACGAACAGAAGCGTATTCCCGCTGTCCGTCACCTCACGCAGGATCGTCTTGATCCGCTCTTCGAATTCTCCCCGATATTTAGAGCCTGCAACCATCCCTGCCATATCGAGCGTCACCACACGCTTTTCCTTCATCGGATCTGGAACGGCACCGGATACGATCCTCTGTGCCAATCCCTCCACAATCGCGGTCTTTCCGACTCCCGGTTCCCCTATCAGACAGGGATTGTTCTTCGTTCTCCTGCTCAGTATCTGGATGATACGCTCAATCTCCTGCTCCCTGCCAACCGTGTCATCCAGCTTGCCATCTGCGGCAAGCCCTGTCAGATCACGGCTGTACTGATCCAGTACAGGAGTCGCTGAACCGTCAGTTTCACCTGCCAGTTTCGCGTTTCTTGCGATCTCGCGGTATTTATCCTCGCTGACTCCCATAATACCAAGTATATCCATGTACATTTTCTGAATATTGATGCCCATCGTATGCAGCAGTCTCGCCGCCACACATTCCACATCTACCAGAATTGCAATCAGGATATGCTCTGTCCCGATCCTGCTATTCTCAAACAGGCGCGCTTCCTCCGCACTGTTTTCCAGAATCCCCTCTGCACGCGGAGTCCAGCCTTCTGTCTGGCCGCCTCCATTCGGCAGAGCCGGAGCAATCAGCTGCTCAATCAAGCCGGCAAGCTTTTCTTCCTCCACCCGATACTCCCGAAGTACAGCACCTGCCGTCCCCTTCGGTTCCCGCAGCAGTCCAAGAAGCAGATGCTCCGAGCCCGTATAGCTGTGTCCACAAGACTTCGCAGCCTGTTTTGCGAGCTTCAGCGCCTGCTGCGCGCTCTCTGTATAATCATTCCGCATTCAAAAATCCTCCTGGTTTGTCTCAATTTGCATTACAGTTCAGCCACAGACAGGAGCTGCGATAACCTTAACTCTCAGCCGGAAACCGGTCAAAAATATCATCGACCAGCTCATGTACTTCTTCTCTTGAGATATCTTTGCACCATGCTTTGGCAAGTATCACGCCGAGCTGGTTTCTCATCTCAGCAAGCGCCTGTGCTTTATCCACATCGAGCGCGATTACTGCCCCCCTGCGCCGGTCAATGGTCACAAATCCCTCCTGACGCAGCACCGTATATGCCTTATTCACTGTATGCATGTTAATTCCGATATCATCCGCAAGCTGACGAACCGATGGCAGCGCATCCCCTTCCTGAATGACTGACATGGCTATTCCCATAATAATCTGGTTGCGGAGCTGCATATAGATGGCCTCTTCACTTTGAAAATCAATCTCTATCAGCATCAATAACCGCCTCCTCTTTTGTTATACAGATAATATAACAGTTGGCTTGTTCTGTCAACCCGTTTTTCCTGCGATTCCAATACTGATTCCAATACTCTTCCATTCCTACCGGCAGAGCCGGATTCTGAGCTAATAATACAAAAAAGAAGTGCCGCCTGTGCAGCACCTCTTTCGTATTTTATAAATCAATCATTGTAATCTCAACGTCTTTATTTTTACCATCCTGCGGCGGCTGATAGACCGGAGCCTGCTGCTGCGGCTGATAGGCCGGCATTTTTCTGGTTTTCTTCCTTGCTTTCGATGGTTTAGGAACCGTATTCGGATCATCATACACTTCTTCCGGTACATTCTCTGATGCTCCTGTCATTGAAGGCTGCCCATCATTTTCCGATGCATCCGGCTGTATCTGACGCATCCCGTTCTGTCCATCTGGCTGCATCCCCGGCACAGCTTCATTCATTTCCGGAGCATAGCCGCCAAAATCCTGTGCATCTTCATATTCTGCACCGTAACCTGCCTCCTGGTAACCATACTCCCCGTCTCCGTATTGTGCCACCGCTCCATCCTGCTGGCCGTCTCCGGAAGGAACATAACCGTAACTCCTGTATTCCCGAAGCTCTGCCTTTAAATCTCTCTTCTTCAGGATCAGATTGATGACAGCAAACAGAAGAACCACGCAGAAACCGATCAGACCGTACAGCACCTTCATCAGAAGATTCAGGCGGTCACGATGACTTGCCGTCTCTGCCTTCAGAGTTGCAATCGTATTTTCCGCCTCCTCCAGAGAATTCCGGTCCACTTTTACAAAACGTGGATCCTCCGTCTCCGGCTCGGTCTCAGTTTCCGTTTCGGTCTGCGGCTGTGTCTCGCTCTCCGTCTGCGGCGCCTCAGTCTGTGCGACGCCCTCTTCTGCTTTTACATAGAGATAATAGCTATATGCATTGCCGTTTTCTGCCATGACTGTAATCACCACAGTACCCTCTCCGTTTTCCAGCGTAGTACCGGAGATATCAGTAATCGTCGCATTTGGATTGGATGTAACCGGATCCAGTGAAAGCTCTGTCGTACCAGCCGGAACTGTCACGTTATATTCAATCGTGCTGTAATAAAAATCCGGTGATACGGTAACGCCTTCTGTAAGGATTCCAAGATCGGACAGTGAATTATCTCCGGATGCCCCTTCTGCAAAAGCGGTCGTGCCACAAACCCATACCAGCATCCAGACAGCAAGCAGCGTCCGTCTCCATCCCATTATCTTTCTGTTCATAATGCTCTCCTTCTATGCTTCGTCGATTGCCTTTCCGATATCATGGCGGTAATACTTATTATCAAAATCGATCCAGTTGATTGCTTCATATGCATTTGCACGTGCTTCCTTCAGATCATGGCCTTTTGCAGTCACGCCAAGCACACGGCCGCCATTCGTGACAATCCCGTCCTTTCCCTTTGCGCTTCCTGCATGGAACACGTAGTAACCGTCCTTATCCTTAAAATTCTCCAGCCCCTTGATCAGGAAGCCCTTCTCATAGCTGACCGGATAACCCGCCGAAGCCAGCACAACGCATACAGCTGCATTATCTTCAAACTGCAAATCTACCTGATCCAGAGTTCCATCAATACATGCCTCAAATACATCGATAATATCCGTCTTCATACGCGGCAATACCACCTGTGCTTCCGGATCACCGAATCTTGCATTATATTCCAATACCTTCGGTCCATCCTCCGTGAGCATCAGTCCGAAGAAAATGATTCCCTTGAATTCTCTGCCTTCTGCTGCCATCGCATCCACGGTCGGTTGGTAAATATACTTCCTGCAGAACGCATCAATCTCTTCCGTATAGAATGGACTCGGTGAAAAGGTTCCCATTCCTCCGGTATTCAGTCCTGTATCCCCGTCACCAGCCCGCTTGTGATCCTGCGCGGAGGTCATCGGCTTGATCGTCTTTCCGTCTACATAGGTCAGAACAGATACCTCGCGGCCCTTCATGAATTCTTCAATAACCATACGGCTTCCGGCAGCTCCGAATTTCCGGTCGGTCATAATTTCTTTCACGCCCGCCTTTGCCTCTTCCATCGTCTGGCAGATCAATACACCCTTTCCAAGTGCAAGACCGTCTGCTTTCAGAACGATCGGGAACTTTGCTGTTTCCAGATAGGCAAGTGCTTTTTCCGCATCATCAAAATTCTCATAGGCCGCTGTCGGGATATGGTATTTTTTCATCAGATCCTTGGAAAATGCTTTGGAACCTTCCAGGATAGCCGCATTTTTACGCGGTCCGAATACCCGGAGTCCCTGTGCTTCAAACACATCGACCACTCCGCCCACCAGGGGATCATCCATACCGATGACAGTCAGGTCGATTTCCTTTTCCTTGGCAAAAGCTGCCAGCCTTTCAAATTCCATTGCCTTGATATCTACACACTCTGCGTATTCTTCAATCCCGGCATTTCCCGGCGCACAGTAAATCTTGTCTACCCTGGGGCTCTGCGCAACCTTCCATGCAATCGCATGTTCTCTTCCGCCGCTACCTACGATCAATACCTTCATCTGAATTCCTCCGTATTCTTTAAGAACAGTTACGATTCACAACCCTCCAGCCGCAAACCGCAGCCAAGAACTCTTTCTTCTGCTTTCAACTGCCAATCGTCACTTTCCCGTCACAAACAGCGACACGCCCATTCGCAATGAGGTCAATTGCCTGCGGAAGGATCTTCCACTCCGCTTCCTCCATGACACGCCGCTGCAGGATTTCCGGTGTATCTCCGTCCTTTACTTCTACTGCCTTCTGCAGAATAATCGGTCCGGTATCCGTTCCGCCGTCTACAAAATGCACGGTCGCACCAGTCACACGCACACCGCGTTCCAGCACCTTCTCGTGCACCTTCAGGCCATAGTAACCCTGCCCACAGAAGGACGGAATCAATGCCGGATGAATATTGATAATCCGATTCGGATATGCATCTACGATGATCTGGGGAATCACCACCAGACAGCCGGCCAGCACCACCAGATCCGCCTCCGAACTCTGAATCGCCGCAAGCAGCGCCCGGTCAAATTCCTCCGGAACAGGATAATCCTTTCTTGTCACGCATTCCGATGAAATCCCTGACTTCGCCGCACGCTCCAGTGCATACGCCTTCCTGCTGTTGCTGATCACCTTCACCACTCTGGCCCCGGTAATCCTTCCGTTTGCAATTGCATCCAGAATCGCCTGCAGATTGGTTCCTCCTCCCGATACCAGAACTGCCAGCCTTAACATAATGTAACTCCCTTTTCGCCCTGTTCAATCTGTCCAATCACATAAGCAGTCTCACCTGCTGCTTCGATCGCCGCTTTTGCTTTTTCCACATCTGCCGCATCCACAGCTACAACCATACCAATACCCATATTGTAGGTATTATACATCATCTCCTCTGCGATATCTCCCTGCTTTGCAAGCATGCGGAAAATCGGCGGAACCTCATAGCTGTCCTTGCGGATCACTGCACGCATTCCTTCCGGCAGCATACGCGGTACATTCTCATAGAAACCGCCTCCGGTGATATGGCTACATGCCTTAATACGCACGCCACTCTCCTTTACGCTGCGCAGTGCCTTCACATAAATCTTCGTCGGGGCAAGGAGTGCTTCGCCAAGCGTGGTTCCAAGTTCCTCATAGTATGTCTCAAGTGCTTCCTTCTCCATCGGGAATACCTTACGCACCAGAGAAAACCCATTGCTATGAACACCTGAAGATGCAATACCAAGCAGAACATCCCCAGCCTTCAGATCTTTTCCTGTGATCAGATCCTTTTCATCCACAACACCGACTGCAAAACCTGCCAGGTCATACTCATCTTCCGGATAAAAGCCCGGCATCTCTGCGGTCTCTCCGCCAATCAGAGCTGCATCTGACTGGACACATCCCTCTGCCACGCCGCTGACGATCTGCGCAATCTTTTCCGGATAATTCTTTCCGCATGCAATATAGTCCAGGAAAAACAGCGGTTCTCCGCCTGCACATGCGATATCATTAACACACATTGCCACACAGTCAATTCCGACCGTGTCATGCTTGTCCAGAATAAATGCCAGCTTCAGCTTCGTTCCGACTCCGTCCGTACCGGAAACGAGCGTCGGATTCTCCATGTTCTGAAACGCCTTCATTGAAAATGCTCCGGAGAATCCTCCGATATTTGTCAGTACTTCCGGGCGCATGGTTTTCTTAATATGTTCCTTCATCAATTCTACTGATTTGTAACCGGCTTCAATATCCACGCCTGCCTTTTTGTAATCCATATGCTTCCTCCTGTGCTTCGTCATCCCATTATTTATTATAGTTCTTATATCCTACTTCCTGAAGACGTGCATCCTTCGCCTCAACCTGTGCCTTCAGTTCTCCTGCATAATCCTTAACCTTCTGAAGAAGCTCCGGATCTGAAACTGCCAGAATCTTTGCAGCCAGGATACCTGCATTTGCACCGCCGTTGATCGCTACCGTTGCTACCGGGATACCTGACGGCATCTGTACGATGGAGTACAGGGAATCGCGTCCGCCAAGAGAAGTCGTATGCATCGGAATTCCGATGACCGGCATCGGGAAAATAGCTGCACACATTCCCGGAAGATGCGCTGCCATACCTGCACCTGCGATAATTACCTTGAAGCCCTTCTCCTCTGCTGTCTTTGCATACTCAAAAAACACATCCGGCTCACGGTGTGCTGAAATAATCGTCATCTCATACTCAATCCCGAACTTTTCCAGCATGTCTGCCGCCTTGCTCATAACCGGCATATCAGAGTCACTGCCCATCACGATACCTACTTTTGCCATCGTCTCTTCTCCTTTACTTTTTCAGTCTTTCTGTTTCATTTTATGGCTCCGTCCCTTCAGAATAAATACAGCTTCCCATATTCTCTGAAAAACGCAAGCCCGTCTGGGAAAGCGTACTCTCAGAATCCGCTTTCGATTTTTTATTCTACTCACGAAATGAATCCTTGTCAATGCTTGGGGAGATTCTCTGTCATTTTTTCAATGGAAGATTCAGCTCTTCCGTCCCCGGCAGCACGAAATGGCCATCACAGATAATCGGAATCTTCGTTCCATCCGCCTTTACCACTTCCAGCAGCCCAAGTTCCTCATACGGGATTGTGATATCCGTATGGCAGCCGTAATACGCCTTTGACGGATCTTCCTTTCTCAGAACGGATACCTCATTGTCTCTCGCAATGATTTCCTTCCGGTCCGGATTGTAGACCGGAGTATCCTCCTGCCAGGAATAACACGTGTCTCCCACCGCAAAGTGCGGCCCCATCTTTTCTGCAATCAGTATCGGCAGCCTGTCTCCGATCTGGTATTTCTTTGCCACCGCATACGCCGTCGTATTCGTACCGATTGCAAATTCTCCGAGAGGAAGCGTGTCATGATGGAACAGGATATTCTCCCGGATATAATTCTGATTTTCTTCCTCCGTGTCAAAATTACCGCAGCGGTATCCGGTAATCATTCCATCAGTAAATGTAAGCTCAAGATCTTTATAGTTCAATTCCCCAAGATATACCTGACTTACATGCAGCACTCCATTCGTCCCTGCAAGCTTCGGCGAAGTAAATACCTCCCCGACCGGAATATTGACATCCGCCACACAATTCTCGAACAGTGTCTCATGCTCCGGGTCTTTCAATCCGGCAAATGCCACATAAAGCTCCGTCCGGTTCGCTCCGCAGCCCTGGATATGCGCACCCACACCAAGGTCAAGTGTATCAATTATCGTCTGCTGGATTCTCTGATAAAGCTGGTAATCCAGCGTATTAATCTTCACCGTCTCACGGAAAATCGCTTCATACTCCGTCCCGATTTCCGGTACCGGAAACGCAATAATGGTGAAACTCCGCTCTTTTCCTATAATATACTGGTTCGTAATCTGCGACGCTTCATTCCCCATTGTCACTGAAAGCTTCTGCTGCTTTTCGGACAGGCGGTACGCTTCCTCCTTCGTCTCCGGTGCAAACGGAACCTCTCCGAACACTTCTACAACGGCCGGACCTGCATGACCATTTGAAAGTTCCTTATAGCTCTCATATGCAGTACGCATCACGCCCAGCTTCCGCTCTATGAATTTCTTATCCAGATAGATCGCTGCGTCCGCCTTATGATCATAATCGAACTGTTTGTTCGGAATCGCTCCGTAGTATCCGATCCGTATATGCTGCCGTTTGTTTACAGTGCTTACTGCTGTACGGAAAATTACAGGCTCCAGACCCATTGCCCTGAAATTTTGGATCGCCCTCCGTATCATCCGCTCAAACCCGAGCCGATAACGGATATTCACTGTCTTTTTAATAGAAAGGTCTTTTCCTCCCATCACAAAACCGATCCGGTAGCCTTCCGTGTAAGTATCTGCCATCGCAGCAATCTCCTCTTCCGGAAGGGAATTCAAAAACTGCGCCGTCTTCAGTTCACTCTCTGACACATATTCCCCGTAACGGTAGAGGTAACGCAGATCCTCCAGATCAGAATCCATAATAATTCTGACTGCAAAATCGAGCGCCGGGTCCACGTCCTCCCGAATCCTTCGTGTCACAAACACTTCACTGTAATCGCTCACAAACCAGTACACAATCTGCTGGATCTCCTTATACTCCGGCAGTCCCTCCGCCTCAAAGCGGTTGTAAATCTCAATAAACAGCTCCAGATGAATGACCATCTCCTCCAGACGCTGCTCAAATGCATAGACAATCAGCCCACGCAGCTCCGTATACAGGAAGCTCAGGATCCGTCCGTGAACCTCACCAAGCTCTTTTACCGCATAAGCCGGATTGGCATAGCTCTGTTCATACTGCCCGGGCAAAATATCCCGGTACAGCGCATGGTTCAACTCCTGCCACTGTTCGAGACTGTAGCTATCTGTCTCCCGATTCTCAATTTGATTCCAAAGCTCATCCATCTGCTTCAGAAAATCTGCCATTTCCCTGAAATACGCATAAAAAGGCTGCGGTACAGTATGATCCTCCGGGATTCTGGCAATTCTCCCCATTGCAAGATCATACCGTTCTCTCAGCCCATTCTCCTGATTGATCTCTCCCATAATATTCCTGCCTTCTCCTGTTTCTAAAGAAATTTATTTTGCAAGCCCGATACATACGATGAAAAACCATGCCGTGATCGCCACTGTACTCATAATCGTTCCGAATTTACAGAAAAAACCGTATTTGCATTCATCGCGGAAACTGGAAAAGCCATAGGAAAGTCCACAGCATGCCATCGCAATTCCCGTAAATCCAAATGCCCCGATCCATGCAGCTGCTGTTCCCTTCATCAAAAAGGAAATCAACAGCAGGACAAGCAGCGTCAGAAGGGAGCCCACCCCAAGCACAGTCGCCACAATCCCGTTTCCTGAATGCTTTTTCTCTTCAAATGAATAACTCTGTTTCTTAGCCATACCGTTCCTCCGTATGCGATTCGCTTTTTTACCTTGCTTCGGGATCACGAAGCCGTTCCCTTCCGAACACAACAATATATGCGGCCGCAAATACCAGATAGCCGAGCAGCCCGCCCGTTGTATTCAAAATCATGTCATCTACATCGAAACAGCCTACCCGGAAGATCAGCTGCGAAAATTCAATCAAAGCACTGATCTCAAAGCTCAGCAGTGTTACACGCCACGCTCTCCGTGCAGCTCGTGCGAACACAGGGAGCAGTGCTCCAAATGGCATGAAACCAATCACATTTCCTGCCAGATTCAAAAACACGCTCCTGGCTCCCAACAGCTTTCTGTACCTGATATAACGCCAAATCTCATGAAACGGACGCACATTATAGCTGTAAACGGCCCTTTCCGTTCCCCGTCCGTAACCTTCTGCAAAAAACAGCATATAAATCAGAAGCACCAGATAGATCCCGAACAGACAGACCCCCACCGCTTTCATCCATTTCTTTGTGCCTTGCTTCATCAGATTACAATATTGCTTTTGCTCTTCAGCAGTCTTGCACCGCTGACCACAAGCAATACTCCCATCGTGATACCGCCTACAATCGTAATAATCCCCATCACAAGATTTCCAATTCCCGAATTCGTAATCACTTTGAATAATTTCTCGTTCACGACTGACACCTCCGTTTTATTTCACCCCATACTGTTCGTAGTAGCGGTCAATTGCCGATTTCATCGCATCATCAATGATAATCTTCCCTTTGTATTCTCTGTTATGCAAATGTTCTACCACTTCTTCCATCGTAACGATAGCCGTAGTCTTCAGTCCGTACTTTTCTTCAATCTCCTGCAATGCACTCTTCTCGCCCTGTCCGCGTTCCATACGGTCAACGGACACTACCAATCCGAGCGGATTCACATTACCCTGTGCCTTGATGATCGGAAGTGTCTCCTGAATCGAAGTACCCGCTGTCGTCACGTCCTCAATAATGACTACCCGATCACCGTCCTGGATCGGGCTGCCGAGCAGAATCCCCTTATCCCCATGATCCTTAACTTCTTTCCGGTTCGAACAGTAACGGATCTCCGTTCCGTAAAACTCGCTGATTGCCATCGTCGCAGCGACTGTCAGCGGAATTCCTTTGTACGCCGGTCCGAACAGGACATCAAAGTCCAGCCCGAATTTGTCATGAATTGCTCTCGCATAATACTCTCCGAGCCTGCGGAGCTGTGCTCCCGTCCGGTAAAAACCAGTATTTACAAAAAACGGAGTCTTTCTGCCGCTCTTTGTCACAAAATCTCCAAACTTCAATACCTGACAATCTACCATAAATTCAATAAATTCCTGCTTATACTGTTCCATCATTCGATTTCTCCTTATTTACAACGTCTTCTGAATTTGGATTCTTAACCTGATTCTGTTTATTTACTTTATCCTACTTTAGAAAAATAGTCAATACATTAATCCCCTGCGCCCCAATCATCAGATGTAATATCGGACAATAAAATAGCTTCTTTCCTTTTGAAAATTATTTACACACCATAATTTCTATGTTAAAATAAATTGACTTTTTATAAAGAAAGGAGAAAAAAGTATGAAAAAAGTCCTGAAACACTTTACTCTTCTGCTGACTCTGGTGCTTATGCTTCCATTATTCAGCATGAAGACCGAGGCTGCTGCGGCCACGTCAATGACCGTTCTCATTGCCCCCGGCAAATCAGTCTCCCTCGGCATGTCAACCAGCAAAAATGCGCTGAAAAAAGCCACATGGAAATCCAGCAAAACATCCGTTGCCACTGTGAATTCCTATGGCGTAGTCAAAGCCAAAAAGAAAGGTTCTGCTACGATCACCGCAAAAATTAACGGAAAAACCAAAAGCATTAAGGTCATTGTTGCTCCTACACTCCAAAAGGCAACTCTGAACAAAAAGTCCCTGACTCTGTACATTGGACAGTCCTACACACTGAAGGGCAGCCTGAGTCCCAGCGGAGCCAAAGCAGTGACGAGCTGGAAATCCAGCAAAAAATCAGTCGCTACCGTCAGCAGCACAGGAGTAGTAAAGGCCATAAAAGCCGGAAAAACCACGATTACCTTTACTGCTAATAACAAGAAAGCGACATGCACCGTAACAGTTAAGAAGAAAGCAGTCAAAAAGTACACGATGACAGGAACGCTTACCAATAGTACCGATGGAAGTATCCTGTCAAGGGCAAGCCTGAAATTCCGCAAAGGCTATAACAATAAATCCGGTTCCGTTTATGCTTCTACAAGCTCTAATTCCAGAGGTGAGTACAGCGTAAAACTTGCCGAAGGTAATTATACTCTGCAGGCAAGCCGTTCCGGATACGCTACGAGCTATATGAATATCTCATGCCGGAAGCCATCCTCCACACACAGCAACCGTACGGATGTCAGCATGAGCAGCAAGATGAAGTCAAGTACATGGCGTGTTGTCCTGACCTGGGGAGAAACTCCAAGAGATCTGGATTCCCATCTGACAGGACCAAGCTCCAACGGCAACCGTTTCCACGTATACTACAGTAACAAGCTGGCATACAACAGCAGCGGAGTTCAGATCGCAAATCTTGACGTTGACGATACCACAAGCTATGGGCCGGAAACGGTAACTGTATTCAAAGTTGGTTCCTCAGGAACGTACCGTTACACCATCCATGATTATACGAACCGCTACTCTTCCTACTCAACCGGACTCGCTTATTCCGGTGCAAAAGTAAACGTTTATAAAGGAAGCAAACAGGTCGCAACTTTCAATGTTCCTAAAAAAGCCGGTACTACATGGCATGTATTCGATATCGTAAACGGCAAACTTAAAAAGAAAAACATAATGGGATACGAATCTGTTCCTTCTTCTATTCAGTAAAAATATTGTATACAGAATGTTAATTTGCAAGACTTTACTTTGAAACATCCAAATATAACGTAATAAAGGACGGCGGTGATCAACCGCCGTCCTCGTATCGTATGTTCACATCGTTTTCTTTTAAGCCCCAACCAGTCTTCTTGTAAGAACTGCGACCTCCGCCGCATCCTTCGAATATCAGTCCGCGCCGATGGAATCTGCAAACTCCTGAGTAATCGGGGCGCCTCCCACCATGATTTTTATTTTTCCCCTGAAATCTTCCACATTTAATGCCGCTACCGTATCTCTCAATGATGCCATTGTGGTAGTCAGCAGCGCCTACAGGGCAATGATCTTCGTCTCCGGATTCTCTCTGTAGTATTGTATAATCGCCGGAATCAGGACATCCACTCCAAGGTCAATCACCTCAAAACCATAATAATCATGCATGATCCCTCCATTTCCTCCTGTCATAAATTCCGGATTAGTTCCATCGCAATCCGCTCCCATGTCTGCAGGTTCTCCGGGTGATACGAGACCGTACTCACATCCTTAAGTACCAGTTCAAATGGACAGCTGTTTTTATAGCAGGCATCTATGATCATTTTCAGTTCTTTCCGGATTTCCTCTTCGTTCACACGGCTCATGGCGACAGAAGCCGGGGTCGCCTTGGTGGACGCCACATATTTTTTGCCGATCTGCTCCGCCGCGATCTGGTAGTCCGCCCACGGTGTAACTGTAATCTTCCGAAGATGGGGAATCTTCGAGATCAGATCAATCTGGTTATGCAGTGGTTCACAGCATCCATAGTATACCAGCCCGAATGGTTCCATGGCCCTGCACATATACGGAATATCAAACTCCGCCCTTTTATCGGGTGAAACCGACACAAATACCTGTGCTGCCCCCCGGCCCCAGACATCTTTCGCCCTGTAGTGCACTCCGTCGAACTCTCCGGAAGGAAGCTGATCCGTATAGGCAGCAGTACAATGCAGGCTGTCCTGTTCCCCTTCGAACAAATTCAGCTCTTCATACTGTCTGACCTTATCCAGAAAGATATCTGTCAGCTTCTCCGCGATTGCATGCATATATTCCGGGCGCAGGATCAGGTCAATCAGCAGGTTTTCTACACCGTGAAGCTGTGCCACATCATCCCACAGCGTATCGAACACCCACTGGCTTCCAATCAGCTTCACCGGCATAATGTCACCAATCATATTCGCCACAAGATTGTACCGACGCTCTGATTCTTCCTTATCATACGTAATCGTTTCATTGTGCAACAGCTCCAGGCATTCCTCATCCTCCATCTGGTCGATAAACCGGTGAGAGACAATTTTATTTGCCGCATCTGTCGCTCGTGTTTCTTCCTGAATCCCGATTCCGATTCCTGTCGTATGAATCACCTTTTCCACCCTGATTGCCTCCGGCAGCACAAGATCAGCCGGAATATATTTATGGCGGTAAAGCATCTGACGCATCTGGGCTTCTATCTCCCTCAGGTACGGATCCTGGCACATAAGCGTCAGTTCACCGTTTATATCAAGCTCATGCCAGGGCAGTTCATCAATCAGAACGACCGGCCGGATCATATGCAGGTCATTGACCGCCTTCTGCAGTTCCTTCTTCTTCCTGTTTTCCTCCGTAAACGCCGCCTCCCTGTACTTCACGGCCAGCTCACGCAAAATCCTTTCATCCTGTGTCATACTTACCTCCCCTCTCCTTTTTCCGTCAGATATTCATGTACAAGTATGAGAAATACACTGGAAGTCCAGGTATATGCCCGATCCCGCAGCCCTTCTCCTGTGAGAGCGTCAAAGTTTTCTGCAAATCCGCTACATACTGCCATATCCGCAAAGCGTCTGGCTGCCTCGCGTACGAACTCTTCCTCCCCGCACTGATACAGCCCATCCAGGACCAGCATAGTACTCGGCGCCCAGATCGGTCCTCTCCAGTAACCGTCCGCCCTGTATTCCGTACTTCCCGGGCTTTCCGTCGCAAATCCATAATCTGTATAGAACCGGTCTCCTATCAGTATCTCTGTCATCTTTTTCCTGATTTCTTCCGGCAGCCGCCTGCCGAGAACGATGCTGACATACGGAAGCAGACTGTTATTTTCGATCACTTCACCGCTGACGCTCCTTCGAATCACCGGAAGCCCATCCACAAAGCATTTTTCCAGAAAATGCGCATAGAGCTCTGCAGACTTACGGCTCCATGCTTCCCGCCCGAAATCTATCCCAAGCCTGTCCGCCAGTTCTGCGAGCACCTCCATCTGAATCACCAGAAAGGCCTGAAGTTCCGGTGTTGTGACCGGAGGGAGTGCGGAAAAAGCGGTCGAATTATCCCAGCCTGAATCATTTCCATGATTGTATTCACAAAGGCCGTCCCCATTATAGTCCCTGTACACAAGCCACCAGTCTGTCCACTTTCCAAGACACTGATAGGCTTCCTGCATCTGCTCTTTGCTCAATTCCATATGTTCCATCATCCGGCGCAGCGCCCATTCGTGTATCGGAGGCTTGCAGTAATTCCACACAATATGTACATCATTTACGCTGTCGGGAATCAGCCCGGTCACATCCTGATGATCAAACATAATCATAAACTGATCCCACGCTAGTTCCGGGTTGTGATAAGACAGGGCAATCGCATTAAAACAGTGATCCCAACTCCAGACATTGCACATCCAGTTTTTGGACATGAACATTGCATCTCTTTTCAGAAATCCGTCTTTTTTCACAATCCCTGACCAGTTCAGATAAGCAGCCCTCTCTGCCGCCTCCCTGTATTGTTCCGGACATGACGGCATTCTCCGTGCAAATTCCAGAAATTCATCTTCCGTTCTCTTCCTGCATTCCTCAAAATCGTATTTTGCAGGAACCCTGTCCCATTCCGTCTCAATTTCTTTCAGGGCAAACAGAAAGCCATCGTTCCCGGAAAAGTACAGCCGTGAATACAGTGCTGAGCTTTCCTTCCATTCCTGCTCAAGTTCAGCCTTCCCCGCCAGAAGCGAAATCAGGTATCTGCAGTTGTTTTTGTAACAATTCGCCATATAATAGTCCCTGCCGCCGCAGGGGATCGTATAGATATAGTCAAAAGGTCCTTGATCTGCGAGGAAATCGAGAATCAGTCCTATCTCTTTTCCTTTCCCTCGTACCAGAAGTGTATTTTCATCATCAAAACACAGTTCCAGTGTTCCGCCGTCCGTATTCAGATACAGCGATGTCCGCTCCATCCGGCATTCATACGCCGTTTCTCTGCCTCCAGCAGTCGGAATAATCCTTGCTGCCAGCGGTTTCAAAGCCGATCCATGCACCGTCCTCAGATATAATCCTAATACGTTTGACATACCGCGGAAATCCTCACCCAGCTCCGACACTGCCATATAAGAGCCGGCACGGCTGAAAGGTAATCTACTAAGTTCCGTTTTCATATGTTTCCCCCCTACCCCTTCAATCCTGAGAACGTTATGCCCTCAATAAAGTATCTCTGTGCAAAAAAGAAAATAAGAATCATCGGAATCACCGCAACACAGGATGCCGCCATCATCAGATTCCATGAGCTTGTATACTGTCCGATAAATATCTGAAGTCCCAGCGAGATTGTTTTCATGCTTTCCTTATCCAGATATAGCAGCGGTCCGATGAAATCATTCCATGAATTCATAAAGGCAAATACACCGACAGAGCACAGTACCGGTTTTGCCATCGGCAAAATAATCGTCGTATAAATCCTGAAGTAATCCGCGCCGTCCATCAGCGCAGCCTCATCGTAATCCTTCGGGATCCCGCGGTAGAACTGGCACATCAGAAAGATATTGAATGCATTTCCGAAAAACGCCGGTACGGTAAGCGGCAGATACGTGTTATACGCGCCCACTGCCTGCCATCCGATAAACTGAGGAATCATCAGTACCGTATAAGGAATCATCATGGTAGACAGAATCGCTGCGAACCAGAAGTTCTTCCCCTTAAACTGAAAGCGCGCAAACCCCATCGCAATAAAACTGACACTCAGCACCTGCGCCACCACATTGATCCCTGTCACAAATACGGAATTCATAAAATATCTCAGGAAAGGCGCACGCTTCATCGATTCAGAAAAATTTTCAAAGCGCAGTCTTTCCGGCAGCCATTGCATTGGCATCGTCATGATCTCACGGTCGGTCATAAAAGCGCTCCTGACCAACCAGAAAAATGGAAACAACATGATAACGGAAAGCAGTACCAGCAAAACCATGCTGACTATATTTACTTTATGTCTGCCTCTTCTCTTCACCAGTTATCACCTCCATCCTCGTAGAAAACCCATTTTCCGGAAGTCACAAATAAAATCAGCGTCAGAATCCCGGCAATCACAAACAGTACCCATGAGAGTGCCGCTGCGTATCCCATCTTCTGATACGTAAATGCGTTGCGGTAAATCAGCAGTGAGAAAAATAAACTGGAATTTGCCGGACCTCCGTCTGTCATGATATATGCCTGGGTAAAGGTTTGCAGACAGTTAATCATCGTCATGACCAGATTGTAAAATATAATCGGAGTCATCATCGGAACCGTAATATGCCGGAACCTCTGCATCCTTCCCGCACCGTCAATCTCAGCCGCATCGTAAAGCTGGCGTGATACCCCCTGCAGGCCTGCCAGATAAATAATCACCGTGTTTCCCGCACACCAGACCGCCATCGCCGAAAGGCACGGGATGACCGATGAGGTGCTGTAAATATATTTCTGCGCAGGCAGTCCAAGCGCCCGCAGGATTCCATTCAGGAATCCGTAAGTGGGATTGTAAATAAACATCCATATTGCTGCCGTAGCAACCAGCGGAATAATCGATGGAATATAAAAGATTGTTCTGAAAATGGATATCCCTCTTACCCTGCTGTTCAGCAGCAGAGCGATCCCGAATGTGATGACGATCACCAGCGGGACTGTCATAGCCGTATAAGCCGCCGTGACCTTCAGCGATTTCCAGGTCAGTTCATTCTGAAATAACTGCCGGTAATTCTCCAGACCGACAAACCTTTTCGGAGTAATGATATTCCATTCCATCGTACTTAAAAACAAACTGTACAGCATCGGTCCGAGGCTGAATACAAGAAACCCGATAATTCCAGGCGCAATAAAGAAGTATCCCCATTTGGTCCTTGTACGTTCCAGATAGCCGGATTTTTTCTTTTTCAAAACAGTTGTCACCTCTTTCTTTTCACAGAAAACAGCCACCTGCCAGGATGGCTGTTTTCCAAATTCAGAGCTGCATCTTATTCACGCACTACCATGCGCCCTGGAGTTCCCCTGCCAGAGAATCTTCGATTGCTGTAATTGCCTCATCCGCGGTCTTTTCGCCCAGCCAGACCTCGTCAAGCGCCGGAACCAGTTTTTCATTCATAATGACAGAGAAATTCTTCAATGTGACATTTTCTCCGACACGTGAAGCCCCGGAAAGGATTCCGCTGGATACCTCAGCCATAGTTTTATCATATACTCCGCACCAGTCCGCATATTCCTGTGTGTCTGTATCCAGAGTTTTAATGGTACTCGGAAGTGATCCAAGGCTCAGTCCCGTATCCATGGATACCTTGACTGAATTATCAAAATCTGCCATAAATTCCAGGAATTGTGCCGCTTCCTTCGGATGCTCTGTCTTTGCAGACATCGCAAACGCCGCCGACCACACCATGTTGCTCGGAGCTGCCCCGTTCATCGTAGGAATCTGTGCAATACCGACATCAAAATTCTCGGAAGTAAAATTGCCAAGCAGGAAATTTCCTCCGATAAACATTCCAAGCTGTCCGTTCATCAGCATCGCCGATGCCTCTGAAAATACACTGTCTGTCACACCGACGGATGGAGCACACTGGTATACCTGACTCAAATCCGCAATGGCCTGCAGTGCATCCTTTGCAGCCTGCGAATTGATTTCCAGATTCTCGCCCGTCTCATCTGCAATCGAAGTTCCCGCCGCATATAATACCGGAAGCCAGTAAATCCATGAACCGGTCATCGTCGTGCCAAACTGCGTACAGCTATCGTAGTCAAACCCTTCATCCGCGGGAGTTTTGCCGTTGATATCTTTCGTAAGCTTAATTGCCGCATCTACATACTCATCCCAAGTCCACGGATTTGACGCATCCGTTCCCGGCGGCGTAATGCCGGCTTCTTCAAACATCTGCTTGTTATAATAGAAAAGAATGGTAGTAGAACCATAATTAATTCCATACAGAGAATCACCGCTCTTGTAAAGCGCAGTATCCACCCAGATCTCATCTGCATTCACACCAATCTCCCCGAACACCGGGGCAAGATCCGCAGATACCCCTGCTGCTCCCCAGTCATTGACCAGATATTCATTCAGATAATAAACATCCGGCATACTGTCTGCCGCAACCAGCGTATTCAGTTTGCTCAGATAATCACTATCCGCGATGTATGTCGGTTTTACATGGATATTGGGATACTTCTCCTCGAATGCCTCAATCAGCGCATTTCCCATCTGCTGTTCCGCATCAGCCCACCAGGAATAAAATGAAAGCGTCACCTCTTCTCCGCCGGAAGCTGACGCTGTACCTGCAACTGATCCTACCGCCAGAGCCGTTGCCATCAAAATACTTACCGATCGTTTCTTCATAAAAAACACCCTCCTTCGTGCTAAATTTGATATACAAAGTATAACAGTAAGGAGAGTGTTTCTATTAGTAATTTTTTGTGTTTTCAGAGGTAAAATCCTGTCCTTTTTATTCATTCTGCCATTTTTTCCTATAGTCACTCGGTGAATTTCCGTACTTTTTCCGAAATACCTTGGAAAAGTAATTACCGTCCCCATATCCGGCCTTCTCTGCGATATCCGCAATCGGAATCTCAGTTTTTCTTAGATATTCAGCCGCCTTCTCCAGTCTGACATCTCCTATCAGCCGGATGATTGACTGGTTCTTTTTCTTCCGGAAATAATGTGACAGGTAGCTCGGTGAGATAGAAAAAGCATCCGCAATCTCATTCAGGGTCAAGGACTCCGCATAATTCGCATAAATATATTCGCAGATGCGGTCGGCCAAATCTGCCGGCTCCATCCTGTCCATACACTCGTATAGCTGCCGGACCACTTTGAGAAGATATGCTTCAACCTCCCGGAAGTCCCGAAACCGCGTCATGGAAAACAACAGCATATCACGTTTCACCTGTTCGGGTACCATGATTCTTTTTTCGTCATATTTTCTTGCGGCTGCAGACAGAAGCTGGTGGAAAAATGTATTCAGCATTACAGCATCCTTCCTGTTGTAAATCGCCTGCATCGTCTGAAGAAGCTGCTTCTCTGCCTGAGCCTTTCCTTTTTTCAGGAAAAAATGCTGGAAATTATCCAAAGTTTCCGTCTCTTCTGTTCCTTTGACTTCCCGGAAAACATTCCCTGTGAAAAAACGCTGGTTGACTGCCCCTTCCATGATTCTCAGTTCATCTTCCATCCGCGCATCCTTCATTTTCCTGCAGAATACGAGATTACCGGTCTTCTTTGAACAGACTGCAGCTTTTTCTATCATCCTCAGATCCGGTTCCTGCTTTTCAAAAAACAACAGCTCGAGCCGTCCGGCATTTTTAAAATGAATGCGCACAGGATTTCCCAGACTTCTGAGCTGTCTGATGAAAGCTGTACTGTCAGAATTCCCTTTTTCCGCATTCTTCATAACAAGCAGCAGCAAACCGCTGGTTTCCTTCTCTTTTCTGTCAGCCGGATACTCATCAAAATACAGCGGACTATCCTGATCCGCCTTTGCTTCCCACCGGGCCCGTTCTGCTTCCAGCAATGCTTTTCCGATAATTTCCGAAAACTCGGACGGAACAATAGGCTTTCTGAGGTAGTCAAATACATTTACGCCGATTGCCTTTCTCATATTTTCATAATCATAATAGCTGCTTACAATTATAAAAACAGTTCTGCTGTCAGGATCTTCTTTCCTTATTTTCTCAATAAACTGAAGGCCGCTGCGCTGCGGCATACTGATATCTACCAGATAAATATCCGGCCTGTATTCGTAATACAGCCGTTCAGCTTCATCACCGTCAGAGGCAAATCCCCGCATCTCAATCTCATGTCCCAGCGCATAAATCCTTGCCTCCAGGCTTTTCTGTACATAATACTCATCCTCCGCAATACATATTGTATACATCCAATCACTCCTTAACTGGTATCTGTATCTCAGTTCTGGTCCCCAGAACTACCGAAGACTCTATTTCAAACACACATTCCCTGCCATACTGCAGAAAAATCCTCCGCGCCGTATTCAATACTCCAATATAATCATTGATCTCCGCCGCCTGGTTCTTTTTCAACATAGCAATTTTTTCTCTCAGTTCCTCCAAAACAGTTTCTTTCATTCCATTTCCATTATCCTGAATGATAATGCAGATATTCCCGTTCAGCAGCCGGATTCCTATTTCAATCCTTTCGTTCCCGGCCCTTTTGCAAAATCCATGCTTCAGTGAATTTTCCACCAGAGGCTGGCAGATAAATTTCAATAACGGCATATCCAGCACCTCCGGCTCAATCTGATAGGCCACCTGCAGATTTCGGTACTTGTATGCCAGAATATCCAGATAGTTTTTCAGATAAGACAGTTCCTCCCTGACCGGAACAATGTCATCCTCCCCGAGATCATACCGATACATTTTGCCAAGCATACCGGTAAGCTCAATGGCCTGGTCACTGTCCCCTAACAGTATCATCCCGTTTATGATTTCCAGTGTATTGCACAGAAAATGGGGGTTAATCCTCTGCTGCAGGATTTTGAGCTCTGCCTGCTGATGTGCCTGATACATTAATTGATTCTGCTCAATCAGACGTTTTATATTCCGTGTCATTTCATTAAATCCATCAAGCATCCCCCCAATCTCATCCGTATACTGATGCTGGATGCATATCTCAAAATTTTTATTCTGAACTTCACGAAACGCTTCCGTACATTTCACAATCGGCTCCGTCAGATACCGGGACATCAGCAGAGAAATTCCTAAAAATACAAAGATAACCGGTATAATAATCAGAAAAATATACAGATGTCTGCGGACACTCTCAAACACTGTCGGATTCTCAGTCAGAAGCCATATAGTCCATCCATCCTCCATTACCTTTTCCTCATAAACCCTCAGATGGCTGCTCCCCGATATTTCCCCGTTTTCTGAGGTGATCTTTTCCAGAAGCTCTTCCCGTTCTTCCATATTGGAGAATACAGTCTGTCCGTTCTGGTTCCGGATCAGCACGTATTCATTTTCGTTCAGCATTTCACTGACAAACTGAAATTGCCCATACTCCAAATTCACTGCAAAATATCCGATGTTCTGAAATGTATAAATATTTTTAGCGATATAATAAACCGTCAGTGAATCCTTCCCCACTCGTTCGGTAAGCATCGAGGAGTGATCGAGCTCCCTGTATTTTTCTTCCTTCTCCAGTTCGCCATACCATTCCTGTTCCCGTATATCAAACCCCTGCCTTACGTTGAAGCTGTTATTGCTTTTTATATAAGACTGGTCCTCCGAAAAAATGACACATTTGAGATTATCATACATGGACGAATAGCTGCTCAGGAAATGGGAGGCATTTTTCCGGTACATCTGCATTTCCGCCGATGTGGAAAAACCAGTTTCATTCAGAAGCTGCTGCACCCATTTACTGCACATCACTGTATAGGCTGACATATCAATCTCGTCCATATAGTGGTTCAGTCTGGCATCAATTCTTTCGTACATGTCAATCAGCCTGTTTTCAGAAAGCTCCTTCTCCCTGTAAGTAAAAAAGGCAGTAATCACTGCAAAACACAATACAAACATCGCAAAGAAGGATACTAATGTTGTGTACCTGATTTTTTTATTCAGATTCAGGTTTTTATAAAGCTTCAGGATTTCTCTTTTCATGATTTTCCTCCTGATTCCGCAACTGAAACAATTGCTCTTCACATATCTGTCAAAATGGCTGTCTTATGGGCAGCCACCTGAAACATTCTGCCGTACAGGCATTGATCCCGCCTGTTCAGCTAATTATAGCTTTCATTTCTTTCACTGTAAAGCAGAACCACCTGCCCGGTTCCTCCACATCCCTGTACCGAAAAAAAGTCCACGCATTTGTATCCCTACAAACACGTGGACCGCTCTTCCTGAATTTATACCTGCTTCGCAGGCCCTATTACTTTGAAAAAGCCGGCTGCTCCGCTCTGCATACTCCTGCTGCCGCCCCCGGTATCCATAATCTGTTACCGTACGGCACCAATCAATTCTCTGATATCCCCGACCTTCTGTTCCTTCATATAAGCCTCAATCCCGTCGATCACTTCCATCGTCACCTGAGGATTCCGGAAATTCGCTGTGCCAACCGCCACGGCTGATGCTCCTGCCAGAATGAATTCCAGCGCATCCTCTGCGGTTGTCACGCCTCCCATACCGATAATCGGGATACTGACTGCCTGGGCCGTCTGCCATACCATACGCACAGCAATCGGATGGATCGCCGGACCTGAGACACCGCCTGTTTTGTTTGCAATTACGAAGCTCCGTCTCCTGACATCGATCTTCATCCCCGTCAAGGTATTGATCAACGATACAGCATCCGCTCCCCCTGCTTCCGCGGCACGCGCGATCTCCGTGATATCAGTCACGTTCGGGCTGAGCTTCATGATCACAGGCTGCTTTGCATGGCGTTTGATCTCTTTTGTAATTGCCTCTACGGAGGCAGGATTCTGTCCGAATGAAATTCCTCCGCATTTGACATTCGGGCAGGATATATTAATTTCCAGCAGATCCGCCCTTTTCTCATCCGCCAACCGTTCTACGACCTCACAGTAATCCTCCGTCGTCCTTCCGCAGACATTGACTACCACCTTTGTGTCATACTTCTCCAAAAAAGGCAGGTCACGGCTGCAGAATGTATCAATTCCCGGATTCTGGAGCCCAATGGCATTCATCATCCCACTCGGTATTTCTGCCACACGCGGAGTCGGATTGCCCGGCCAAGGCACATTTGCCACACCTTTCGTCACAACCGCTCCCAGCTTCGACAAATCTACAAATTCACTGTATTCGATTCCGGAGCCGAATGTACCGGACGCCGTCATGATCGGATTCTTCAGCTCTACTCCGGCAATATTTACTTTCATATTACACATATTCATTCTCCTGCATATGTATGATAGTTACGGTTTACTATTCTGTCAGACCACCAACAGCGATGCACTTCACAGCACCTTGCTGCCTGTTCCGGAATACGTACTGCTGACTTGACATAATCCGGTTACAGTTCCACATCGTCAGCCAGAAAAACCGGTCCCTCTTTACAGATTCTCTTATTGTGAACCCTGGAATGCTCATCAACTTCCTTTGACTTGCATACACAGGCCAGGCAGGCACCAATCCCGCACGCCATCCGTTCTTCCATGGAAATCCAGCATTCAATTCCCTGCTCTGCAGCATATGTTTTCAGCGCACGAAGCATCGGTGTCGGACCACACGCAAAGATCACATCCGCAGTCAGTGCATGTTCACGGATACAGTCAATGACATTTCCCTTCGTCCCCGCGCTTCCGTCCTCAGTTGCCAGATATAACGTACCATGTGCTGCCAGCTCTTCTGTCAGAAACAGTTCGTCCCGGTATCCCACTACGACCTGCGCTTCACCTTTCAGCTCGGAAGCAAGCTGTACCATCGGAGGAATACCGATTCCTCCTCCGATCAGAAACGCACGCTTCCCTTCCGGACAGCGTTCCAGAGGGAATCCGTTTCCAAGCGGTCCCAGAATTTCCAGTGTATCACCCACAGCACATCTGGAAAATTCCTCCGTTCCTTTTCCTGCTACCCGGTAGACAATCCTCACTGCCTTCTTTTCTCTGTCAATCTCACAGAGGCTGATCGGCCTCGGAAGCATTCTGCTTCCATCATTGCTGTAAACCGAGATAAACTGCCCCGGCCGCGCCGCCGGAGCGATCTGCTCTGTCTGAAGCCACATGCTGTAAATTCCTGCGGCAATCTGCTCCTGCTCAAGCACCGCCGCCTTCTCTCTGAACTTTTCTGCCATTTCTGTCTCCTTAGTGATTCAATGCCTGATTGATATCCGTTACCATATCAATCACGGCTGCCCTGCTGGCCCCTGCAAAGTTTTCCGCTCCATACGCCGCATATTTTTCCTGCTTCCACGCCGCAATAATCCCGCGTGAGGAGTTCACGATAGCTCCGAGGCCATCCTCATTGAAATAATGTACGAGATCTGCTGCTTTTCCTCCCTGGGCACCGTAGCCAGGCACCAGAATAAAGGATTTCGGCATCACCTTACGCAGTACCTTCCCCATCTCCGGATAGGTAGCTCCAACCACTGCTCCGACATAGCTGTAGCTGTCTCCCATACACTCTCCGGCCCATTCAGCCACCTTCTCTCCTACGTGCTCGTACAGAGGCTTTCCGTCAATCAACCGGTCCTGAAACTCCCCGCTTGACGGATTCGAGGTCTTGACCAGAATGAAGATTCCCTTCTTCTCTTCTTTGCATACTTCCAGAAACGGCCGAATCCCGTCTGATCCAAGGTATGGATTCACAGTGGCAAAATCCTCCCCGAACGGAGTCAGAAGCTGGCTTCCAACCTGCACCTTCCCGAGATGAGCTACCGCATACGCAGCGGAAGTGGAACCGATGTCGCCGCGCTTCACATCGCCGATCACGACCAGATTTTTTTCCTTACAGTAATCTACTGTTTTCTTAAATGCCTGAAGCCCCGGAAGTCCGAACTGTTCATACATCGCAATCTGCGGCTTCACGGCCGGAATCAGGTCGTATATCTCATCCACGATTGCTTTGTTATACTGCCACACTGCTTCTGCTGCGCCCTCAAGAGTCTCTCCAAACTCTGCAAATGCCCGGCTCTTGATCTGGTCCGGAATAAAGCCCATCATCGGGTCCAGTCCAACTACTACCGGAGCATTCGTCTTCTGAATGTTCGAAATCAGTTTCTGAATCATGGTATGTTCTCCTTTTATCTCTCATAAAATTTCATAACAGCCCTCATCCGGGCATAAGTCCGTTCTATCTTAGCATAACGTGTCCGGCGGTGCAAGTATGATTCTGCGATTCAGCCTTGACGCCATGCAAACCGCTGCTCCCGTCTGCAGGCTTACACTCCGCTTCGCCCGCCAACATGCAAATAAGCCATCGCATACTTCCTCACACCATTCACCGCATATGCTGCAAAACAAAGTGTTGATTTAATGATTCCAAATCCCAGATAACGGTAGACCTTCCAGGTCATTGCCGCCGAATGAAGCTTATTTCCTGATTTTCCTCCCGCGGAAAGACGGTATTTCAGAAGCGGCTCGTCCACTGCCGCTGCCTTTTTATACTTTTTCAGAATACGCAGCCACATAATATAGTCTTCATGACTGTCCTCATACTCCATCGGGAACTCCCGCGCCACCTCTGTCTTCAACACAACAGAAGAACAGTTGATACTGTTGTGGAAAAGCATATCCCGGTAAGAAATTTCCGGTTTGACGCGGATCATTCTTCCCGTCAGCTTCCCGTCCGGTGTCACCAGTTCTCTTCCCGTCGAACACAGTACCGCCCCCGTCTGCTTCATAAACGCAAGCTGTTTTTTCAGCTTTCCAGCCTCCCACCAGTCATCTGCGTCCAAAAATGCCACATACTCTCCCTTTGCCAGACGCACACCCTCATTCCGGCTCCCTGCCGCTCCGAGGTTCCGTTTGTTCCTATAATAATGCACCTGTTCCAAAGAAAGATACGGTGCCAGTACATCCTTCAGATTCTCAGGCGACTGATCATCTATGATCAGAATTTCCAGAGGAACCTCCTGTGCCAATGCCGATTGGACGGCCTGCGAAATCGTACTTGAACATCGGTAGGCAGGAATAATGACGGACACCAGAAGTCCTGTCTTGTCATTTTGCTCCTGCATCATTTGTATTTTCCCTCTTGCCTCTCTGATTTTTCGCTGCTGCTGTGACCTGCCACTCCTCAACTCCTTCCGTATTCTCTTTCTGGAAGAGAATTTTCACAGTTGTAGCAATGAGCTGTAGGTCCAGAAGGAATGAATAATTTTCAATATAAGTCAGATCCAGCTTCAGTTTATCATACGGTGTCGTATTATACTTTCCATAGACCTGCGCATATCCGGTCAGCCCTGCCTTTACCTTCAGGCGGTAAGAAAACTCCGGAATATCCTTCTCATACTGTGCTGCGATCTCCGGACGCTCCGGTCTCGGACCTACCAGAGACATATCCCCCTGAATGATATTCAGAAGCTGCGGCAGCTCATCAAAATGAATATTGCGCAGCACCTTTCCAATCGGGGTAACACGCGAATCACCTTTCATCGCCAGACGCGCACCCTGCTTCTCAGAATCCACCCGCATACTGCGGAACTTATAGACCTGAAATACCTTCCTTTCCTTCGTTAGCCTTGGCTGGCGGTAAAAAACTGGCCCTCCGTCGTAAAGCTTGATCAGCAAGGCAATCAAAAGCATCAGCGGGGACAGAATCACCAGCATGACCGCAGAACACAGAACATCAAAAATACGTTTGATTACCTGCTTCTCAACCGTCAGTCCGGAATTACGGAATAACAGGAGGGGTGTATCAAACATATGGATTTTCTCCGAACTCATCACCATAATATCGGAAATCTTGGGCAGGCAGTAGCATCTCAGATTCAGTTCAAAGCAATATTTCAGGAACAGGTTTCTTTCATGTGCCGGGATATCTCCGATCATAATTGCCTGATATTTGGGGATTTCCTCCTTAATCCGGTCAATCCCTGCCGAGAGGGGGATTGAGCCTGAAATCTTATACTTATCCTTCCGGCCTGAAAGCTTCTTGGTCAGCGCATCCGGCCTGATTCCATCGTAAATGACCAAAACCTCATGCGGCGGATAAACGTGTGCATAAATTAGACGCATTACAATTACCCACACTACCACTGCAACCAGATTGATCGCCGTCACACGAAGCATCGGCTCAATATAATGCAGAAATTTCCATCGGCCAATCAACGCAAGCTGCAGATACGCAACTGCATTTACAATCAACACAGAAAACACCTGTGACAGTATCACATCCAGAACCCGCATATATCCTACCTTAAATGCAGAAAACAGCTTGGATATCAGCACTACCATTCCTGCATAAAGTACGAGCAGGGCCCAGTTTCCCCTGTTCCAGTACAGCTTACCGATGATGGCTTTATGATTGTAATCATGAAACCATGCGTATGCAAATACACCTGTCTGAATCGCTACAATCAGTACTGACGCAACAAACATCAGCAGTCTTTTATACCGTTCTCTTTTTCTCAATGTTTCTCACCTCATGTATTCTTTCTGTCCGGAGCATCCGATCCCACTTCTGGGCGATTCATATCCGTTTCCCGGCAACAGTTCAATCCTGCGGCAGTACTCCGCTGAACCATTATTTTCTCAAAATACTTTTCATTTTATTATAAAACACTTCCCTTCAAAAGACAACCGCAAAGGTCTGCTTTCCTGATCGAGTTATAAATTTTTATCATTATATTTACGAAAATATTAAGAATTTCTTTCAGTATGACGCTTGCATTCTTAACAATCACCGTTTATACTGAAATAGCAACAAGAAATACCAGAAAAGGTTATTTTCGGAACCGGTAACTGATCCACATTTCTCAGTTACCTTAATCACACATTTCACGGGAGGGGAAAATGAAGATTAAGAAGTGGATTTCTGCTTTCTGTATTGCAGCAGGACTGACTCTTACACTGCCCACCTTTGCTTCCATACCGGGTACTTCCGGTTTGTCAATGGTGTCAGCGGCAGAGATTGACAGTCCAAACGGCAGCCAGAACCCAGATCAATTAGCGGATGGCTGGTACGGCGATTTGAATACTGGCCGCTATTACATTTATCAGGGTGTCAAGGTCACAGGCACACAAAAGATCGGCGGCTATACCTACTATTTTAACCAGTCAGGTAATGTTGTCACAGGCCCTGTATCGATCAACGGCGCCACCTATTATTTCAGTACAAAGACAGGCCGATTGCTCACCGGAGTCTCCGGAATGGCTGCAATAGACCAATCGACCAACACCTACTATTATTTTTCAAGTAAGAAAAACGGTGTCATTGCCACCAATAAATGGGTCACCTTCAAGGGCAGAAAGTTTTATGCCGGAGCAGATGGAAAGATCATGTTCGGTACGATCAAAGTAAAAAACAAACTGTACCATGTCACGAAGAATGGCCGTCTGACCGCTTATTCTAAATCTACCTATGATAAGAAGTACTACTACGCTTCTTCCAATGGCGTACTGAAGGTAGGTTTGCAGAAGATCAATGGCAAGACCTACTACTTCAATCCTACCAACGGAGCGCGCATGACCGGTTCCATCAAGATCGGCAAGTACAGCTATTATTTCAGTACCAAGACAGGAAGTTCCTGTACCGGCTGGGTGAAGCTGAACAAGAAATATTATTACTACAACAAAAATGGCCGAAAGCTCACCGGACGGCAGAAAATCAATGGCAAGTACTACTACCTTGATCCGAAGAAGAGCGGTGCACGCGTGACCTCAAAGTGGGTGAAAAGCGGCGGCTACTGGTATTACTACGGCAGCAACGGAAAAATGGTGTCCGGACTGTTCAAGATCAATGGTTCCATTTACCGCACAAACTCAAAAGGACAGCGGATTCAGGGTTGGTATAACTACGGAAGCCGCAAATACTATTTCGATCCGAATACCGGCGTGATGAAGACCGGATGGGTTACAGTCGGAAGTGATACTTACTTTATGAATGCTGTTTCAGGAAGCGGCAGCTACGGTGCTATGCTTACAGGCTGGGTATCTGTCAGCGGCAAGAAGTATTATTTCGGCAATGACGGTAAGCTTCAGAAGGGTAAATGGGTTTACATTAATGCAGACCAGTGTTATTACCTCGATGCAAGGACCGGTGCAGTCCTGACCGGCACTCAGACAATTGACGGAAAAGTATATAACCTCGGGGCAACGGGATTGTATCAGAAGACACCGACCGGTGCATGGCTCATCAAGGTAAACCGTGCGATGAACTGTATCACAGTCTATCGAGGCACTACTCCGATCAAAGCGATCGTATGCTCCACCGCGGCAGACAGAGTCAGCACACCGATCGGTACTTTCACCCTTCTTGACAAACTCCGCTGGCACGAGCTGAACGGGCCAACGTGGGGACAGTATTGTTCACACATTACATGGAATATTCTCTTCCATTCCGTTCCATGTAGCAGATACCGCGACAATCATTCCATGAGCGCATCTGCATTCAATAAGCTTGGACAGCCTGCTTCCGGCGGTTGTATCCGTCTGACGGTTGCTGATGCAAAATGGATTTATGAGAACTGTCCGATCGGCACGAAGGTTCAGATCTACGATGACTGGAGCAGTCCGGGACCATTAGGGAAACCGACAGCACCGAAGATCCCTCTGACTCAGAGTTGGGATCCGACTGATCCTGCTGCATAAAGAACTGTTGTACGGATACGGATCTGTTTCTGACATTCTAAAATTTTAAGAGGACGCTGACATTACACAGCGTCCTCTTTTGATATACCAACAAAAATATGCCATTTCATCCTTATCCATACAGATCACTCACTATTTCATCCTGTTCTCGTTTCACCCCACCCTCATGCTGCCATACGCAGATCATCCCATTGTTCCACTTTGCTACTTTTCACTGTCCCGCGAGGATTCCTTTTACCCGTCGGTACTGTTGTAAGAAGAAAAGCACCTGCTCCCATACACGCTCCTCTTAACCCATTTTTTCCATAAAAGCAACCCACTTCTTTTCCTCCGCCCAATATTCCCAAAATATTCTTTGGTCTCTGATTTCAATACAAAAAACTGCAGGAGCAGCTCCGCCGAATCTCTCCTCGCCTTCACCTGCTCCTGCTCTCATTCTTCCTGTCAGCCAGTTCCATTCTGCATGCGAACTATTTTATTCTTCCCGGAGTACCTCCACCAGTGCTTTCAGTGCTTCCACTTCATCTGGCCCACTGCATACAAGCTCTATCTCATCTGACTGCTGTATGCAGGCACTCAATACTCCCAGGACGCTTTTTGCATTAAATTCCCGGTCCCGGAAATGAATCATGATCTTCGACTCATACTCCATTGCCTTCTTGCAAAGTTCTCCTGCCGGCCGTAAATGTAATCCCATGTGGTTCTCGATGACGATCCGTTCACTAACCATAAGTTATTCCTCCGTATTTGTTCCGGTCCCATTCTGTGAAGTACTGTTTTCAGAGGTAACCACTATCGTCACTTCCGAAACCAGTTCATATCCGTCCGGAAGTTTCAGTTCTACAGGTATCTCATAGCTTCCTGCCTTCTCGCATTGGCTCAAATCAATTGTTCCTGTAATATCCTCGGTTTTGATACTGTACACGCTCTCATCGTCCGAATGAATCCGTATAGGAATCGCATCCGGCGGAGAAAATGTCAGTGTCATATCTTTCGGCCTGTTTAGAAGCTCCAGACTCGTAAGCGGTATCTCCATTGTGCGATCGCCGATTTTCTCAATCTGCACAGTCACGGTAACCGTTGGCTCAGCGCCTTCCACCAGTCTGAGCTCAGCATCATCCGCCAGTGTCTCTGTAATATCCAGATCCTGTGTGATGGTCTCACTGGCTCCTTCCACAGAAACAGGAGCTTTCAATACGATCTTTCCGTTGATCTCTGCCAGAGCTTCCGGCGTTCCCACAAGATTTACGGTAACAGGAACCGTAGAAATCTTGGTGATACGGTATCCTTCTGCAGGAGTGCCAACAGTTTCTACCTGAACCGGTATATCGTTCATGACCTCCCACAAAGTAACCCTGACATCTACTTTATTATCCGAAATCAGCACACCTGACGAATTCTTAATCTCAATTCGTTCCATCTCACTGGGTGTGAACTGCTCATCATTCTTATCATACACAGTCAGTGCAGCCTGAAGTACCTGATCCTCCTGAAGATTATTTACCGAAACTGCTGCAACGACTCTGCCGATTTTCTTCAGCATACTTTCCGGTCCGGCAATCTGTACGGTTTTGCCCTGAAGCACCTCTGTGGTCCCGACCTCGTATCCTTTTGCCACCTGTCCGGAAGTAGATACGGATATCACAAATTCACTCTGTTTTTTCTGTTCAAGCTGTACCTTCATGGTAGAAGGATATATTTCAATCTCATCCCAGGTAACCATCAAATTGTCACAGGTGACGTACAATGGGATTGCATTCATCTCATTCATGGCCTCCAGATCGGCTATCACCTCAAAATCATCTTTCTTGAGTGACTGGAGCACTCTGGTTCGCTCCGTAACCTTCAGTGTAACAGTATCTCCTTCTATCACATCAAATACCTTGTCAATATCTGTTACACTCTCCTGATTAATCGTTTTTACCTTTACATCTTTATATAATTGGGACGTTACAGGGTTATTAATGTTAGCAACCAGGAGCCATATCAGGAATGCCACTGCCAGAGACAGCAGCTTCAATCCGAGATTTCTGGTAAATTTATACTTCATTCCTGTTCCAGCCTTTCCACAGCCTGATCTTCTTTGGGGCCACAGACTTGTTCTGAAGGATCACAAGCTGCTCCCGAAGAACGTCCGCTGTTACATTCCTTTTCAATTCTCCTTTATATGCAATGGAAATATGTCCTGTCTCTTCCGATACAATAATCGTAAGTGAATCTGTCACCTCACTGATTCCGACTCCGGCCCGGTGTCTTGTCCCCAGTTCCTTGCTGAGAAGCATATTGTCAGAAAGAGGAAGATAACATGTCGCCGCGGTGATACGATTGCCCTTCACTATGATTGCACCATCATGCAGCGGAGTATTGTGTTCGAAAATATTAATCAGTAACTGACTTGTCACTACTGAATCCAGTACAATACCCGTCCGCTCATAATCGCGCAGCGTAACGTTCTGTTCAATGACAATCAGTGCCCCAGTCTTAACACGCGCCATCTCCACAGTACCCTTCACAATCTCGTTCACCGTCTTATCGCTGAACCGCTCCGTAACGGTCCTGGAAGTATCCAGCGGGATCAGTGAGGATACAATCTGTTTCTCTCCCAACTGTTCCAAAGCCCGCCGCAGCTCCGGCTGAAAAATAATAAGAGCTGCCATAATCGCAATATCAATTCCCCTGTTCACTATATAAATCAGCGTCTCCATCCTCAGCAGATAGACAAAAGAGACGCAGATGACCAGCACCATAATCCCCTTCAGCAGTGTCCATGCTCTGGTATTCTTGATCCAGAGCAGCAAGCTGTATGCGAGAAATGCCAGAATGAAAATCTCCAATACGTCCGTAAACGTAATACCCATTGTCGGCCGGGCAAACCATGCAACAGTGGTTTTCAGCCACAATCTCACGCTGCTCATTCCGTTTCTCCTTTCCAGAACCCCTATGTAAATAATATCCTGTGCTTTTACCTCAATTCATTTTATTATATCACATTTTCCCATCAATGTATATCGCCTTTTTGCCTTTTCCAATGCAGAGTGTCAGAAAATATACACGAAGGACTCCCTCCCTTTTCAGAGTCTTTGCCAGCTCATCCACAGTACTTCCCGTTGTATAGATATCATCAATAATCAAAACGGTTCTGATATCAGAGAGCTTCCTTTGAAGTTCGAAAGCACCTTTCAGATTCTTCCTTCTGTCTGCAGTCGTCAGCTCCTTTTGTGCCCTTGTATCGCGTACTTTTCTAACTGCATTTGCCATGACACTGATACCAGTTCTTCTGCTTATTTTTTCTGCCAGGATTTCAGACTGGTTATAACCTCTCCGGTTCTTCTTTTTCCAGTACATCGGCACGGGTATTATCACATCCGGTTTCCACAGCGTCAGCCATTTTTGTCCACATTCTGCCATAATATCCGCATAGTAATCCAGATATTCCCTCCTGCTGCCAGATTTTATTCTGCCGACAGAAGCCCGCAGCCTCCCCGTATATTGGAAAATCGCCTTACCCTGATCATAAACATGCCGAACCCGCAGGCAATCATCACAGTATTCCTTCCCCGGATCCCCGATCATCTTTCCGCATTTCATACAACAGGGCTGGACAACCCACGGCAAAGTCTTCTCACATACGGAACATATCTTCGCACCATTCAGTGGAAGAATCGTATCGCATACAGGACAATGAGGCGGATAAAGCAGACCGCTCATCAGGCGCCCTGCTGCTGTGATTCTTTCCTTCCATTGCTTCCTTTTTCTGATCCCGGTATTTTCAGATTCCTTTTTCTTATGTAAAGGTTTCCAGGCTTTACATCTTTCGATATTACCGGATGGATCCCAAATGCTTTTTTCTTTCTCAAATTTATTCACATAAATACCCTGACTCTCTCCCCGTCAGCCGTACTTAATCTGACCTTCCGATCCTTCCGTCTACCCTGCAAGCTCCTGAATTCTCTGCGCCAGTGTCGTATAGCGGTGCTGCTCCATCGTGTTTGCAATCATCTGCTCAAAAGTATCTGCATCACCAACGAGTGTCACACATTTCCGCGCACGCGTCACTGCCGTATACAGCAAATTCCGGTTCATCAACATCTTCGGCCCTGTTAGCAGAGGAATCACTACCGCCGGATACTCACTTCCCTGTGACTTATGAATCGTAACAGCATACGCATGCTCCAGTTCATCCAGACCTGCAAACGGATATTCTACCATCCGCTGTTCATCAAATTCCACTGTCACTCGTTCCGTATGCAGATTGATCTCACGCACGATTCCCATATCGCCATTAAAAATCCCAAGCCCTTTTTCGACAGGTATTCCATATTTCCCGCGGATTTCCCATTCGATCTGATAATTATTTTTGATCTGCATGACCTTGTCCCCTTCGCGGAACAGCGTATTTCCATGCTCGTATTCCTTTTTCTCCCTGGAAGGCGGATTCAGATATTCCTGCAAAATCCGGTTCAGGCGCTCTACGCCCAGCAATCCCTTCCGCATCGGTGTCAGCACCTGGATATCATAAACCGATGCATCCACATACCGGGGCATTTTCTCACGGACGAGCTGTATGACAATACTGATGATCACATTTGCATCCTGCCGCTTCAGAAAAAAGAAATCCCTGCTCTTATTGTCCAGTGTCACACGCTCTCCCCGATTGATTTTATGTGCATTCACTACAATATCGCTCTCGGATGCCTGACGGAAGATTCGGTTCAGCCGGACTACCTGAATACATCCGGAATCTATAATATCCTTCAGAACACTGCCGGGACCGACAGATGGGAGCTGGTTCACATCCCCTACCATAATCAAACGTGTTCCTACGGTCACTGCATCGAGAAGCGCATGCATCAGATAAATATCCACCATAGACATTTCATCAATAATGATGACATCCGCCTCCAGTGGATTCTGGGCATTCCGTTCAAAACCGCCCTTTCCCTCCTGTCCGGCAGCGACTTCCAGCAGGCGATGTATCGTTTTGGATTCGTATCCGGTTGCTTCTGTCATACGCTTTGCGGCTCTGCCCGTCGGTGCTGCCAGAAGCAGTTGGAGTCCTTCTGATTCAAAATAAGAAATCAGAGTATTGATGGTCGTAGTTTTACCAGTACCTGGGCCTCCGGTAATAACCAGCAACCCGCAACGGACCGCCTCAATCACGGCCGTCCTCTGCATCTCGTCCAGACATGTCCTGGTCACTTTTTCAATCGCTGCAATTTTCTTCAGAATCACCGTCTCGTCAATCGCTCCTGTGATATTCAGATCACAGAGCATCCTTGCCGTATTCAGTTCCATGTGATAAACCGATGAAGTGTAAACCCTCTGTTGATCCTGCTCTGTCTTTACCACAATTTTATGTTCCATGGAGAGCTCCACAAGATACTGGTCCAGGCTTTCCAGTGTAACACCAAGCAGTGCTGCTGTCCTGTTCACAAGTTCTTCTTTGGGAATGTACACATGTCCATCGGAAGATGACTGCATCAGCACATACAGAATCCCACACTTGATCCGGTACTCCGAATCTGACTGGATTCCCGCCTGTTTGGCAATCTCATCTGCAATCTTAAACCCCACACCGGAAATGTCATCTGCAAGGCGGTATGGATTTTCCTGTATCACACGATAAATTTCCGCTCCGTACTGCTGATATATTTTCACGCTCAGTGAGGTCGTGATTCCGTACTTCTGCAAAAATATCATTGCTTTCCGCATATCACGCTTTTCATATACCTGATCAGCAATTTCACGTGCTTTTCGTTCACTGATCCCCTTAATCTCGGCCAGGCGTTCCGGCTCCTCCTCAATAATACGGAAGGTATCATCGTGGAATCTCCGCACAATCCGCGCAGCCAGAGAAGTTCCTACTCCTTTGATGGCACCGGAACCGAGATACCGTTCAATCGACTCCTCATCCTCCGGTGTTTTTATCTCATAAGACTCTATTTTAAACTGCTCCCCGTAGGTTGCATGCGAAATATACTGTCCCTGTGCGGCAATCCGCTCCCCCTCATTTACGCAGGCCAGACTGCCCACGCAGGTAATCTCATCCTGTCCTGCAGACACTATCAGAACCGTATAGCCATTATCCTGATTTCGAAAAATGATATGATCCACATATCCTTCCAAACTCTCCATATGCTTCCTGCGTCTCTCCCTGATTCTTACTTTTCATCCACCATTTTCCCGTTGCCTGACATCATTTCCACAAACCGTCCTGTCCCAACTGCCACTGCTGTCATCGGATCCTCCGCCGTCATCGTATTAATTCCGGTTCTCGCTTCAATCAGTTCCTCCAGACCACTCAGAAGCGCTCCTCCTCCGGTCAGGACAATTCCACGATCCACGACATCAGAGGCCAGCTCCGGCGGTGTCCGTTCCAAAACACTGTGAACGGCATCCACAATCTGCCCGGTCACTTCCTTCAGTGCATCCCGCGTATCCTCGGAAGTCACCCGGATCGTCTTCGGAAGTCCTGTCACGATATCGCGCCCCTTGACCTCCATCACCTTCGGCTCCGGCTTCTCAAAAGCCGTTCCGATCGCAATCTTGATTTCCTCTGCCGTCTGCTCTGCAATCATCAGACCGTATTTTTTCCGGACATATTTCACAATTGCATCGTCAAAGTCATCTCCTGCAATCTTAATCGAAGAGCTGACCACGATTCCATCCATAGAAAGCACCGCAATATCACAGGTACCGCCTCCAATATCCACAACCATGTTTCCGCACGGTCTGGAAATATCAATCCCGGCTCCAATCGCTGCTGCAATCGGTTCCTCTATAATATGTACTTCCCGCGCACCAGCCTGATAAGCCGCATCCTCCACGGCCTTTTTCTCCACTTCGGTGACGTTGCTCGGCACACTGATACTTACCCTTGGTTTCCGGAAAGACATCTTGCCGATCGCTTTCTGTATAAAATGCTTCAGCATCTGCTCTGTTACTATATAATCGGAAACTACTCCTTTGCTCACCGGATGAACTGCCACTACATTTCCCGGTGTACGTCCCAACATCAAACGCGCTTCCTCCCCGATCGCTTTAATCCTGTTCGTATCCCGGTCATAGGCAACTACAGACGGTTCCTTCAAAACGACACCCTTACCTCTGACATACACCAATATGCTGGAAGTTCCAAGATCAATTCCTACATCGGACGCTGCCATACTTACTCCCCCTTTTCCTGATCTATTGTTTCATCTGTTTCCGCTCCGCTTCGTTCCGTTCTAAACGTACGCCGCAGCACACAACACCGCCAGATACATGCCTAAACGCCATCGTCTGGTTCTTTGCATGCGGAAATGAAAATCCAGACCTCAGCATCCTTCATACCTTTGAGTATCAATCTGCAAGGTCTGTCTCTAAATTTTAGCATAACTGAACTGCTACGGGTATTCTAACACAAAATGTAGGAAATGGGAATTCACTAAATTATTTCTTAACTATTTTCCCGTTTTTTTTAGAAACTGGACATACTTTAAACACATTTTTCGATTAGACTATAAGCATATTAGCGAACAGCTAATATATTTCATAACTCACACTTGGCAGCCCCCACACGCTGCCAAGTACTCCCTCAAACATTTACTTGTATGGGTGAAATCCCATACGCAGGGCAAACATTTTTCAACCCAAATTTTTCTCTTTCCTGAAGAAGTCTGACGCGAGTCAGACTTCTTCTTTTTGTCTTTGCAAACTGCTTCTCTCCTGTCTCTTATTTCGTCTATCCGGGCAGTTAATTCTTTACAGGATCTGGACTTTACTGCACATCGAAGAAGCCCCATCCGGTCTTTGGCAGGACCGGATAGATCACTTCCTTCACATCTCCCAAATTACTTTCGTTCCGAGATATATTTTTTCACATACTGTCCCGTATAAGACTGCGGGCATGTCGCCACTTCCTCGGGAGTACCGGAAGCAATCACGGTTCCTCCGCGGTCACCGCCCTCCGGCCCGATGTCAATAATATAATCGGCAGTCTTGATCACATCCAGATTATGCTCGATTACAACAACAGTATTTCCGCCCTCCGTGAGACGCCGCAGTATCTCGATCAGTTTATGGACATCCGCAAAATGAAGCCCGGTTGTCGGCTCATCCAGAATATAGATCGTCTTTCCGGTACTTCTCCTGCTCAGCTCAGCCGCCAGCTTGATTCTCTGTGCCTCTCCGCCGGACAGTGTCGTGGACGGCTGACCAAGACGGATGTAAGACAGCCCGACATCATTCAGCGTTTCGATCTTCCTGCGGATCGACGGCACGTGATCAAAGAACTTCAAGGCCTCCTCCACTGTCATATTCAGCACGTCATAGATTGTCTTGCCTTTATACTTTACTTCCAGAGTCTCACGGTTATAGCGCTTGCCGTGGCAGACCTCGCATGGAACGTAGACATCCGGCAGGAAATGCATCTCAATCTTCAGGATACCGTCCCCGCAGCAGGATTCGCAGCGCCCGCCCTTGATATTAAAGCTGAAACGGCCTTTCTTGTATCCGCGTGCCTTCGCATCCGCTGTCGAGGCAAACAAATCCCGAATCTGGTCAAATACTCCTGTATACGTGGCCGGATTCGACCGCGGAGTCCGTCCAATTGGTGACTGGTCAATATTAATCACCTTGTCCAGCTGCTTAATGCCAATGATATCCGTGTGTTTGCCCGGTATCGTCCGCGCCCGGTTCAGCTCTCTCGCCAACCGCTTATACAGAATCTCATTGACAAGGGAGCTCTTTCCGGAACCTGACACCCCTGTCACACAAGTCATTACACCAAGCGGAAATTTCACATTGATCTTTTTCAGATTGTTCTCCTGTGCTCCCCGCACCTCCAGCCATCCCATCGGTTTTTTCCGCTCTTCCGGCACCGGAATACACAGCCTTCCGCTCAGGTAGGCACCTGTGATCGATTTCTCATTCTGCATGATCTCCTCTGCCGTTCCCATCGCGATGACCTCGCCGCCATGCTCACCTGCCCCGGGTCCAACATCGATCACACAGTCAGCCGCCCGCATCGTGTCCTCGTCGTGTTCCACAACAATCAGGGAATTGCCCAGATCCTTCAGATGATTCAGTGTACGCAGCAGCTTATCATTATCTCTCTGATGAAGTCCGATACTCGGCTCGTCCAGAATATAGGCAACTCCTACGAGCCCCGACCCGATCTGCGTCGCCAGACGAATTCTCTGGGCCTCCCCGCCGGACAGAGTTCCAGTCGCCCTCGCGAGACTCAGATATTCCAGACCGACATCCACGAGAAAACCAATCCTCGCTGCGATCTCCTTCAGTACCTGATTTCCAATCTTCTGCTGCTGGTCCGTCAGCTGCATCTCCTGCAGAAACTTCTGAAGCTTCCCTATAGACATCGCCGTAATCTCATAGATATTCTTATCGCAGACAGTCACAGCCAGAGCTGACTTTTTCAGACGCTGTCCCTTACACATTTTACAGGGCGTAATCCGCATAAATGTCTCATACTCCTGCTTCATCACATCTGAGCTTGTCTCACGGTAACGCCGCTCCACATTTTTAATCAGCCCGTCGAACGCCACATCATACACGCCTTCTCCACGCTGCCCTTTATAACGTACTTTCACCTCATGCCCATTCGTACCATGGATAATCACATCATGAATCTTTTCCGGATAATCCTGAAATGGTGTCGCCAGATCAAACCCGTACTCACTGGCAAGCGCATCCAGCGTCGCTCTGGTAAAACTCCCCGGATCCGCGCAGGACTGCCAGCCAATCACTGTAATCGCCCCCTGAAGGATACTCAGTGACTTATCCGGAATCATCAGATCCTCATCAAACTCCATCTTGTATCCCAATCCATAGCATTCCGGGCAGGCCCCGAACGGATTGTTGAAAGAGAAGCTCCTCGGCTCAATCTCCTCAATACTGATGCCGCAGTCCGGACAGGAAAAGCT
>JAUNGL010000004.1:0-2856 GCA_030524665.1 Lachnospiraceae bacterium | reverse complement strand
AGCTGATCCACCATCTGATCCACACTCTGCTTCTGAATCGCCTTTCCGCACTTCGGACAGTGCGGAATCCCGATACGTGCATACAGCAGCCGGAAGTAATCATAGATTTCCGTCACCGTCCCAACGGTCGAACGAGGGTTGCGGTTCGTAGACTTCTGGTCAATCGAAATCGCAGGCGGAAGCCCCTCAATACTCTCCACATCTGGCTTCTCCATCTGACCGAGGAACTGCCTTGCATAGGAAGACAGTGATTCCATATAGCGCCTCTGGCCTTCCGCATAGATCGTATCAAACGCCAATGAGGACTTTCCCGAGCCTGACAATCCGGTCAGAACAATAAATTTATTTCTCGGTATATCCAGACTGATATTTTTCAGATTATGTTCATTGGCGCCCCTGATTCTGATATATCCTTTTTTATCCTTATAGTAGTCCATGGTATTCTCCTATTATTTTCATATTTAATAGCATTTTCTGAATCCACTCGCGATTCTCTTCCGTTCTCATTTGCAGTCCCTGTATCGGACCTCAGCCTGCTCTTTCTAAAAATCTCTTCCTTATATTAATGTGTAATATCCTGTGATTTAATCATGTTCCTGCAAATACTTTTTCAACGTAATCATCCTGTCCCGCAGTTCTGCGGCCGCCTCGAAATTCAATTCAGAGGCAGCTTTCTTCATCTGCTTCTGTATATCTGCGATCAGCTTCTCCAACTCCTTCCGATCCATCGACTCCGGATCCTTCTCCATCCGCTGTTCTTCCTTCGCGATTTCCTTCGAAATACTGATCAGATCCCGGACAGCCTTTTTGATTGTTGTCGGTGTGATTCCATGCTCCTGATTATACTTCTCCTGGATCTCGCGGCGGCGCTTCGTCTCATCAATCGCAACCCGCATCGAATCCGTGATTGTATCCGCATACATAATGACATGCCCCTGCGCATTACGTGCAGCTCTTCCGATCGTCTGAATCAGTGAAACGGCAGAACGCAGAAAACCTTCCTTGTCCGCATCCAGTATCGCGACAAGAGAAATTTCAGGAATATCCAGTCCCTCTCTCAAAAGGTTAATCCCGACCAGCACATCAAACACGTCCAGACGCATATCACGAATAATCTCCGTACGCTCCAGAGTATCGATATCCGAATGCAGATACCGCACCCGGATCCCGACTTCTTTCATATAATCCGTCAGATCCTCCGCCATGCGCTTCGTCAGTGTCGTGACAAGCACCTTATTTCCGGCGGCAGTCTCCTTATTGATTTCTCCGATCAGATCATCAATCTGTCCTTCCACAGGACGTACCTCCACCGCCGGATCCAGAAGTCCGGTCGGCCGGATAATCTGATCCGCCTGCAGCAGCGCATGCTCCGCCTCATACTCACCAGGCGTCGCCGATACAAACAAAACCTGATCCAGCTTGCTCTCAAATTCATCAAAGCTCAGGGGCCGGTTATCCTTCGCCGAAGGGAGCCGGAACCCATAATCCACCAGCGTCGTTTTCCTCGACTGATCTCCTGCAAACATTCCCCGTACCTGCGGGATCGTCTTATGCGACTCATCGATAATCAGAAGATAATCATCCCCGAAATAATCCATCAGTGTATGCGGTGTCGCCCCCGCCGGAAGCCCCGCCAGATGTCTGGAATAATTCTCGATTCCCGAACAGAATCCTGTCTCCCGCAGCATCTCTATATCAAAGTTCGTACGCTCCGCAATTCTCTGCGCCTCCAGTAGCTTATCCTCACTCTTGAAAAAAGTCACCCGCTCCTCCAGCTCTTCCTCAATCGCACGGGCCGCCGCCAGAATCTTCTCCATCGGAACCACATAGTGAGAGGCCGGAAAAATCGCTATAAACTCCAGCCGTTTCTTAATCTCACCGGTCAGCACATCAATCTCCGTAATCCGGTCGATCTCATCGCCAAAAAACTCCACACGGTACGCATAGTCATCCGCATTCGCCGGGAAAATCTCCAGCACATCCCCATGAACCCTGAAAGTACCACGGTGAAAATCCATCTCATTCCGGTCATACTGAATATCAATCAGCGCCCGCATGATCTCATCCCGGTCTTTCTCCTGCCCCTGTCTCAGATAAACCACCAATTCCTTATAATCAGCCGGACTGCCGATTCCATAGATGCAGGAGACACTCGATACAATGATGACATCCTTCCGCTCCACAAGTGATGCAGTCGCAGACAGGCGCAGCTTATCAATCTCATCATTGATCGCGGAATCCTTCGCGATGTAGGTGTCGGAGGACGGGACGTAGGCTTCCGGTTGGTAATAGTCGTAGTAGGAGACAAAATATTCAACGGCATTATTCGGAAAATACTCTTTAAACTCCCCGTAAAGCTGTGCCGCAAGCGTTTTATTATGTGCCAAAATCAAAGTCGGCTTGTTCAAAGCCTGTATCACATTTGCCATCGTAAAAGTCTTTCCAGAGCCCGTAACCCCCAGTAAAGTCTGGCATTGGTTGCCTTCCTTGAACCCATTCACGAGCTTCTCAATCGCCTGCGGCTGGTCGCCGGTGGGCTTGTATTCTGATACCAATTCAAATCTTTCCATAGCAAAATCTCTCCTTACTATGATTACTATTCGCCAGCAAATTCGTGTAATTGCCAGCCGTTTTTTCGATCATATGTTCGTTTTTCGGGCCATTTTGCCCAATTACACGAATCAGGTCACCCAAACGCTTTTTTCTGACTCCACAACACCAGACAACACAAGGCAAAATAAAATGTATAATTTCCGTCAAAAACAGAATAATTATACTTATCTCTTTATCCCTTGTTTACGGTATTATGCTACCATAAAGTGCTCTATAAATCAACACCATTTTGAACATATGTTC
>JAUNGL010000003.1 GCA_030524665.1 Lachnospiraceae bacterium | reverse complement strand
CCTCTGCTTCCGCTTTCGCCTTTGCCTCTGCTTCCGCTTTCGCCTCCTCATTTTTGGATGCCTTTGCCGCGTTTGCATCAGCTTCCACTTTCTGGTTGCTGTCACTTTGTGCAGTACCCGGCACGGATACTGACATTGCCAACGCTATACATAATGTAACCGTCAGCAGTTTTTTCTTACGCAATTCTACCACCTCTTACTTCCATCCCAAGGCTGGTACGATATCCTGCTTCTCATCGGCCAGTCTAATCACTTTCTTTTTCTGAACCATCACTAAATCTCTCCTGAAACCGGACAGGAAAGTCTCCGGTAAGACTGTGCCTGAAGCGGACATCCAGAGTCCGCTTCAGTCCGCACGAAAAATGTCCACCGGACATCCAGTACTCTCATAAACACAAATCACTCTACAGTTCGTGTTCAAATAACGATATCTCTCCACCTTAAATGATGCCTTAACACATCATCTTAAGAGAATACCACAAAAAAAAACGTGCGTCCACCTATTTTTAAAATTAGAGGAATTGTTCACATAATCCTCACAATTCACAGCCATTCAGAACACCTGTCAACTACAGCGTCTGAATTTTATCCTCCGAAATCCGTCGGACATACCTGCAACGTAACAGAGGACTGCCAACGCAGTCCTCCGTATCTATTTTACCCATGTATTCTTTGCAAATAAAAGCAGCAGCGGGAACAGCTCCAGACGTCCTGCCAGCATATCGAATGTCAGTACCAGCTTGGAAAAATCCGAAAAAGTGCCGAAATTCTGTGTCGGGCCGACCAGGCTCAATCCGGGACCGATATTATTCATTGTCGCTGCAACTGCTGTAAAATTCGTAGTAAAGTCAAAATTGTCGATAGAAATCAGCAGCAGCGAGAATCCGAATATCACCATATAGGACACCAGAAATACATTTGTGGAACGCAGAACCGAATGCTCTACAACCCTGCCATCCACCTTCAGCTTCCTGACATTGTGCGGATGTGCAATAACATCGAGCTCTTTTCTCATTGTTTTCAGCAGCATCACGATTCTCGATACCTTGATTCCTCCGCCCGTACTTCCGGCACAGGCACCGATAAACATCAGTAATACCAGAATTGTCTTTGAAAAGGACGGCCATAAATCAAAATCCGTCGTGGCAAAACCTGTGGTGGTAATAATAGAACCAACCTGAAATGCTGCATGGCGTAACGCTGTAAACACATCCGGGAACATTCCGGAAATATTGACGGTAATCATGATAATTGCAGCTGCAATAATCAAAAAATATGCCCGTACTTCTGTAAGCTGAACCGCAAGCTTCATCTTCTTTTTCAATATAAGATAATAGAAGTTGAAATTCACACCGAACAGTATCATAAACACAGTGATCACGATCTGCAAATATGGAGAATATCCGCCGATGCTGTCATTCTTAATTCCGAAACCTCCGGTACCGGCAGTTCCGAACATCGTTGTCAAAGCATCAAACAGCGGCATTCTTCCCAACAGCAGAAAAACAAGCTGTAAAATGCTCATACCCACATACATTCCGTACAGCAGAACTGCCGTACTCTTTACCTTCGGCACCAACTTCCCGACAACTGGGCCGGGACTTTCCGCTTTCATCATATACATATTCGTGCCGCCTGCCAGCGGAAGTACCGCCATCAGGAAAACCAACACTCCCATACCGCCGATCCAATGCGTAAAGCTTCGCCAGAAGAGCAAGCACTTCGGCAGTGCTTCCACATCTGAAAGAATACTGGAACCAGTCGTCGTAAAACCGGATACCGTTTCAAACAGTGCATCAATATAAGAAGGAATCGCTCCCGAAATCACAAACGGCAGTGCGCCAAAAATACTGAGTATAATCCAGCTGAATGCTACTGCAACAAAGCCTTCTCTTGCATAAATAGCTGTATTTTTAGGTTTTTTAATAATGGTCGGTATTCCTACCAACAGACACAGCAGCATAACCAATGCAAGTGCAAATCCTGCCTTTTCCTGATAGATCACTCCCACCAGACAAGAAGGAAGCATCAGAGCCGCCTCAAAGCTCAATACCCAGCCCATTATAAACAAAATCATCCTATAATTCATAACATTGCCCTACTTTTCCAGAATATCCCGGATGTCGTTCAAACCGGTCTGCCTTGTAATGATAATCACCGTATCCCCACGTTGAATCGTATCACGTCCACGCGGAATAATCACCTGGCCTCTACGGCTGATACAGGCAACCAGAATTCCCTTTCGTATCCTCAAATCCTGAAGTGCAATTCCTGTCACTCTGGAATCCTCATGAATAATAAATTCCAGTGCCTCCGCCTTATTGTTAATAATCCTGTGCAATGTCTCAACATTACTGCCAAGAGAGTTTTTCATAGAACGTACATAGCGGATAATATGCTCAGAAGTAATATTCTTCGGATGAATCACTGTGTCCAGATCCAGCTCCTGAATCACTTCATCAAAAGAGATTCTATTAATTTTCGTGATGACCTTCATTTTCCCGACTTTTTTGGCATATAGAGAGAGCAGGATATTTTCCTCATCGATATTCATCAGCGCCGCAAACGCCTCAGTCCGTTTCAATCCCTCTTCCAGAATTAGATCTTTATCCGTACCATCACCATGGACAATCGTTGCTTTGGGCAAAAGCTCACAGAGCTTATCACAACGTTCCAGATTCTTCTCAATAATCTTTACCTTTACTCCGCTCGGCGTCAGCATCTTGGCCAGATAATAAGCTATGGTACCGCCTCCGGTGATCATGATGCTCTTTACCTGATTCGACACAAATCCAATCTGCCTGAAAAAGTCATTTGCCTCCACGGAAGAGCCGACGATGGAAACCAGATCCCTCGCTTTCAGCCGGAAATTACCATCCGGAATAATGATCTCGTTTCCTCTCTCAATCGCACAGATCAGGATATTCTTTTTGATCCTGTTGGAAATATCCACAATCTTCTGTTCATCCAGGAAAGATCTCTCCGGCACGCGGAATTTCAAAAGCTCAACCCGGCTTTTGGCAAAGCTGTCTACCTCAATCGCGGACGGATACTTCAGTACACGGGCAATCTCTCCTGCTGCCGCAAGCTCCGGATTGATCACCATAGCAAGACCAAGTTCTTCCTTAATATAATTCAGCTCACTGCTGTATTCCGGATTCCTCACACGGGCAATCGTATGACAGTTACCTGCCTTTTTTGCAATCAGGCAACAAAGAAGGTTCAGCTCATCGGAACCCGTCACCGCAATCAGCAAATCCGCCGTTTCCACACCAGCCTCCATCTGTGTCGAATAGCTTGCACCGTTTCCAACCAGCCCCATAATATCATACTGACTTGCGAACTCCTCAACAACAGATTCCTTATGATCAATGACTGTAATATCACAATCCTCACTGCTAAGCTCCGCTGCGAGTGTCTGACCCACCTTGCCAAGGCCCACGATAATAATTTTCATTTGTATTTTCCTCTCTTTTCCAAAACCGGATCCGTCTCCGTAAACACCTGCATCCCAGTGTCTGTAAACGATTATATATAAGCATATGGTATTTTTCAAGCACTATCAGATAAAATTAAAGATAAACCGGGGAATAACATGTACACTCAAAGTACATCTCATTCCCCGGAAATTATTATTCATTATATCTTCTATCGCCTGCTGTTTCTCTGAGACTTCAGCCTGTTCCCTGTTTTCAGAAAATATACCATATCACTTTCTCAAGATACTCTGCGCAGCTTGGTTTTCGCTCTGGTTCTGTGTTTTGCCATTTCTTCTTTCCAGTCAACCTGATACACAAGCCCATGGAATACAAAACTCATCATCACTCCGCATACCACATCTACTACAGAATGCTGATCCAGAAATACAGTTGACGCACAGATCAGGACCATGATCACAAAGTGTACCGCGACCGTAAGCCTCCGATGCTTCAGTCCTTCCAGACTGCAGACTGCCTGAAATATCATCACCGTATTCATCACATGAATCGACGGGCATACATTCGTCGGAGTATCAATCGCGCGCAGGCAGCGTACCAGATTATATAAAAAACCAGTCTCATGAGGATTATCTGCCAGACGCAGGTTCAAGCCTGTCGGAAATACGTAATAAATACCAAGACAGACGGTCAAACCAGAAAATACCATCAGACAAAGCTTTGAGTAATCCTCCCATCCGCGATGCTTAAACCAGATAAATGCTCCCGGGATGTAGGCAAACCAGAACACATACGGTATGATAAACTCTTCACAGAATGGAATCACCTCATCCAGCTTGCAGTGAATAATGTACTTTGGTACAACATTCAGCTCCAGCCATTGGAATGCGGCCAGATAAAATAACAGGTAGCATATCGCTATCATATAAGGGTATTTCTTGAACCAGTTCTTTACTTTCTCCAACTTCATAAAACCTCTCCCGCCATTCATACTCTGCCTTCAGATGTCTGTTTCCTTTTCCGTTTCTGTGCACGCCCCATGAATCGCACTGCCTCCTGGAATCCGCGTAAATCATACCATGTTTCCCTATTCCCCGCAACGTCACTTTCGTGGAAAAATGAGCAGTTTCTTTTCATTTTACTGTACTACATGCACAGAACCTCTTTTGCTTGTCTGCCATTCTAGCACCTTTTTTTCCGGTTGTCACAGACTTTCGATTTTTTTAAGAAAAAGATTCGATTCAAATAATATTTGCCATTCTGATATATTTTTATTCATCTAAATGTATGTGCTTGCCCAATCCTTTTTCATCTCCGGCTTAGTCTTTCGGAACCTCCAACAGCAATCGCTCTTTTCCTGAACGGGTTTCAAAACCATTCTGAAATATCAGTTCATGAAATCTGCGTAACTGTCTTCTGGCCTTCTCCGGTTCCGGTGCAAACAATTGCAGCATTGGAAGCATATCCAGGTCCTTCCATTCATAGTATCCCAGATAGGACCGGTAACTGCTCCACCAGTAATCCCTGATACGTCCTGCATATCCTCTTTCCACCGGAATACAGTGAATCGCCCTGCATTTGTCTCTGACCTCCTGCATATGATTCAGGCGTTCTTTCCACACCGTTTCCAGCCCGTACACTCTCCTGTCTTGCAGCGTGGCTGCTGATTTCACTCCGCTGTATGCGGCGTTTTTCGCATATATATGCTTATCCACATAATATGCTGCATATTCCGCAGAAATGACTCTGACTGCACGGTCAAGCTTTGCCTGACGCTTTGCACCTGTGAGTAGAAATACTTCTTCATCGGTAAGGCAGAACGCATACAACTCAAAGTCCCGCTCACGCCGAACCGAAAGGATGATATCGAGCAATTTCTTCTTATCCCGTTCATCAGACAGAATATTTGAGTTTCCCTGCAAAACATAATAATAGATATGCCTGTTTGTGTCCAGATGTGCCATTTCAGAATCCTCCTCAAAATGAGACTTTCTCCCCGCCCGTATTGCCTTTCGGTTCCGGCAAAGGATAGCACATCCCTATTTTTCATTCAATGAAATGCCACAATAAGCAGCTTCCCGACGGATGCCGGGCAAGCTATATTTTTCTCCTTCTTCCCTCTTTTCCGCACAAAAAAGATGCAACAAAATGCTGCATCTTTTCGTTATAGTTATATATGTTCCTATTCTGCCTTAACGCCATACATCCGGATGAGCTCAAGCCTGAGCCCGTGTGTTTTCATCGCAATTCTACGCTTCAGAATCATCCGTGAGGGTAAACGTTTGTCCAAACTCAGCACTGTATTCATTAATTCGGTCCATCACCCTCTGGGCCTCCTCTCCCTGCAGCGGTGTAGGCTGATAATTATTATAACCGCTCTCGGAGCTCACACTGCATGGTATGATTTCAATCTGGCTCTCCGGTTGTACCCCAGCTTCACTTACAGTAAATGTCTGACGGAATATCATAGTATCTTTATCTGATGGAGCACTGTTTCCTCCAAAGCAGAAATTTCCCAGACTGTATACAATATATTTCCCATTGTACTGTTCGATTCCCTGCAAAACATGCGGATGATGCCCTACCACCAGATCTGCTCCGCATTCTACCGCCGTATGCGCCAGCGACTTCTGGGTATCATCCGGGGCAGTAGCCTTCTCATCTCCCCAGTGAAATGAGACAATCACCAGTTCCGCATTCTGTGCTTTCGCCTGTGCAATAGTTTCACGCACCTGACTCTCGCATTCCATTCCGGCATTCAGTTCATAGATTCCGATAAAGGCTGTCCTGATTCCATTCACATCCCTGTATGCGATCGTATCCCCGATACAGTAATCAATTCCGGCTTCTTCCAGAGCGTGCTTGGTATCCTCCAGACTCTGCGCTCCATAATCACTGCTGTGATTATTGGCCAGGTTCACTACCTCCACGGATCCCTCTGTCAAAATCGCCGTATAGGACGGATCTCCCTTGAATGCATACTGCTTTGCCTCTCTCGTTGTTTCATTGGTCAGTGTACCTTCAAAGTTCGCTAATGTTGCATCATCATTCTCCAGAATTTCTCTCACATTCCGGAAGAAATACTCATGTCCATAAACCGCATCAAATGCATTCAGGTTCGTCGTTGTATTAAATGATTCATCCGTACCCAATGTACAGTCTCCGATTGCACTAATCGTTACGCTGCGCTCCGTACTGACTTCAAATGTACAGGTCTGGCTTTCCAAACCGTCAGCGCTGACCCGTACCGTCGTAGTCCCGTTTTTCAAAGCAGTGACTCTTCCGTTCTCATTTACACTCAGTACCTGTTCATCCATCGACTCAAATTTCAGATTTTTCAGCAGTGCACCCGACGGTTCTGCAGTAACTCCGAGACTGCACGTCTCTCCCGGAAAAAGTGAAACATCTGTCTGGCTCAGCTGAAATGACTGCGCACTTTCCAGCGTCGAAACAATAGGCACGGAGCTGTTCCCCGCTTCATCTACTGCATAGAAACGGTACAAAGTACCTTCCTCGTAAGTAATCGGATTACTGTATCTCCGGTAAACAGGCAGCTGGCAATATGCACTGGATGCGGTAGCCGCATAGTAGATTGCTTTCACGGACGATCTTGCATCCACGGCAGAAAGTGTAACCTGACTCTCTGTTTTTTCCACTTCGAGTATCGGGGTATCGCCATCCAGCTTCGGAATTTCAATCCTTGCTTTTTTCGTTTCACCTTCGACAACCACTGCTGCCTCCAGCAGCCAATCGTCCGCCTCGACAGTGATCATCCCCTTCTCATCTGCCTGATATGTACTTCCATTTGCAGAAACCGACATAGCAATCGTATTTCCGGTACGCACCTTCAGTTTCACCGGATAAGAGGAACACCATTCATCCGGCTCATCCTCCACCGTAACCACCAGACCTTCATCGGCTGTTACATTCGCACTCTTCCGCTTCACATCCAGTGAATTTCGCACCATATTGATACCCAGTATAATCAAAAGCAGTACCAATATGGCACCGGCAATCAGCATTCCAAGCTCCTTGCCATGTATTCCCTTCTGATTCAGATTATCCCAAAAATCCTTCGCTCCTGCAAATCCCGATGATATTTCTCTGGCAGAACCAATTCCGGACTTTGCATTTTTTCTTGTTTTGTCTGACTTTTTTCTTTTGTTTTCAGATGATTCGATATCTTCTGACTTCTCTTTGCTGCTTCCGGACGATACGGTATCCCCTGATCTTTCTTTTTTGCCTTCGGACGATGTAGCGTCTTCTGATCTTCCTTTTTTGCCTCCGGACGATACCGCATCTTCTGATTTTTCTTTATTTTTTTCAGGCAATACAGCATCTTTCGTTTTCTTTTTTCTTTTACCGAAACGCGCACCTTTCTCTGTTATCTCTTCCTCCTGACCGGATGATGCTGTACTCGCCAGCCTTTCTCTCCCGTCAGATAGCCTTGATGCATTTCCTTCACTCTGAGATGATTCAGAAGCTTTAGAAGATTTCTGCGAATCGTCCGCCATCCCGGATTTCTGTTTCCGAACTGATGTCACATCTTCTTTCGCCCGTTCCCTCGCATCCATATCGAAACCATCTTCTGCCTCATCTTCAGCAGATTGTCCTGAACGCCCGCTGACAGCATTGGCAGGTTCCCGCTGTTCCGGTTTTTGCCTCTTCTGTGTAAGTTTCTTCTTCCAACCGGAAATTTTATTTCCGAATGCAGAAAACAGTGCCTTTTCCTTCTCAAAGCCTCCTGAATCTTCTTCCTGCAGGTAGCGTTCGAATTCGTCCTGAGCTTCATCCCCCGCCACATTCTCAACAGGCCGACTCACACTTTTCTCATGATCTTCTCTGTGATCAGAAGCAGACCCCGGAGCTACTTTGCCATCCATTCTGCCTGATGCTTGCCTATTCCCGGTTTCTCCCTTAGTTTCCTCCCGGAGACCGGCAGACTTTTTCTTCTTTTTTGTACTTTTCCCGGAAACACGAGCAGGCTCTGCATCCTCTGCAAAGCCTTCGTGCCTGGTTTTCTGCCTTATTTTCTCCATGTCCGGCTCTTCCCCCTGCTGAAGAGACCGGACAATTTCCATCAATTGTTCGACATTGTCTGCCGTCATTCTCTGTTTTTTCATTATTTAAAGTATGCTACTCCCGATTCAAAGATCTTCAGATCCTGTTCCCCATAAATGTTGATTGCAACGGAATCCCCGCGGCGCTCCGAATGTGCCATCTTACCGAAGACGCGTCCATCCGGGCTTGTGATTCCTTCAATCGCAAAATAGGAACCGTTGACATTCCACTCTTCCTCACCTACACAGATGCTGCCATCCGGATCACAGTACTGAGTAGCTACCTGTCCGTTTGCAAACAGCTTCTGAATCCATTCTTTATTCGCTACGAAACGTCCCTCGCCGTGAGAAGCCGGGTTCACATAGACACCACCAGCTTCTGCTCCTGCCAGCCACGGCGACTTTTTGGAAACCACCTTCGTATATACCATCTTGGAAATATGGCGGCCAATCGTGTTGAAAGTCAATGTCGGTGAATCCGGAGTCTGCCCCACAATCTCACCATGCGGTACGAGTCCCAGCTTGATCAGAGCCTGGAAACCGTTGCAGACGCCAAGTGCCAGACCATCGCGCTCATTCAGAAGCTTCATGACAGCTTCCTTCATCTTCGCATTCTGGAACGCTGTTGCAAAGAATTTTGCGGAACCATCCGGCTCGTCACCTGCGGAAAATCCGCCGGGGAACATGATGATCTGTGCCTGATCAATTGCCTTTTCAAAGACCTCCACAGAATCACGGATATCCTCTGCCGTCAGGTTGCGGAATACCTTTACATCAACCTCTGCTCCGGCACGCTCAAATGCCTTCGTACTGTCATACTCACAGTTCGTACCCGGGAATACCGGAATAAACACGCGCGGTTTCGCCACCTGATTGCGGCATACATAGATATCCTTCGGGATATAGCATCCATTTTCATAAACCGGCTGCTCTTCCCCTTTCCCTGCAAAGAAGTATGCTACAGGTCCGTCTGTCGGATTGCCGTCCAGATCAAGTCCGCCTCCGACAGTCTCGATTCCCGACTCTGTCCTGAAGACACGCTCCAGAGTGCCCTTCCATGTAGCCAGAGCCTCATCGATCGGAATCACGACATCTTTATATTCAAAGCTTCCCTTATTGGTCACTTCACCGACTACTGTATAGGTAATTGCAAGATTGCCCACCTGTCCGTCCGGAACCTCAGCAACGAGATTACCGAATCCTGCGGTGAACAGATCGCGCTCATCCACATTGTGCTCTATTTTCAGTCCAAGCCCATTACCGAATGCCATCTTCGAGAGAGCAGCCACAAGGCCCTTCCCGTCAAGCGCATAAGCAGAGATAATCCTTCCTGCCTGAATGTCCTCGTGGAACTTGCTGTACTGCTCCATCACCTGACTGTAAACCGGGAGATCGTAAGCATCCTTCTCCACTTTCAGGAGAACCAGCTTGCTGCCCGGACGCTTCAGCTCCGGCGTGATAATATCTTTTTCTTTTGCAATATCCACCGCAAAGGATACAAGTGTCGGCGGCACATCAATCTCATTGAACGTACCGGACATACTGTCCTTTCCTCCGATGGACGGAAGTCCGAATCCAAGCTGCGCCTCATACGCACCGAGCAGTGCTGCTACCGGCTGGCTCCAGCGCTTGGGATCCTCAGACATTCTGCGGAAGTACTCCTGGAAGGTGAAGCGGATCTTACTGAAATCGCCGCCGCTCGAAACGATTCTCGCCACAGACTCCAGTACTGCGTACTGTGCTCCGTGATATGGACTCCAGCTTGACAGATACGGATCAAAGCCGTAGCTCATCATCGTAACGGTATCTGTCTTTCCCTTCAGTACCGGAAGCTTCGCTACCATCGTCTGTGTCTCAGTGAGCTGGTATTTGCCGCCATACGGCATAAATACGGAACCTGCACCGATAGAACCGTCGAACATCTCGACCAGTCCCTTCTGAGAACAACAGTTCAGATCAGCCAGCGTATCCAGCCACTTCGCACGGACATCCGCCACTTCCTCGCGGACAAAATACCTGTCCGTCTCGGACGGCATCTCCACCTCTGCCGTTGTTTCCTGATGTGCACCATTCGTATCGAGGAACGCACGGGAAATATTCACAATTTCCTTGTCCCTCCAGATCAGCACCAGACGCGGAGCCTCTGTCACAACAGCTACCTCAACTGCTTCCAGATTCTCCTCTGCTGCATAACCCATGAATTCTTCTACATCCTTCGGATCTACTACTACCGCCATACGTTCCTGTGACTCAGAGATCGCAAGCTCCGTTCCGTCAAGTCCGGCATATTTCTTCGGTACCTTATCCAGATAAATATGAAGTCCCGGCGCCAGCTCTCCTATGGCCACAGATACGCCGCCCGCACCGAAATCGTTGCATTTCTTGATCAGTTTGCTGACCTCCGCACGGCGGAACAGTCTCTGAATCTTACGCTCTGTCGGCGCATTTCCCTTCTGTACCTCAGCGCCGCAGACCTCGATGGACGCCTCCGTGTGTACCTTGGAGGAACCTGTCGCACCGCCGATGCCATCACGTCCGGTCCGGCCACCGAGCAGGATGATAATATCGCCCGGATCGGAATTCTCACGGATCACAGCACTCCTCGGAGCAGCACCCATCACAGCACCAATCTCCATACGCTTCGCCACATAGGACGGATGATATACTTCCTTGACATATCCGGTCGCCAGACCGATCTGGTTTCCGTAGGAGCTGTAGCCGTGAGCAGCCTCACGCACCAGTTTCTTCTGCGGCAGCTTGCCCTTCAGCGTATCCTGCACGGATACAGTCGGGTCAGCCGCACCAGTCACACGCATTGCCTGATATACATACGTACGTCCGGAGAGCGGATCACGGATCGCACCGCCGAGACACGTGGCAGCTCCACCGAACGGCTCAATTTCCGTCGGATGGTTGTGCGTCTCATTTTTGAAATTCACCAGCCACTCTTCAGTCTTCCCGTCAATCTCAACCGGAACGACGATACTGCACGCATTGATCTCGTCGGATTCCTCCTGATCCTGCAGCTTGCCTTCCTTCTTCAGCTTGCGCATTGCCATCAGCGCAAGATCCATCAAGCAGACAAATTTATCATCTCTGCCCTTGAAAATCTCCTTATGGTCAGCCAGGTATTTCTGGTAGGTTCCCTCAATCGGTGCCCGGTAATAGCCGTCATCAAACTTCACATCCGTCAGCTCCGTAGAGAATGTCGTATGGCGGCAGTGATCACTCCAGTACGTATCGAGCACCCGAATCTCTGTCATCGACGGATCGCGCTTCTCTTCATTCTTAAAATAATTCTGAATATGCAGGAAATCCTTAAATGTCATCGCCAGATTCAGGGAACGGTAGAGTTCCAGAAGCTTCTCCTCCTCCATATCCGCAAATCCTTCAAAAACAATGACATCCGCCGGCTCCTCGAACTCCGTCACCAGAGTCTCCGGCTTCTCCAGTCCAGTCTCTCTCGAATCCACAGGGTTGATACAGTGATTCCTGATCGCTGCAAATTCTTCATCCGTCACATCACCGACTACCACGTATGTCGTCGCAGAGCGAATAATCGGCTCTTCATCCTCCTTCAGGAAGCGGACACACTGTACAGCAGAATCTGCACGCTGGTCAAACTGTCCCGGCAGATATTCCACTGAAAATACCCGGTCATGCTCCGTCACCGGAAATGTTTCTTCATATATATCATCGACCGGCGGCTCTGCAAATACCGTGCGGCACGCAGCCTGGTAAACCTCATCTGAAATATGCTCCACATCATAGCGGATCAGGACACGGATCTTTTCCAGCCCTTTCACACCGAGATAGCTCTTCACCTCATGTGTCAGCCCTTTAGCAGCCACCGCAAAATCTGGCTTCTTCTCCACATACACTCTTCTTACATCACTCATTAAGGGGACCTCCCGTCGTCTGAACTTTAGTTTCTAATGCGAATTTTAACATACCTCACCCGATATGACAAGATTCATCAAACCATTTCGGCAGAATGTTTTTCATCACTAATATAATTCATCCATATTCTTGTTTAATTCAAGAACTGAATATTTCATACGAGGCCCCAGAGCGGGAGGAGCAGGCGGCAGAGGGCGGACTGGAAGCTGTGCTCCGGGCGCAAGAAGAACTAAGGCGCAGCCGACACTGACTCCGGGGCACCGCTCCAATTCGAGTAAAATTCTGAAGAATTTTCCAAACTGCTTCGTAAGACAATCAGCTACCATGATTACAAAGAAGATTTTTATCACGCCTTTTTTGCAGGTATTTTTGCAGGAGCCGGGTATGTTGTAGAATCTAATCGGGAGCACGGTAATGGACGCAGTGATATCATCTTAAAAGATTATGCAGGAGACCGCGTGGCTATATTTGAAGTGAAATATTCGAAAACTCTAAAAGGACTGGCTCAGGCATGTGAGGATGCAATCGCACAAATCGATGACCGGATGTATGCAGCGGAATTCGAGGATGATTACTCTCAGGTTATTTGCTATGGCATTTCCTTCTTTAAAAAACGCTGTTTAATTCAGAAAAAATAAAAATACAGAGTAGTCTATGCAGGGCAACATCCGCACAATTGCGGATATCTGGCCCGTTGCCCGCAGCATCTTCGCTTCCGTCGGTGCTCGCGGAAATAAATCGCATAGACTACTCTTTTTTCTGTCGCATACTTTTATTATTTTAACTTTTTGCAAAGACTAAATTTTTATCTGTTTACCGCTCGAATGAAATCAATAAACCGCGGAACCAAACGGCATCAGCGCAAGCTTCGCCAGCTTGAAGTGCTGCATTCCAAATGGAATCCCGACTATTGTCACGCAAAACAGACACCCAAATACGGCATGTTCCATTGCAAGCGGAAGCCCGGACACAATCAGCCATACGATATTCAGCAGCAGAGAGCCCGCGCCTCCTCCGTATCTGACCTCTTTCCCAAACGGAAAGAATGACAGGGATGCAAACTTAAAGCACTGCATCCCGACCGGAATTCCGACAATCGTCAGACACCAGAGCGCTCCCGCGAGACACCAGCTCAGACCACTGATCAATCCTCCGAACACAAACCATATCAAATTTCCAAGACATCCCATATAGTTCTCCTTTCATGGCAGTACCGGATATTTGGTTCTTCTATCCGGTACTGCTCCGTTTGAATGTTACATCCTTCTCAGTTCATTCAGCAGATGACGGACTCTTGAAATGGCATCTGCCACCTGCTCTCTCGCTTCGGCGATTTTCGTCTGCACCATATAGTCAGCCAGGATTCCGTCAAAGAAAAAGTCTGCAAATGTGAGGAATCCGCCCACCTCCATCCGGAATTCTGTGGGAACCTGCACATCCCGCAGCTCCCGCTGGAATATTTTCAGATCATGCTTTGCCTCGTCCATATATCTGGAAGCGTCCTCCATCCGTGAATGCTTGATCATATCTGTGATAAATCCGCCGCCGAGCATATCAAAAATCCCCCAGCTTCTTGCGCTGTTCAGCTTCTCCTGTGCACATTCCAGACTGTAAAGTGCACGTTCACCCGCTGCAATCGCTTCATTGATTTCCTGTCTCATCATTTCATCACTCATAGTTCTCCTCCATTACTCTCCCAGGTATCGTTTATTTTCTGGTCTTCACTCGATATCAACCACTAACTTCTCTGACTTTGCCTTATTCCTGATCCCATTCATACTTGTATCCAGCCATGCCGCCGGGGCACAGATAATACATGAATAAACAGTTTATTCACACCTACTATTCTGCGTCGGCTGCTCCTGCCGCTTCTTCTGTATGCTCTGCGCCCGGTTTCCATCCGTTTACGGTAATATTCCGGTTCACTTTTGCATCGTATGTATTCGCTTTCATCACTTCATTCAGATCAATGCCAACTGTCTCTTTCATGGATTCGAACAGCTTCGCCATGACCGCCGGAACATTTCCTGCTACGGAGTCGACTCCGCTTCCGTCACCGCCAATGATCGTAATCTTGTCGATCTGTGTCAGAGGCTCTGCGATCTTTCCTGCGATATCCGGCAGTACTTTGATCAGCATCTCTGCCATCGCAGCGTTGTTGTATTTCTGATATGCCTGCGCACGCTTCTCCATCGCTTCGGCTTCCGCAAGTCCCTTCGCACGGATGGCCTCTGCTTCCGCCTCACCGACCTTCTGGATACCGAGTGCTTCCTGCTCCTTCGAGAAGCGGTCCGCCTCTGCTTTTGCTCTCTGAGCCTCGGCTTCTTTTTCCATCTCGAACTTTCTCGCTTCCGCTTCCTTCTGCCGCTCGAACAGGTCAGCTTCGGCCTTCTGCTGACGTGCAAAACGTTCCGCTTCGGCTTTCTTCCTGATCTCCGCATCGAGCGACTGTTCCATAACTTCAGCTTCCTTGCGCTTCAGCTCAATGGATTTCTCCTCCTTCGCAATGTCTGCCTCGGCAGCTGTCACCTCGATCGTTTTTCGCTGCTCTTCCTTCTGGATCTCGTAAGCGGCATCCGCTTCTGCCCGCTTCGTATCTGTGGTCTTCTGAAGGTCTGATTTCTGGATTTCCAGTTCATTATTCTTGATTGCGATTTCACGTTCCGCATTGATCTTGGCGTCGTTCGCCTGCTTGTCTGCCGCCGCCTTGGCCACGGCGATTTCCTTTTCCGCTTCGGCCTTTGCAATCGCTGCCTTTTTCTTGATCTGGGAGATATTGTCAATACCAAGGTCATCAATAACTCCATTATTGTCCGTAAAATTCTGTACGTTAAAGCTTACCACGTCAAGCCCCATCGCTGCAAGGTCTGGCTCGGCATTTTCTTTCACCAGTTCTGCAAATTTCTGCCGGTCACCGACCATCTCTTCCAGACGCATCCGCCCAACGATCTCACGCATATTTCCTTCGAGAACCTCTCTGGCTACCTGTGCGATATACGCCGTATCCTGATTCAAAAAGTTCTCGGCTGCCAGCTTCAGCTTATCCTTCTCGCTGCTGATCTTGATATTCACTGCCGCATCCACCTGAATATTGATGTAATCTGCAGTCGGCACGGAACTTGAGGTCTTGACATCAATCGGAATCAGCTTCAGTGACAGCTTATCCAATCGTTCCAGATATGGAATCTTAATGCTGGATTTTCCGATAATCGTCTTCTTTCGAAGACCTGATATAATATACGCCGTATCCGGCGGAGCCTTCACATAACCGCTCATCATAATCAGGATTGCCAGAACTGCGATTACAATACCAATAATAACACCCGTGTTCGCCATAATAGTCTCTAATATCATATGCTTACCCTACCCTTTCCGTTTCTCTGTTGTTTTTTCTTATTCCCTTTTGCAATTTCTTAAAACCTTCTCCCTGGCTTTCTTACCTCTGCATCTGGTTTCAGATATCATTTCCCGCTTCCAGATTTCATCCCATCTGATTTGAAATCACATCTGAATTATTAAGGTAAAGCTGCATCTCTTCTTTTATTTTTCCTGAATCCTCCTTTCCTTTTGAAAAAAGCGCCTTACCACAGTAACCTTGCACATCTTCCACTTTTCATATCAGGTATAAGCCCGTATACAAAAGCGGCCGTCAACAATATCTCAGACAATGTATCCCTATGCATCCATACGTATCAAACAAGCTTCTAAAAAGAAAAAAGACTTTTACCGCAGCATTCCTGCTGCAATAAAAGTCTCGCACATCTCATTCAATACGGATATCTCCCGATATCGTCATGACGATTTTGAATCGCCACTGTTAAGTGGTTAGGCTACTCCCTTTTGTTTGTTGGCGGTATCATATCACACTCTCACGTGATTGTCAATACTTTAACAAAGTCTTAAGGTTTTCTTTTGGGATTTCCCTATTTTTTCCGGACATAAACCGTTCCCTTCCTCTGCATGATTCCTTCCGAAATCATGTCCCGGCGGATTGTACAGTAATCATCGAAAAATCCCTTTATGATACTGTTGACCTCTTTTTCATCGTACTCTTTCCCGATCTCAAAAGATCCGGCAATTTCCTCCAGACAGATTTTCTCCTTCTTTCGCTGGGCCGGGATCGCCTTGAGCCTCCCATATTCAAAAAAGGCGCTGATCACCTTTTTCCGGTAGTTCTCTTCTCTGCGCTGCTGTTCTCTGGCCTCGTCTGATTCCTCCCGGATGATGTCGATAATCCTCGTCATGAACACCTCCTTCTGCAGCGAGTACATCGTATAGTACTGGTCCTTATAGGATGTTACTGCTTTCGCATCCTCCAGCTTTTTTAAATGAAAGGAAATGGTCGCAGGGGTCAGTCCCAGCCGTTCTGCCAGCCGTTCCACATACATATCCTCCATCATCAGGGATTTCAGAATCTGCATCCTCGATTTGTCAGCCAGGCATTTAAACAGCTTGATTGCTTCTTCTTCCACCATATTTCCTTATCTCCCTTCTGCATTTACAACTGAATTACTTAACTCCAGAAACTTGTTTCTTGCATTGGAAAGAGCCTCCAGCTTCAGTTCTTCTGCCACAATTTTTTCAATGTCATCATGCGCTCTTGCTTTTTCCAGTGATGCCGTCCAGGTATCAGACAGGCTGTCCAGCTTCTGCAGATATGTTTCTTTTACATCTTCCGCTGCACAGGTTCTGCAGACCACTTCATAAATTGTTTTACAGACACCGCAGATGTTGATCTGGATCTTTATCATATTTGCCTCATCCTTTCGGTCTGACTGTACCAGAGCCTGTTCTCTTGCCATAAGAGCTTTCACCATTTCATCAATACAGGCTACAAAATTTTCCATTTTCATAATCCTTCCCCAACTCGCTGATGCGCGGTCATAAGTTGTATTTAATTTGATAATTATCTAATTAGATAGTTTTATCTATAACATCATGCTGATAGGATGTCAATATCCATTTAGATATTTATCAAATCAATATCTGCGGCCTTACTAAAAATAAGCAACAGTTTTATCCTCTTTGTGCTATCATAAGGAAGAATAAGACTTCCCGCCAACACTAAAGTACCGAAGATAGACTTTCCTGTCAAAGTTCCATCTCCGGTACATTCAGATTTGCTTGCAGCTCCATACTGCCCTCATTGTTTGATACGGTTAAATATGGGGCCTCATCTGCGTCTTTTTTCAATCGGGAAATACACTGCGTATCTCTCATATCCTACCTGATACAGGGGGACAAAACGGATTCCTCTGTCCTGCCGGACTGTTTTGTAAGTATTCATCCAGTTTCCCCACTCACGTTCATTGTCTGCCACAAGCAGTTCTTCCTCCGGTTCCTCATCTACGTAAAGAATACGTTCTTCCTCACACAGTCCTGCCAGCACTACCGGACCATCCAGAAATGCCGTCATATTGTCAGAGCCTGGCAGGTGATCTACTGTAATCCTTTTGCCAAATTCCAGATGGATTTCGTCCTGCTTCCATACTCTTCTGAGCTTGAGGAAGGTTCCCGGGGTTCCTTCTGCCGTCTCTTCCTTGCCATTCACAGTCAGCCTCACACTCTGTGCCCAGACCGGAACGCGAAGCAGTATTTCTGTCTCCTGTTCTCCCTGACCCTCAATCTGAAGTTCGCAGACCAGCTTCCGCGGATTGTTCGGATATGCGGAACAGATTGGGTTAATCCGTTGAACTCCCGAAGAGTCACTCGCCAGATGTTTGCTGCCGTTAAGCGGGTTGATCCGCTGCTTTACGGAAATCTGCTGACCACCAATGTTTCCCGTATAATCCGACGCAAAATACTGACAGATGTAGAGCTGGTTTTCTCCTTCATAATAAAAACAGGTATTGTGTGCAGCGTTTGCCTGCACGAGTGAACCGTGGCAACAGAAGAAGTCCTGAGTTCTGGAGCTCCATGCCTTTCTGCCTCCGGCGCGCAGCGGCAGAAAATACGTCAGAAGCCCGTCTGTCGGATACTCTGATTTGTTGCCGTGTGTAAAGCTTCCCTGCCAGTAGCCCTGCGCCATGACACCGTTATACAGATTCTTCTCCCAGTAATCCATATATGCAGCATCTCCCGTATGGCGGAACAGGAAATCTGCCAGACGCATCATATTGTAAACAGTACAGTGTTCCTGATTTTTATCACCGAGACGCACTGCCAGATCCTGATTCGGGCTCCAGATTTCTCCGCAGGTCTGTCCTCCGGTTGCATAGCTTCCCTTTTCTTCCACTGCCTGCTTCCAGTATGCTCTGACTATCTCAAAGTACCTTTCTTCGCCTGTTACCTCGAAGCAGGCCGCCGCACCCAGTATTTCAGGGATCGTCGTATTGGCATGCATATTTGTAAGGACATCTCTTCCAGCCATGAGCCCGTCAAAAAGCCCTTCCCGGTAATAACGGTCCATCAGCTCACGGAACATCAGCTTTCCGGTAATCCTGTAGAGTATCGCCCAGATTTCCAGCATACCGCCTGTCTCGACATCCAGTATTTCCTGAAATTGAGCCCTGGTGTATTTACCGCTCCATTCATGGAACCATTCTCCGAAACTGACTGCGACTTCCAGTGCCTTTTCGTTTCCCGCCAGCTCATACATATCCAGCAGTCCCATAAACGTCTTATGAATCGTATACTGCGGGGCCCACACCGGTTTTCCGCCCGCTATTTTATAGAGATATTTCTGAGGAATCGAAGCAGCCCACTTTCCGCCGTTTTCCTCCTGACACTCAGACAGACGGTCCACAATGTCATCTGCTTTTGCTTTCACCATGCGGTCACCGGTCGCTTCGTAATGCATCGCGGCCGCTGACAGCCAATGTCCCAGAAAATGCCCGCGCAATTCACAGAGCGGTGATTCCCAGCCTCCGTGTATTCCCTTCGGCAGCTCGGCTGTCTTGTAGAGTCCCGCTTCAAACGTATACGGAAGCAGCAGATTCTCGTCCGTCAGCTCTAAAAGATACTTTCTGTTTTCCTCCCTACGGCGAAGCAGCTCACTGTCATACAGGGTGACTCTCCGCCCTTTTGCCATATCCAGTTTCTTCATTTGCACCTCCTGTAAGAAATATTCGGCCCTATACTGTTGTCATCTCCATTTCCTTCATCAACTCTTTAAAAGGTTCATAAAACACCTGCGGGGTAAAACGGAAATCAGCTAAATTCTGACCCAGACCTCCATCTCTCCGATGCCTCGGTTCGCCCACGCATAATATGGAATAAACTTCAGTGTCTGCTCCTGATACTGTTTTCCGCTGTAGGCACGGTACAGCGTATCCGTATTCCATCCCTTCCCGGAAACACGCTTTCCTTCTGCCTTCAGTGTTACCACTCCTTTCAGGAGATCTTCCTCATACTGCTCTGCAAACTGCAGCTTTTCATCCAGATAGATTTCCTGAAGCTGTGCTCCGTTATCTTCCTCTTCCAGACAGTATACAAGCGGCCCCCGCATCACTGCTACTTTTCCGATATCCTCTCTGACATGCGGATTTGCTTCCACCACAGTCACAGGCATTTCCATGCAAAGATCAATCCTGTCACCATTGTTCCAATTACGCTTCAGAAGTGCATAACCGTTTTCCGCCATATATTCTGCTTTTTCACCATTTACAGTCAGCGTATAGTTCTCACACCACTCAGGCAGCCGGACTGCATACGTGAATTCACATGGCGCTCCATTTTCCACAGTCACAGCCACACGGCCGTCCCACGGATAGTTCGTCTCCACCCTGATCGTATTTTTCTCGCCTCCCAGCAGCAGCTCAATCACACCGCCGATGAACAGATTCATATACAGGGAATTGTCATCGCATTCGAACGCATATCCGCCGATGGAGGAAAGAAGTCTTGCCACGTTCGGAGGGCAGCAGGCACAGCCGAACCATTTTTGCCGTTCCGGTTTCACATGCATTTTGTTGTAATCCTTCAGGGAAGCTTCCGGGTTTACCTCCAGCGGATTCACATAGAAGAATTTCTTGCCGTCAAGCGACATTCCGCTGATCACACCATTGTACAAAGCCCTCTCGGCAATATCCATGTATTTGCCGTTCTTTGTAATTTCAAACATCCGTCTTGCGAAGAAAATCAATCCGATCGCCGCACACGTTTCCGCATAAATTGTATCATTCGGCAGATCATAGTCAAAGGTAAACGCTTCTCCATGCTGTGTGGAGCCGATGGCCCCCGTGACATACATCTGCTTCTTTACAATATTATCCCAGAGCTTTTCACACGCCTCAAACAGCTTCTCATCTTCAGTTTCGCTTGCCACATCCGCCATTCCGGAATACAGGTAAACGGCGCGTACTGCATGGCCTTCTGCCTTATCCTGTTCCCGTACCGGTTTTCCTGCCTGATAATACTGTTTCTTCATATAAGTATCGTCCCAATAGCAGGTGTTCTGGTTCTTTTTGCATTCCTCATCGAAAAACAGCGGTGCCTGACCTCTCTGATCCACAAAATATTTAGCCAACTTCAAATGTCTCTCATCCTTTGTGATACCATACAATGCAACCAGTGCCATCTCCGCCACCTCATGCCCCGGATAGCCCGGAATTTTACCCGGCTCCGTACCCAGATTTTCAGATACACAGTTCGCATACGCAATGGCAGTCTGCAGGAACCTGTCCTTCCCGGTAGCCTTGTAATAAGCCACTGCAGCTTCTATCATATGTCCGAGACAGTACAGCTCATGGTGATCCATCAGATTTGTAAAACGCTTTTCCAGACCGTTAATAATATAATACGTGTCCAGATATCCGTCTGGCTGCTGTGCCGCTGCAATCAGCTCAATGGTCTCGTCTGCCGTCTGCTCCAGTTTCTCATCCGGACACCACATCAGGGAATATGCAACCGCTTCCAGCCATTTGTACACATCACTGTCCTGAAACACCATTCCCTGAAAGATTCCTTCCTGCTGCTTTGCTGCCACGCGGAAATTCTGGATGCAGTAGCTCGGCTCTGCATTTTCGATCCGGTCATTCAGTGCCTCCCACTGATACGGGATCACATGATTACGTACCAGCTCCATATATTCTTTCCAGAATTTATCTTCGATCTGAATTTGGTTTAAACTAACAGATTTTAATTTTTTCTTCAGCATACTTCTCCTCCTGTCATCACTCTTTCATACCTGACATCATAACGCCCTTTACGAATGCATCCTGTGCAAAAAGGAAAGCAACCAGCACCGGAAGCACAGCAATCACCGAAGCACTCATCAGCACCGGCCAGTCGGTCGAATACATTCCCTTCATGCTTGCAAGACCCAACGGAAGTGTATATTTTCTGGCATCATTGATATAGATCAGCGGCGTAAAATAGTCATTCCATACATTCATAAAACAGAAAATGCAGAGTGTTGCAATTGTCGATTTCGCCATCGGAAACGCAATCCGGATAAAGGTTGTAAACGGATTGCAGCCATCAATTTTGGCCGCGTCGATCAGCTCATTCGGTACTGTAATGAAAAACTGACGCATCAGGAAGGTTCCGAATGCAGAGACGGAAGCCGGGAGCATCAGAGACCATAAGGTATTAACCAGACCATACATCGACATCTGCAGATAATTCGTAATGACTGTGACATGGAAAGGAATCATCATCGTGGCCAGATACAGCAGAAATACCTTGTCTCTTCCTTTGAAATTGAGCTTTGCAAACACATACCCTGCCGTCGCCGATGTAAACACCTGACAAACAACTACCCAGGCAGATACTTTCACACTGTTCAGGAAATATGCGAAATAATCAAACCGGCTGGAGATCTTGGTGTAATTTTCCCATACGATCTTCTCGCCGAACAGAGTGGGAGGAAATACAAACACTTCACCCAGACTCTTAAACGACGAAGAGAGCATCCAGATAAATGGAACCAGCATCGTCAGTGATCCAAGAATCAGGATCGTATGTGCAATGATTTTCATAATCAGTTTTTTTCTTCTCGTATTCATAGACGACTTCCTCCTTCCTAATAAATTTCACGCATATTCTTTTCCATGCGCATATTGAAGATGGTAATGGCCATGATGATAAAGAACAGCAGATACGCAATCGCGCATGCGTAGCCCAGCTTGAAATACTGGAACGCATTCTGATACAGATAGTGTACCAGAACAGAAGACGATCTGCCCGGACCTCCTTTGGTCATCAGCATAACCTGGTCAAATACCTGGAAGGAACTGATCACGGACATAATAAAGATAAAGAACGTGGTTGGCTTCAGCATCGGAATCGTGATATACCGGAACTGCTTCAGCTTATTTGCACCGTCCAGCTCTGCTGCTTCATAGTAGCTGTTGGAAATCCCCTGCAGTCCAGACAGGAAAATGATCATATTGTATCCTACGTTTTTCCAGATACCTACGATTGCCAGAGATACTAGAGAGGTTCTGGTATCCAGAAGCCACTTCGGTCCCTCAATGCCAAAAATAGATAAGAAGTAATTCAAAAGACCATAATCCGGATTATAAATCCACTGCCATACAATCGCTACGACTACCATGGAGGTGATTGCCGGCAGGAAAAATGCCGCTCTGTAAAATCTCCGGAATCCGATATTCTGATCCAGCATAACCGCCAACAGCAGTGACAGGCACATGCCAATCGGCACGGTGAGCACCGTATAGATCAGTGTATTTTTGGTAACTTCCCACACGATAGGATCCTTCGCCATATCGATGTAATTCTGAAACCCGATAAATTTCGGTGGTGTCAGCATATCGTATTTCATAAAGCTCAGCACAAACGTCGCCACTACAGGCACGAGCATGAACATCACAAATCCGATTACATTCGGCAGAAGCATAACCCATGCCCATCTGGTATCATCGTTCAGCTTTCTGACTTTTTTTGTTCTCATCTCTATTCGCCTCCTTTTATGTATCATGGCTGTCCTTCAAAAATTGTCCTATACATCCCGCACCTGTTCACAGGATTTCTTGTTTCAGGCCAGCCCAGCCGTAAATGGTAATAAAAATACACCCTGCAGTGCCTATACAGTGCAGGGTGCATAATTAAGCACATTTATACAACAAATTACAATACTTATTTATTACTGCTGCAGTGCATCTGCGATTGCTGCATCGATTCTGCTGTCAAGATTCTGTAATGTCACATCAATATCCTGATCCATCTTGAAGTACATATCTGTTTCTTCTGCGATGATGTCACGTGCCTGAGCTGATGGCTGCAGTGCGGTCGGGTCTACTGCCGCATCTCTGAAGTAGTCAAGCATGGAACGATAGCTGTCGCCGTGTACGTTCTCATCATACCACTCATTTACTGCATCCTCTTCATACATAGAATAACGGTTCGGCATCCAGAGGCCTGACTTAACAAGTGCACCCTGATAATCCATACCGGATAAGAATTTCAGGAATTCCCATGCTTCATCCGGATGCTCTGTTGTTGCGGAAATCGCATGCAGGTGTGCCTGTCCGGTTGTCAGAACTTCACCATAGGACGGCATCGGAGCCATTCCGATGTTCATTCCGGAAGCGGCCAGCTCCTGAAGTGACCAGGAACCGTCTACCAGCATAGCAACCTTACCTGTCTGAAGCATCTGCTTTGCGGACATGCCGACTGCATCAAGCGTGGATGCATCCGGTGCGGAACCATCCTCTACACGGACTGCTTTGATTGTTTCCAGTACTTCCTTTACCTCCGGGGTATTCATCGTACTCTGTGTATAATCCTCATTATATCTTGTTCCACCATTGGAGAGAATCTGGGCATTCAGCGTATCTGCTACGGTTTCCAGTCCGTATACACCGTAAATATCCTCTGTGGTGAGCTGCTTTGCAATCTCTCTGAACTCTTCCATGGTCCAGCACTCTGCCGGGTCAGAACTCGGATACGCAATGCCTGCTGCATCAAATACGTCCTTGTTGTAGTAAACGATCGGAGAAACCGTACAGGAAGAAATACCGTAGATATGTCCGTCTATTTCCATAATCTGACGGGAAGATGCGATGAAATCATCCAGTGGATAATTCTCATCAAACTTATCCGTCAGCTCCATCAGCGCGTTCTTGGATGCAATCTGGCGATAGCTTTCTGCCGCTACAAACATAACGTCCGGAAGCGCCTTCGCAGCAGCGGAGGAAAGAAGCTTTGCATTATACTCGGAGCCTGCAAGTCCCGGAGTATACGTTACTTTAATATTCGGATACTGTTCTTCAAATGCCTTGATACCGTCCTCAACAGCCTGTGTCTCAAGCGGAGATGCTTCCCAGCCCATAAACGTCAATTCTACAACATCATCTGCCTTCGCAGTAATACCAAATCCCATTGAGGTGACTGCCATCAGGGATGCCATTGACATTGCTACTAATCTTTTCTTCTTCATTCCAAAAGCCTCCTTTTCATATTGTTCCATGTAAGCTGCAGGCCTGCCTTTTCATTTTTCAAGCATGTCTGACTGTTACCACATATTCACACAATTTCGCGTTCTAACTTGCAAGTTTTCTAAAATTAATGGTATAATCATGATATTATAATAAACATTTCCGAACAACTCACAATCCAAAAGGAAAGGTGGACAAATCCCATATGTTATACTGTGTGTCTCAGGCGGAATATCCTGTGGAATATCTAAGCAGCGGAAATCTGATCAGCGAAGATGGTTTTATCCATGAGCGCAGGAATATTGATTCCTGGGTTTTTATTGTTGTCTGCAAAGGAACTCTGCACATCACTCAGAATGAACGGAATTATGATGTGCATGAGAACGAAAGCATTGTGCTGTTTCCGGGACTGACACATTACGGAAATAAGTGCAGTGAAGGTTATCTCTCGTATTACTGGGTACATTTCTATATTACAGACCCTGATTATGTCATTTACAACAGGAAGTCTCTGCTGCGTTATAACAACTATCTTTATGATGATGCTTCTGCCCCCCCCAAAATACTCCGGTCTCACCGCATAACCAGTTTATCCTTCCGGAATACAGCCGCCTCTCTTCTGAGAAACGCTCTGCCCTGCTGTTTACACAGCTTCTGGATATGTCGAAACGCGATAACTATATGCGTACCTGGCGCTGCCGTTATGCACTGAATGTCCTGCTGTCCGAGTTCACTGCGGAATCTCTGGCTGCAAATAATCTGAACAGCGATAAGCTCCCGAATAATGTAAAAGCTATCATTGAATGGATCCGCGTTCATTACGAAGAATCCATTACGGTCAGTTCTCTGGCTGAACATTTTAACTACCATCCTACCTATATGACATCACTCCTGAAAAAATACACCGGGCATACGGTATCCTACTATATTACCCGATACAGAATCACGGCAGCCAAAAATCTCCTGACTGCCAACCGGCGGCTTTCCATCGAAGAGGTTGCCTATATGTGCGGTTTTAAGGATGAAAAATACTTTATGCGTGTATTCAAAAAAACAGAAGGCATGACTCCCGGTCAATTCCGGAATGCCTTCTGTGAAAAAAAGCTGAACCTGAAATAATCAGGCAGCCCGGACACCTGACGCAGGAAAAACAGTTTTCTCACCGCCCGGCCTCCCGCAGCTTTTTCAGTATCCGTTTCTCTGCCCGCGATACCTGTACCTGAGTCATACCGAGCTGTTCGGCTACCTGCACCTGAGTCCTGTCCTCGAAGTAGCGCAGACGGATGATTTTCTGCTCCTGTTCTTCCAGCAGCTCCAGAAGCTGTGCGAGCAGCATCCGGTTCAGCAGTTCCTCATTCCTGTCCTGCTCATCCGGCAGCCGGTCTCCCAGAAGAACAGGAGTCCCGTCCCCACTGTAGACAGTCTGGCTGAAAGATTCGACCTCTGCAACCGCCTCCATTGCAAGCACCAGATCCTCCTTACTGATCCCTGTCTCCTCTGATATTTCTTCCATCGTCGGTTCCATTCCTTTTGCTTTTTCGAGCTGTTCCTTCGCACGGTATGCCTTTGCTGCTGATTCCTTCAGAATCCGGCTGACACGGATCATACCGTCATCCCTCAGAAAACGCTTGATTTCTCCTGTAATCATCGGGACTGCATACGTAGAAAACCGTACATCAAAGGAGCTGTCAAAATGGTCGATTGCCTTCAGAAGACCGATACATCCGATCTGCACCAGATCCTCCCGCTCGCAGCCCCTGCCCTGAAACCGCTGGACAATCGTAAATACCAGCCCCATGTTTTCCTCTACAATCTGTTCTCTGGCCTCTTTATCCCCCTCGTGTACCCGCTGAATCAGCGAAAGGGTATGTTCCATCTGCCAGATCACTGCCTTTCATATTTGTTTGGTTCTCTTGTAATATATTTGCTCATCGTCACACATGTGCCCCGGCCCGGTTCTGATTCGACCTTGAGCTGATCCATAAATGCTTCCATAAAAGCAAATCCCATACCTGCCCGGTCACACTCAGCCTTTGTGGTAAAAAGCGGCTCCATCGCACGCGGAACATCCGTAATCCCTTTTCCGGTATCCTTCACTGCCACGGTCAGAGTCTGATCTTCGATTCTGCATTCAATTACAACCTTCCGCACTTCCCCCTCATACGCATGAATGATCGCATTCGTGACTGCCTCTGAGACTGCCGTTTTCACATCCGCGACCTCCTCCAGCGTCGGATTGAGCTGTGTCATAAAAGCTGCTACCGCCACTCTTGCAAATCCCTCATTACATGAACGGCTGTCAAATTCCAGTTTCATTTCATTTTGCTGCATGTCATGTTCCCCCTCCTTATACTGCTGCTCTGTGCAGGAATTCTCTATCCGGAATTTCTCCTGCCCCGGAAATACTGCTTTCAAGATCAGTTGTTATGATCCGCAGCCCGACAGGACTGTAAACAGCCAGATTCAGTTCTGCGGCATCCCGTCATAGATATCAATGAGTTTGTAAATCCCCGACAGAGTCAGTATCCGCTGCATTCTCTCATTCACGTGAACTGCCACCACATTTCCTCCCATAAAACGCATTGTTTTATACCGTCCCATAATCATACCGATCCCGGAGCTGTCCATAAATGCAGTCTTTTCAAAATCAAACACAACGGACCGTATCAGTCTCCTCTGTAAAATACGATCTGCCCCTTTCCGTATCTCCTCTGAACTGTGATGGTCCACCTCAGACGGAAGTTTAATATTCAGCGTCGTTCCGACTATCTCAAAGTACTGTTCCATACCCTGCATCCTCCCTTTACCTGATTTTGCTAACATCATAACTGCCGTTTTACATGACAGATTCTCCTTCGCTTCGGTATCGTACCTGCTTTTCTGCCCTTTCATAAAAACAGGGGGCAATACCTCACAGGCTTCTGCATCTGCTCTGTGTATATTGCCCCCTGTTATGGGATTTTCTCTTATTTGTTTTGTAATCAGCTTCCACCTGGCCCCAGACATATCTGAGGCCCCGTACACTTATCATCCTGTCAACTGTAATTATCAGATCGGAAGAAAATCACGATCGCGTGCAGAGCACCATTACCTCTGCCCCGGAAGCTCGTTTCCATCCACGTCATACTTCAGTCCGGTATTCGGATCCACCCATGCGACATCCGCTTCTGTCCAGGTCACTCCCTCACCCTGTGTTCCATTTCCATTCTGAGTATCGCCCGCTCCCTGAGTCCCGGTCTGCTGGTTTGGATCGTCTGCATTCAGACCACTCAGGTCTGCTGCATTGGTGTCCTGCGGATTCGCTGCGTTCTGTCCCGTCGTCTCAGGCACCGTACCAGATGCAACAAACTGCTGCGCCTGCGATGCATAATTGGTTCCAGGATAATACTGGATGATCCGTCCATACATCTCACCCGCTTTCGTCTGATCCCCAAGCTGGTAATAGGCATACGCCAAATACCAGAGTGCCTCCAAATGTTTGCTCTGCGTACGGTCCGGATCTGAATCCACGGCCGCCTGAAGCTGCGTTGCTGCAGTATTCAAATCTCCGCTCACATATGCCTGTGTACCTGCATTATAATACTGCGTAAACAGGCTTGCCTGAACTGCACCATTCAGTCCATTGTAAAGCGCCAGTGCATTTCCCTCAAACTGCTCCGCATCCAGCTCTGTCACCATGCTCGCTGCTGTAGCCTCATCTCCGCTGATATACGTATTGGCAATCGCCAGCAGATCATCGTAGCTGTCTGCCTTCTCATTCGCCGCATCACGTTCCTGATTGGCTTCTTCTACCTGCTGCTGATATCCGCCTATCTCATCCTGAAGCTCCTGTACCTTCACCGATTCGGAAGCAAGCTTCGTATTGGCATCTGTCACAATACGGTTCGCCTCATCATTGATATCCTGGCGATTCGCCGGTACAATCAGAAACCACACAATAGCCCCGCCGAGGAGCATTCCGAGAATGATATTAATAAATGTCGCAATCGTAGAACTATCACGGAATGTCGTCGGCTGTATTACCATTTCCGTACCGCTCATATAGCGCAGTGTCTCGGATACGGGTTCTTCCTTCTCCCGTTCCAGCCGTTTATGTTTTTTATGGTCAAGGTTTGTACCTTTTCCGGTCGCATCTTCGATTTCCTGCAGATAGCGAAGTGTTGTCGTATTGGTATTATCAATGCGGGCTGCCTTCTTCAGAAGCTTTCTGGCACGCTCATACTCCTGCCGCTTCATATAGAGCAGCGCCAGAAGCTGATATGCCTTGACAAATTTAGGATTCTGACTGATCACCTTTTTCAGCTGGATAATCGCCATATCTTCATTATCTTCCCTGCAGTACAGCACAGACTGATTGTACTTGCGGATCGTCTGGTTGATCACATCCAGACGATTCTTGTTCGACTGCAGCAGATTGATATAATGATCCGCCAGATTATCCGTCGGCTTCATATTCTTGCTGACCACCCACTCGCAGAGAGCGGATACTACCTCTCCGGTCTCCATGTAGCAAAGTCCCAGCAGATTCCTCGCATCGATATTTTCTTTATTAAACTTCAGGCTCCTCTTCAGACAGGTAATCGCATCCTCCATATCCCGGACACGTGCCTTCTCCAGCCCTTCATTGTACAGCAGATTCGAAATCCGTGCGATACGCTTCTGGATCGTGATATCTGCTCCGCACCCGGTACAGTAATCAATGGCAGAAAGAGGAGTATTACAGTATATACATCTCATCAAAGCCCCTGCTTTCTGTTCTTCTTTTCTTCCTTCATCATCTCTTTCAGGATATCCGTCACATCCGTAAGGTCACGGCTGTAAATCGCATCCTCTGCCTCATTGACATCCATGCTCGGATGAAACTTTTTCAGTTCTTCTTCGTAATTAATCATCAGTACTCCTTATCCCCTTCAAAGCTCTGTTTTCTGTTCCGCAGGATCGCTTTCAGACCGCCTACCAGATACAGGGAACCTGCACAAAACAGCATCCCCTCTCCCCGATGTGTAAGCGCTGTCTCAAATGCCTGCTCCAAATCAGGTTCTACTGCAACCGGAGCTTTTGTATATCTCCGGAACACCTCTGCAAGCTGCCCGGCAGGAACAATTCTCGAACCATTGATCTGCGTCACTGTTACATGTGCAAATTCTGCTGATTCACAGATAGTACGGATCATCGTCTCATACTCTTTGTCTGCCACCGCAGAGAACAGCAGTGAAACCTCCATCCGTTCCTCCACGCTCTGCACCGTACGGATGAATTCCTTAATCCCATCTGCATTGTGCGCACCGTCCAGAACGACTCCGGGAAGTACGGTCTCCATTCTTCCCTGCCATTTCGTCCGGGCAATCCCGGCAGCAATGTCCTCATCACTGATCCTGTGCTCCGCATCGATCACATGCGTCGTAATCACAGCCAGTGAGCTGTTCACAAGCTGATACTCTGCAAGATACGGAACTGTCAGCCGCATTGTGTTCCTTGTATCATACCCGGTATCCAGTACAAAATCAATGCTTTTATCTGTTTTGTTCAGGATTTCCGTCATACTTCCATAATATGGATACGTTTTGGCATGCTTTCTTTCAGCCTCTTCCAAAATCACCCGCTCGACCTCAGGAACACGGCCGTCATAAATGACAGGGACTCCTTCTTTGATAATTCCGGCCTTCTCTGCTGCGATCTGCTCGATTGTATTTCCCAGATATTCCATATGATCCATACTAATACTCGTCAGAACTGTCGCTATCGGATGCTCCACCAGATTCGTTGCATCCAGTCTGCCGCCAAGTCCCGTCTCAAGCACAAGGTATTCCACTTCTGCCTGTGCAAAGATGACGAGCCCCGCCCCAAACAGCAGTTCAAAATAAGCCGGATGTGCATAGCCATCTGCGATCATCTCGTCCACAACGTGTTTCACCTGCACAAATGCCTCTGTAAAAGCTTCCTGTGTCACCTGCTCCCCATCAATCTGGAATCTCTCAGTCAGGTCCACCAAATGGGGTGATGTAAACAGCCCTGTTCTTTTCCCGGCTCCCTGCAGAATGGATGCAAGGAACGCACAGACAGAACCTTTTCCGTTCGTCCCTGCCACATGGATCACTTTCATCTTCCGCTCCGGATGTCCCAGTCTGCGAACCATTTCAAGTGTATTTTCCGGTTTATTTTTCTTCGTAAATTTCGGTACATCTTCGATATAAGTTACTGCTTCCATATAATTCATGATCAATTTCCTCTGTATCTGTTATATTTCATCTGCTGCTGATACTCCCTCAGTTACTTCTTGTGGCCTGCTTTTCAAACACAAATTAAACACGCTCTAGTATATACCACTACGGATGTCTGATTCAAGCTTAATTTTTCGCAATATCTGTATTCATTCGTCATTCATAAATAACTTCGTGTTTCGCTGACAAACGGTAAATTCCCGGCGTCTGTTCGTTCACAAACACGAAGTTATAGCTGCACAGTATAGGAATATTTCCTTAAATTTTCCGTTTCCGTCAGAATTCCAGTAGACACCTTTTTGGAAAAGTGCTATACTTCGACTGTATACATAAATTCATTTTTTAAAAGAGAGGGTTTTAAAATGAAAAAGAGAATTTTATTTTGTCTTGCAGCACTCGGAACTGCATCTATGCTTTTCGGATTTGACAGCGCTGAGACTGCTGACGGTCTTCTTGAGAAGATGCAGGCAGCTTCCAAGGATGCAGCCGGCGCAGTCATGGATATGGGAATGAACGTAAATGTCGGCGTAAATATTAGTGACGGCACTACAACTTCTACACTCAACGTAGCTATGAGCGGTGACTTTGACATGGCTATGAACATGGATCCGCTTGCAATGTCCATGGATGGTTCCATGACAGTTTCCGGTCTTGGACAGAACGAAACTATCGCTATGAAGATGTATGGTGTAACTGACGAGAACCAGCAGTTCAACACATACGTATACACAGAAGATTCTACATCAGGCGAAAGCGGATGGGAATATGAATCTTCCGATATGAGCGGTCTGGATATGGCATCCCTGATGGAAGCATCTGCCAATATCGATTACTCTGAGTGGGGAATGAATTTTGAGCTCGCTCCGGAAGCTGTAGATGTGAACGGTACAGAATGCTACCTGCTCTCTACTGTAATTGATTCCGAATCTTTCAATACAATGATTACCAAATCAGCAGAGATGACTGGTCAGGATCTTACTTCTGATGAGAATGTACAGATGGTTCTTTCCATGCTTGGCGGACTCAAGATGAAGCTTGAGTACTATGTAGATGCTGCTACTTACCTTCCGGTAAAATTCCATATGGATCTGAATGACAGCGATATGAGCGCAATCAACCAGTATGCAGCTATGGCTATGGGACAGATGGCAGAAGGTTCTTCTGTAGAGATCGCTCTGAATGATGTTTCCGTAGATGCAACTATGACATACGGTGAAGCAAATGACATCACCGTTCCGGAAGAAGCTCTTGCTGCTGTAGAATCAGGCGAGGCTTCATCTCTGGAAGAGCTCGTAGAAAACACAGATGTTTCCGCAGAAGTAGCTACCGAAGCTACAACTGAAGCTGTGACTGAGGCTGTATCTGAATAATCTGAATCAAAATCACCTGCAACACAAAACGGGGAAACCAGGTTTCCCCGTTTTTTATATGTGAGGATCCGCCATGATTGCTATTTTTCTTTCCCCCCTTTATCTACTGCTGAATCTGTATCTTGTCCGCCGTCTGCTTGAGTGGTTTGCAACACTGCACGGTTTTCTCGGCCGGCGCTGCTTCGTCATTCCCTTTACTGCCTGCTATGTTCTGGTCTGCCTGACTCCGTTGTCGGCTGCTTTTCTGCGCGGAAGAATACAGGTGTTCACAAAACGTATCAGCAATTACTGGTTCGGAACACTGATGTACCTTCTGATCCTGATGCTGGTGACGGAATTGATCCGGATTCTATTTCTTTTGTTTCACCATCAAAAGATTCTGACCCCGGTCAGTGCCCCTGCCCTGAGAATCGGCGGTGCCGTGATTCTGGTTCTGACAGTCTTGATTTCTATCTATGGAATCTGCCATGCTAACCATATAAAAAGAACTTCCTATAAAGTCTCTGTTTCAAAAGAGTCTTCTCTTCCCGGGCTAAAAATTGCCCTCGTTGCTGATCTGCACCTTGGATACAGTGTCAATGACCGCCAAATCAGCCAAATGGTGCGCATGATCAATTCTATGCAGCCGGATTTGATTGTGTTAGCGGGAGATATCTTTGACAATGATTTTGATACGGTACAGAATCCGGAACAGATCCGGAATACACTTCTTCAAATGAAAAGTACTTACGGTGCGTATGCCTGTTGGGGAAATCACGATATTGATGAGCTGATTCTGGCCGGTTTTACGTTTGCCAAAGGAGATAAAACGATCCGAAGTGATCCCCGGATGGATCAGTTTCTCGAAGATTCCGGCATCCGGCTTCTGACTGACCAGTCCATATTGATTGACAATGCATTCTATCTGACCGGACGGCGCGATCTTTCCACAGAAGAAAAATCCGGTCTGGTACGCAGCACTCCTGCAGAGCTTGCCGCTGGTCTCGATTCCTCACTCCCGATGATTGTAATAGATCACCAGCCAGCCGAGCTGCAGGAACTGGCTGATGCAGGCTTTGATCTGGATCTCTCCGGTCACACACATGACGGCCAGCTCTTTCCCGGTACTCTTGTCACCAGACTCCGTTGGGAGAACTCCTGTGGAATGCTCGAAAAAGACCGTATGACCAGTATCGTTACTTCCGGTGTCGGAGTATGGGGACCTGCGATGCGTGTCGGAACAGATTGTGAAGTGGTTGAAATCTGTATTAATTTTTTATAACATCACATAAGGCTGTTGCACTGGTGATTGAGATCTCAGCCGACAGCCGTCCTCAACAGATGCCCGAACTTCTGCATTTCTTATTTGTCAGAAATCAAAGCAAAGGTACCTAACGCCCCGACCGCGCAGCATATAGATTTATAAAACGAGTACAGCATCATCAGCTGTGCTTCCCCCTGAGCTGTTGCACACATTGTTACCAGATTTGTGCGCTGCGTTTCCCACCAGCTCTCCCAAAAGGAGAAATCAGACCATACGGTCGGTATCATATCCTTTGGTACTCTAAACTGTTTCCACAGGAACCAAAGAGTTGCGGCTGCCGTAAGGATTGGGAAAATATACATTATGACACAACGGATCTGAGAAACATACGGCTCTGCAGAATTCAAAGAATCAGAGTATTCCCTGCACATTCTCTTCATTCTGCAGATCAGTCTCACTGCAAGCCAAATAGGCAGCAAAAGCAGAATATCATGACTCAGACAGCCAAAATATGTAAAATCTATACACGTCCCTGTCAATCCATGGCGCATCAGAAATGCTTCCGCACTTCCGGCAGCACTGCCTTCCTCCGAGATGCGGCAGGAAATTGTTGTAAGTATCTGACCATCTGCTTTCTCTGCCCGGCGCAGGATGGTTCTTCTGAGGCTCTCAAATGTTCCGCAGACTATATAAGCCTGTCCGTCACACCAGAGGATCTGTCCAGCCGCCTGTTCCGTACCAAACAATTCTGATGCTGTGATCCGATCCACAAAGCAGCCGTTCTCCTGCCATACAAGTAAATAGGATTCCGGTACAATCAATTCTGTCTTCTCACTGGTCAATACCAGAAGTGCGCGGATTCTATGTCCGTTTTCTTTGCATTCTGCACTAATCTCTCCAGCCTCTCCCCAACAATTCAGTTCAATCGGAGTTTCTTCTTCATACTCCAGCTGCTGTATCTCCTTTGCCTGTCCGGCATCTAATTTCTGTTCCTTCAGCAGGATTGTTATGATATCAGACGTTTCTTTTACTCTGATGCTGCTCTGGACGGCCAGAAGATATAACACGACGGTCACTAATACGACTGACAAATTCCGGAACCATTTCATCCTGATATCCACCTCTGCTATTCCTTCAGCCTTACCCGGCTGCCCTCCGACAGCGCCTTATCAGATGAAACGATAATTTCCTGATCACTGGAAATCCCTCCCTGTACCAGCGCCGCATACGTTTCGTTCTTTTCTGCCACGGTGACAGGTACCTTATATGCTACCCTCTCTGTGCCAAGGATTGACTGTACTTCCTGAGCAATCAATACATAGGCCTGATTCCTCTCATCCAGATGCAGTGCGGAAAGCGGGACACAAACCGGATACACTTCAGACTTTTTTACCAGCGTAAGTGTTGCGGACTCTCCCATTTCAAGTGTATTTTCCGGAACCTGAACTGTTATCAGGCAGACTCCTTCATTTTCCATATCATCCGTGACGGAATCGACGGCCAGCTCTTCCAGTGTCGTTTTCCCATCTCCGCTTTTCAGCGTGACCAGATCTCCGCGTCCGACGTATTTCTCCTGATCCTGTGTAATCTGTGCCGTAAAACGCAGTCCTTTTCCCAAATCTGCCAACAGAACCGCTGTTCCATCCACAGTCTTTTCTCCGGCAGTAATATTGATTTTGGTGACAATCCCGTCTACCGGGGCTTTTACCTTTCCATTTTGCTTCTTCAGCTCTTCCAGCTTCGAAAGCGCCAGCTCCATCTGTTCATAAGTCAATTCATAAATATCAGCCGTACTGTCACTTGCATCCGGAATGCCTGCTGTCTGTATCCCACGGTTTCCCGTCACAGCCGCCTCATTCGCTGCGATTGCCGCGTTCTCATATGCTTCCTGTGCTGATTTTACTGCAAGAATTAACTGCTGTTCTTCCTCTGCATTTTTAGTCTTGCGGGCTGCCATTGCTTCTTGCTGGTAAACAGCAAGTGCCTGCTCTGCTTTCTGTTTTGCAGCTAATGTATCTGATACATTCTTTCTGGCTGTTTCCAACTGGGAGGCATAGCTGTCACGCACCTTTTTTTCGATCTCTTCAAGTTTTTCCTGTGTTGGCGGAGTAAATGTCTGCTCGGAGCCGGGGCTCTGAGATTCTTTTTCCGTCTCTTTCTTTCCGTTGCTGTTTCCCTCCGTCAAAAGATCCGTCCCCATACCTGATTCCGTACTCGAAACTATTTCGTCCAGAATGATATCCTGCTCCTCTGGATACGTATCAGAACCATTATTTTCAGTACCTTCTATCTCAGAGTTGCTTCCTCCCTGGCCGCTTCCTGCCGGATCTGTTACGTTATTTACTCCCGTCAGATGATTGTCTTCCGGATCTATTTCTATCAGATTTCCTGATGTATCGTCTGTTTCCGTATTCATCTCCGCCGAATTGCCTGTCCCGCTGTTTATTTCCGGGCTTCCTGCAACATCATTTGCACCGCTGTCTGTTTCAGGGATGACTCCCACAAAATCATTTATACTACTGTCCGTTTCCGGGACGATTCCCGCAAGACTATTTGCACTGCCGTCCGTTTCCGGGGCGGTTCCCTCAAGACCATTTGCACTGCTGTTTGTCTGAGGAGTAATACCTGCCAAAATGTCTGTACTGCTGTTCATTTCTGAGCCCGCTCCTGTCAGGCTGTCTGCAAGGCTTCCGCTATCATCTCCTATCGGCATAACTTCATTGATCGTAATATCCTGTATATCACTGTAAGCTTCTGCCTCAGTATTTGCTGATTCCACCCCAGAAGAAAAAGACTCCGCCACTGGCATCTGAGGCTCGTTCTCCATATCTTCTATTATAATATCCTCGGCGGCCTGAGTCTTCACAGAATTATTTGCCGTAAGCCCGGCACTTATGCCCTGTTTCGCCAGTGTCAGTGCATCATCCACTGCTTTTTCAATCCGCCATTCAAGTGTTTTCAATACCTGCTGTGCTTCAATATAATCTTCAGCACGCTCCTCACAGATTTTTGTCAGTTCTTCTTCCGCTGCGCTCTCTTCCTGACTCACACCTGCTTTCTTCCGGTAATCACTCAATGCTTTCTTCGCATCACTCAGATTTGATTTTGCATGGGACAGGGCCGTTCCTGCTCTTCCGGATGCAAGCGCAGAGTTTTCCGCAGCCTGAGCCTGCTCATTTGCTTTCTGCTGCGCTCTGACTGACTTCTGGCTGTCGGCATCTCCCTTCTGAAGCTCCAGTTTCTTCATCTCCTGCTTCTGATACAGGATTTTTTCATCCAAAAGCTTCGTGTCGACTTCAAACAGAACATCACCCTTTTCCACCTGTTCCCCTTCGTTTACCAGAATGGAGGTTACGCGCTGATCTGCTTCTGTCACAACTGCACACTCCTGATTTTGCTGTACCTTTCCCGTTCCGCGCACCTCGTGGGAAATCATCATATTCTGAGGACGTCCGACAGATACATTTGCGATTCCTGCAGCATCTGCTGCGCGTGATAATCCTGTAAACAAAAGCATCAATACCAAAAATATGGTAACCATGCTGACCAGACGTTTCTTCTTCAAACCATTCACCTCTTTATTTTTCATTCTTTCACCGCCGCTGCCGCAATTCCCTGTTCCAGATATTCCTGTCCACCTAAAAATACGAGCAGCGCCGGTATCAGCATCATAACTGCCGCCGTAAATCCGGTCGCCGCTTCCTCCAATCCGATCTCCGGCAGATACAGAGATAACGGCCAAAGAGATTTTGTCTTCAGATAGGTCATCGGCTGCTCAATCATGTTCCAGTATTCCAGAAATCCGAGAATCACTGCAGACGCGATACCTGCTGATCCAAGTGGTATGCCGATCCATACAAAAACCTGAAAATTTCCTGCGCCGTCGATTCTAGCCGCTTCCAGAACCGCTTCCGGAATTCCATGAAAAAAGCGATACATGATGAATACAGGAAATGTAGAAAATACCGCCGGGAGAATAATTCCTGCATGAGTATCGAGCAGCTTCAGCCTGTCAAGCACAATGTATTCCGGCAGCATCAGCACCTGAAACGGCATCAGCATCAGAATCAGATACAGCGTATAGAAAAATCGCTGCCCCGGGAAGGAAAACCGTGCCAGTCCCCAGGCTGCCGGCACGCCTACCAGTACCTGCCCCGCAAGAATCCCGACTGTCAGCTTTACGGAATTCCAGAACATCACAAAAAACTGCGGAGAATCGATCAAAAGCTTCACAAGTGGTTCCAGCGTCGGTATCTGCGGAATCATAGACCAGCGCGCCATTCCATCAGCCCCACCGAGCACAGGTTCCAGATATTGCTTCAATTCATACTGGGACATGAAAACACCGGAAATGGCGAACAGCACCGGATAGCAGATGATCGCTGCCGGCACACACAGCACAGCAAATATCAGAATATGTATCACTTTCTTTTTCACTCTGTACTCCTCCCCGCTCCGGTATCCTTCTAAAACCGCTCTATTCCCATTTCTCCTGCCCGATGTCCAAAATCCCGCACTATATTCCAATATCTGTCATTGGACACAGCAGCTTTTTTCGTATCACTGTCATTCGACCGCAGCGGCTTTTCCCGGATCACCTGCCAGTCAATCGCAGCCGCTTTTGATCACCTGTCATTCATCTGCCGATACATTTTCCAGCACATCCGTCATAGCGATACTGCCAGGTGATTCCTTTCTCATTTACTCAGCTCCGTCCCACGCCTTCTGCAGCAGCATAATCAACACAAATACAATAAGCGCTGTGACAACCGCAGCCGCAGAAATCTTGTCAAAGGACATATCACGGAACCAGTTGCTGTAGAGATGCTGCAGAAGATACATACTCTGATGCGGATAATCCCCCGCCACGAGCCACGCCTCCCGAAATGCCTTAAAGGAATTCAGAAAGGAAAGCACCGTAATCGTGTACAGGGAAGACTTCAGGTTCGGCAGCGTAATTCTCAGAAAACAACTCCATTCTCCGGCTCCGTCCACGCGCGCTGCCTCATAAATCTCAACCGGAATCCCTGCCAGACCAGCCATCCAGAGAATCATATCATATCCGAGATTTTTCCAGAGATAGCTGATGACCAGAACCACAAACGCATAATCGGTGCTCATCCATCCGATTCCTTCAAAACCCAGCTTTTGCAGCAGACCATTCAGCAAACCGCGGCTGTGAAACAACACCTTCCATACAAGCACTACCGATGCCGCAGGTACAGCCATCGGCATCAGATATACGCTCTTCATCAGATTTTTCCCGAAGGTCAGACTCTGCAGCAGCACCGCCAGCGCCAGAGAAATTACAATCAGCAAAGGCAGGCAGGCAAGGGTAAACCGCACGGTATTGGAGGCAGCCAGCCGGAATGCTGTATTCGCAAATACAGTCCGGTAATTCGCAAGTCCCACCCAGGCACCGGTAACCGCCGCTGTAAAAGAGCGCCGGATGACATCCAGAAACGGTACGAGCACAAATATAGATACCCCTGCCAGGCTGGGCAGGAGAAACAATATCCCTGCCCAGCCGCTTCGTTTCTTTCTTTTCATGATAATCCGTTATCAGCCTTCCGCCAGATACAAATTCACAGTCTGCATGACTGCATTGACTGCATCCTCCGGACTGATGTTTCCATTCAGGCAATCCTGCATCTGGGCATATACCGCGTCCCTCAGAATGGTATCTGTGTCCGCCGCCGTATCAAGCTGTTCCACATAGCTCAGGAACTGATCCAGAACTTCCTGAGACATCCAGGAAATAACGACTTCTACAGACTCACCCGTAGCCTGGTTAGAGCTGAAAAACGCTTCATTTGTATCAGTACCCGGCTCCATCTGGGACAGGATTGCCTCAAGAGCACTCCGGTTCAGAGGAAATCCCCCATACAGAGCCTGTGACTGTGCCTCTTTTGAAAACAGATACTTCACAAAATCCTGTGCACTGTCCGAATTCTTTGTCATGCTGTTAATCCCGATCAGTCCAGACGGAATAAAGACATTCTCCTGCTGCCCCGGAAGAAGCTGGAACTCACAGTCACCTGTTTTCTTCTTCACTGAAGTAATGCAGTTCAGATCATGAACATCTGCAAGAACTCCAAGACTCAGGCTTCTGCTTTCTTCCAGAAAGGAAAGCATTCCCGCACCCAGAGTAAACATGTAATCCGCATCTCCCATAAAATAATTGGAATACATCCCGATCATGGAAGACTCTTCCTCCGAACGGCCCTCCATCTGGCTGTCATATACGCGTTTGACCAATGTCATATATTCCAGCAGACTGTCCTGATTTACTGTTCCGTCTTCATTCCTCCAGGCGCCCGCGCAGACCGGATAAAGCATATATGGAAAGACTGCGGTCTCTGACGTGCCAAGCGCAGGAGTCCCGTCGGCAGAAGTCTCCTCGATCATATCTGCAAGCTGCTCCAGATTCTCTGCTTTCCCGATCAGTTCTGATTTTCCCTCCAGCGCAGGCACCTGGAACCGGATCGGAAGCGCATACGGCACACCTTCCTGTTCCCAGGCCGTCGTCATCGCATTAAGAAGGCCGTCCGTTTCCTGGACTTCTTTCCGGATCTCTCCGAGATCAGTGAGCACGCCCTTTTCTATATAAGAAGCAATCGGCATTCCATCCAGTACCAGCACATCCGGTCCGTTGCCTGCCATAATATCTGTATTCAGTGTGCGCAGTGCGTCTGATGCAGTCACACCATCCTCGCCGCTCAGTCCGATTTCATAATGCACCATCGTATCCGGCTGCTTCTTCTGATATGTGACAATCGCCTGACGGATTTCTGCATTCTCTTCCAGTGAGTAGACCGTCAGCTCTTTATCCGGAACCGTCGGCGTATCTGCGGAATATACGTACTTCATAACCTTCGTCTGAGGACCGTCTGCCTGATAAGCAACATAAAACTCACCATCCGAGACAGCCATTGCGATCAGGCCAACGCTCGGGCTGGACAAAGATGTCATATCTCCGTCCACAATTTCTTCTACCACACTGCCATCCGGCACATGTCCGAATATTCCCTGCCGGTTGCAGTAATAGATTCTTCCGTCCTCCGTCCAGTCAAAATCTACCGGAATGGTGCTTGTGCTGGTAATGGAATAGCTGACTTCCCCATTCATCATCTGGTCATTCAGAACCTGATCAAATGAAAGAGGCTCCCCTGAAGCGATATCATACCGCTGTACATCCGCCCCGATCATCAACAGTTCCTGACCACAGACTCCAATCAGATTCAGGTATTCTCCTGCAGCTGGAAAGGTCTGCTCAATCTCCCCGCTCTCCGTATTGATCCGAACCGCACTGTTGTCAAACGTCTGCCCGATCAGCTCACCCTGGCTGCCGAATCTCAGATACTGCAGCATCGTATCCTCCGGCACTTCCAGTTTCGTCGGTGTACCGTCCGCAGCAAACACATAATACTGGAAACCGGTGTCATAATTTCCATCTTCAGATTCTGTCGCCGAATACAGGATACCCGCCGCGCTTCCGTCCGATGCAAGCGTCATATCCATAAAATATGCATCATCAAATTCCTCCGGAAGCACTGCCGCCTGTTCCCACGTTTCACCACCGTCCGTACTGTCCCACATCGTATAAGGACTGCCGTCCTCTTCACTCTCCATTGAAGGTCCTCCCAGCAGGCGGATCGTACCATCCTCCAACCGCGCAATATCCCGAACCATAACGTCCGGAATATCCAGGTCCTGCTCCAGATACCGCCCCATCGCAGATCCATCCCCTTCCTCGCCGTATACCATCTGCGGTGCAGCCATAAGTCCCAGACACATGCAGGCCGACAAAGATGCCGCCAGCATTCTTTTCCAGTTATACTTCATAAATAATTCCTCCTTCTTACTGTTTACAGAAAGTTAGATTCCGCAATACTATAAGAAACGTTTTTCTTCTCACAGCATTGATCTGTTTTCACTTTACCATTCAAATCTCTAAGGAATCTCTAAAAAGACTCTATTTTTTCTCTAAATTGAAGTTCAGGAAAAATATCCGGACAGCAGCGAAATTATATGATTCACGGCTCCTGGAGCGTATTTGAAAATTCATTCCCATGAACAGTCACTCATCTGTATCTTCGCTGCAGGTCTGAAACAAGCATAAAAAGAACCGGTACATTTCCATTCATGTACCAGTCCCCATTCTTTTCTAATATGATATGATCCGGTTGTAACTCAATCTCCCCATCATCCCATATCTGCTTTATGTCCCTGTTCTCTTATTTGTTTCTTTTTGCCCGCAGCATATGTCTGCACATACAGCAAGTCATTTGATTTACGCTCTCCCGACCATTCTTCAATCATGTCCGCCTGCGCCGCCTGATTTTTCTCACATGCCCCTTCCCGGATCTTTTTTCCCGGTACTCCTGAATCACTTCTGCAATCTCGTTATAGTCCCGCTCAAACAATTCCTCACTGATCTGTTCCGCCAGAAGCTCCTCCGGCACTTTCTCCAGGATTTTTTCAATCACAAACTGCTTGCTCTTATCCCGATACTTAGGCAGACCATTCAACTCCTGAATATGTACCAGCTCCGGCCGCCAGAGCAGACTCAGCTTTTTCTTCCAATCCACCTTCGGATTCATTTTTGCCGTGCGGAGCACATAAAAATCAGCACCGCCATCCACCTCATCCACCGTGATAATCCCCCACCAGTCCGGAACATGTTCCTCAATATGCAGAGCATGGCTCGTCCCAACGACCGCATAATTGAAATCAAAATAGCGGTTATAATCCCTCACCTGACGCTGCAGTCTTGCATAAGAATCTGCATCACTCTTAATCTCAATGCCGGACAGCGAGTCCGGCTGTACCATCACCAAATCCGCACGTGATTTTCCCATTTGCTTTTCTTCTATAATCCGAATCTTCCCTGCCGCTCCTCAAGGAAATCGAACAACGGCTCACGTATGTCTTTATCATGCAGCATAGATCAATCTGTCACACTCTTCCATCTTCACAAAATTTTCTTTTTATAATATACCCGGTGGTCTTTTCAATTCTTACTACTCCGAAAAGGAACCGACATGATAAACAGGGACATCCGATCTGGCGCTCAATCACTGGTTCCATATTTTATTTTCTTGATCAAGTCAAATACCCCGCAGCAAGCTACGGGGTATCAAATTTGCAGCGCAGCAGAGCTGCGGGGTATTTGACCCTCGCGGCATTCGCCAAATATCCGTGCAAGCACGGCTACTTGGCTCATTGCTTCGTGGGAATAAATCTCCGACGGATTTATGAAAATATAATGAATTTTTCGTTTTTCATTGATAAAAATCCAGATTAGTGGTACATTAGATATAGAAAGAGCACCCACTCCAAAGTGGATGTCTCTCGAATGGGTTAATTGTCCTTATGGACACCGCCTATCCTGTTGGCCGACAGGATAGGCATTTTTATTTCTTCTTGTGCTTTCTGTCAAGAAAGGCAAGAAACGCAACAATCAAGCTGCCAAAGGCAATCAACAAAGTCAATATGCCGATGACAAGAAACAAAATCTCATAAACTGTCATAATCACGCACCTCCCTTCCTGTTTATTCCGTCACCATAAAGGCTTCGGTCTGTAAGGCTCGGGAGGCTACCACCCCGTCGTGGGTAACTCTTCCATGGCATTTCTGCCACGGAATTATCATACCATCAATATCCAATGTTTTCAATTATAATCTGCCACATTTCCCCATAAACAGACAGCCTTCGTTACTGCTCATGGGGTAGCTGTCCCGCGAACAGTAACCAAACACGAACTTATCAACCCACTCTTCATATTTGTCTTGACATCCTATTTTCGCACCCGTTATAATGAAAAAGAGAAGTGACTGCATAAGAACTCGTATTCTTTCAAATGTGGAAGAGCGGGTTCTTTTTTCTCTAAGGCAAAGATAAAAATGGTATGTAAATGAGGTGACAAAATGAAATATGATGTAATTATTGTTGGGGCTGGACCGGGTGGTATTTTTTCTGCCTATGAACTGGTTCAGAAAAATGACAAATTGAAAATCGCAGTTTTTGAATCCGGTTATTCCCTTGAAAAGCGGCATTGTCCGATTGACGGCGTTAAGGTAAAGTCCTGTATCAAGTGCAAAACTTGTGCGATCATGAATGGTTTCGGCGGTGCAGGTGCTTTTTCGGATGGCAAATACAATATCACGAATGATTTCGGCGGCACATTATACGAATATATCGGCAAGACACAGGCGATTGAACTAATGAAATACGTCGATGAGATCAATCTCTCCCATGGCGGGGAAGGCACCAAAATGTACTCGACCGCAGGTACGAAATTCAAGAAGCTCTGTATGCAGAACAAGCTGAAGCTCCTCGATGCATCTGTGCGTCATCTCGGCACGGATATCAATTACGTCGTGCTGGAAAATCTGTATAACGAACTGAAGGACAAGGTGGAGTTCCACTTCCATACTCCTGTCACCAGGCTGGAGCATCTGGAGGATGGTTACCGTGTATATTATAAGGATGGCTCTGTTGACTGTACAAACTGTATTGTCTCAGTCGGCCGCAGCGGCAGCAAATGGATGGAAACGATCTGTAAGGATCTCGAGATTCCGACCAAATCCAATCGTGTGGATATCGGTGTCAGGGTCGAACTCCCGGCTGTGATTTTCTCGCATCTGACAGATGAGCTTTATGAGAGCAAAATCGTATACCGCACCGAGAAATTTGAAGATAATGTACGTACCTTCTGTATGAACCCTTACGGTATCGTTGTAAATGAAAATACGAATGGGATTGTCACTGTGAATGGTCACAGCTACGAAGATCCGGAGCATCAGACTGAGAATACGAATTTTGCACTGCTCGTGGCGAAGCATTTCTCAGAGCCGTTCAAGGACAGCAACGGATACGGCGAGAGTATCGCCAGACTTTCAAACATGCTTGGCGGCGGTGTCATTGTACAGCGTTTCGGAGATCTCGTACGCGGACGGCGCAGCACGGTGAACCGTATCAAAGAAGGTCTGGTAACCCCGACTCTCGCAGCGACTCCCGGTGACCTGAGCCTTGTCCTTCCCAAACGTATTCTGGACGGCATCATGGAGATGATTTACGCGCTTGACAAAATTGCACCAGGAACGGCGAATGATGATACCCTGCTCTACGGCGTGGAAGTCAAATTCTACAATATGGAAGTGGAGCTGGATGAAAACCTTGAAACGAAGAAATACAGGGGATTGTATATTATAGGCGATGGCAGCGGCGTAACGCACTCTCTGTCACACGCTTCTGCAAGCGGTGTATATGTGGCACGCCATATCGCTGAAACAGTCTGAACCGTCATGTGAAACAGCCATTCATACCCTGTCTGGTTGCTTGCTCAGAATTGCATGATTCTGCAATTTATTTTACAAGTACCATGAGAAGAAAACACTTCTCATGGTACTCCAGAATCTTAAAATATCTCATGAAATTGTCTCTCATGTATTCCCACAGGCTCCCATTGTATCTTCAGTAAAGGCAAAGGTTCCTTTTGTGACCAGAACGCTGCCCATTCTCCGGTTGCCTAGCAATACTTTTCTAAATTAAAACAGCCGGCCGGATGTTCCGGTCAGCCGCCTTCTTTGCTTTTTCTTCATTTATCTGATCTTCCGTCGAAGTCTCCGTTCCAAGTAATCACAGATGACATCGACACATCCCTGATATCCCAGTACATCTGTCCGCAGGCAGAGATCATAATTTTCAGGATTCTTCCACTTGTTTCCGGTATGGTATTTATAATAATCACTGCGGTAACGGTTGATACTTCTGATATGACGGTTCACACCAATCGTATCTGTCTGCATGATTTCCTGTTCCCTCAGAAAGCACGCCTCCGGGGAAGCAGACAGAAAAACACTGACTGCTTCCGGGTGATCCTTCAGCACAAAATCTGCCGCGCGTCCCAGCACAACAAAGCTTTCCTTCTGTAAAAGGCCTGCAAGCACCCGCGCCTGATACTCGAACAGATTCCGGTCTGAAAGGAAATTTCCGCTTTCCGGCGGAATGATTTCTCCGTCGTAGACTGCTTTTGATACCTTGTACAGGAGTGTTTTTTTCACATCCTGATCCGCCTTTGCAAACAGTTCCTCGCTGATTCCGGAATCCTCCGATGCCAGCCGCAGAAGCTTGCGGTCATATAAATCAATTCCAAGCTGTTCCGCCAGCATTTTTCCGATCTCGGTGCCGCCGGAACCGCAGGTTCTTGTGATGCATACTGCATAATATTTACTGCTCATCCTCTACTCCGTTCCACCATATCCGTATGGTTAATCACTGCATTTATGTCAATACTGGCCGCATCCGTTTGCCACTGCAGGTCTTTTTATTGTCCAAGATAGGCTTTCTTCACCCGCTCATCCTGCAGGAGCTCCTGCGCATTCCCGCTGATCGATATGGTACCCGTTTCAAGCACGTACGCCCGGTCTGCGATGGACAGAGCCATTTTCGCATTCTGTTCATTCAGAAGTACGGTAATTCCCGCCTCATGGATCTCTTTGATAATTGCAAACACCTCTTTTACCAGAAGCGGTGAAAGTCCCATCGACGGCTCATCCATTAAAATGATACTCGGTTCTCCCATCAACGCCCGACCTACAGCCAGCATCTGCTGTTCCCCGCCGGAAAGTGTTCCTGCCATCTGCTTCCGGCGCTCTCTCAATCTCGGGAATTTTTCATAGACATCCTTCATCGCTGCGGCTGCGCGGTCTTTATTTTTGCTTGTATATGCACCCATCTGCAGATTTTCCTCGACGGTCATCTGCGGAAATATATGGCGTCCTTCCGGCACATGTGCAATCCCAAGCGTAATGATTCTGGACGGTTCTGTCTTCAGAAGGTCATGCCCATCATAGGTAACAGAACCGCTTTTCGCCTTCGTCAGCCCGGAAATCGTATGAAGTGTGGTCGTCTTTCCGGCTCCGTTAGCGCCGATCAGCGTCACGATTTCTCCCTGATTTACGTGAAAACTGATTCCTTTGATTGCCTCAACCGCACCATAATTTACGTACAGATCCTTTACTTCAAGCATAGCTTCCCTCCTGCTCCTCATCCTTGCCGAGATACGCTTCAATTACCTTGGGATTGTTCGCTATCTCCTCCGGGGTTCCGCTTGCAATCGTCACTCCGTAATCAATTACCTGAATTTTCTCACAGATTTTCATGACAAGTGACATATCATGCTCGATCAGAAGCACGGAAATTCCAAATACATCCCGGATATGATTGATAATATCCAGCAGTTCCGCTGTCTCTGTAGGGTTCATACCCGCTGCAGGCTCATCCAGAAGCAGCAGCTTCATCCCGGTTGCAAGTGCTCTCGCGATTTCCAGTCTCCGCTGTTCTCCGTAGGGAAGATTCTCTGCGATATATCCTGCCTTATCCTCCAAATGCACTATGCGGAGAAGTTCCAGCGCCTTCCTGTCTGTCTCTGCTTCCTCCGCCCAGTATTTTCCGGTGCGGAACAGTGCGGCTATCATGGAATATTTCATATCCTTGTTCATGGCCACCTTGACATTTTCCAGAACCGACAATTTCTTGAAGAGACGGATATTCTGAAATGTACGGGCAATGCCCGCTTCCACAACCTGATGTGTTTTTTTCCCATTCATCTTCTCACCACAGAGATAGAATGCACCTTCGGTTGGCTGATAAACTCCGGTCAGCAGGTTAAAGACCGTGGTCTTGCCTGCCCCGTTCGGACCAATCAGGCCAATCAGCTCGGATTCTCCGATTTCCATATTGAAATCATCTACTGCTTTCAAGCCGCCGAACTGAATACCCAGATGAGATGCTTTCAGTACCGGAACCTTTTCCCCTCTCATCTATGCCGCCTCCTTTCTGTTTTTGCCTCTGAGTTTGCCGAGTACACGGCTCAGTGAAAATTCCCAGGTTCCGAAGATTCCTCCTGGCTTGAAAATCATAACTAGCACGAGAACGATCGAATATCCCAGCATACGGTAACGGGCAAATGCACGCATGGCTTCCGGCAGAGCTGAAAGAAAAGCTGCTCCGATAATTGATCCGGTCAATGAGCCCGTACCGCCGATGATTACCTCGGTCAGAAACTCTGCCGAATACATAAAATTGAATGAGGTCGGGATCATAGCCGTCATATAATGCGCATAGATAGCCCCACCGATCCCGGCAAAGAATGCAGAAATTGTAAATGTCATTACTTTATAGAAGGTCACATTCACTCCGGAAGCCGCCGCCGCGATATAATCCTCGCGGATCGCCTTCACGGTACGCCCGAACCGCGAACGGATAAACATATACATGATCGTCACACAGACTACCATCACCCAGAATACCCAATAGAAATCAGAAAGCTTCGTGATACCGGACATCGTACGTCCGCCGCCCGTGATCTCAAAATTCGTAAACGCCACACGGATGATTTCCGCAAATGCAACCGTTACAATCGCCAGATAGTCTCCGCGCAGCTTCAGCGTCGGGATGCCGACCAGTACCCCGGTGATTGCCGCGGCAATTCCTCCTGCTACAATTGCCAGCAAAAACAGTGGAAAATCAGGGATTCCCTTATCTGCAACCGCATTGGTCAAGACTGCGGATGCATAGGCTCCCACCGACATAAATCCCGCATGACCAAGTGAAAACTCTCCCATAATTCCTACCAGAAGGTTCAGCGATGCAACTACAATAATTGTATAACATGCAGTAGTTGCAATTCCTTTAAAATAATTGGTCCGTGCTCCGAACACTCCGTTCTCAAACAGCAGGTACAAAACGGCAAACAGAACGAGCAGACCGATAAAATTGATAAGATAGTTCGTCTTTATTTTCTTCGGCATTTCCATTCTCCTCACCTCACACCTTTTCTCCGACATTCTTACCCAGAATACCAGACGGTTTGATTAACAGTACAACGATCAGAATTCCATACGTAATCGCCTCATACCAGCCCGGCGCTATGTAAACTTTAACCAGAATTTCAATCAATCCGACGATAATCCCGCCGAGCATCGCTCCCGGAATTATACCGATCCCGCCAAGAACCGCTGCTATGAAAGCCTTAATCCCCATCATGGAACCCATATCGGTTGTACATCTCGGATAAGTCGAGCAGTACATCATAGCTGCTACCGCAGCAAGCGCGGAACCGATCGCAAATGTCACCGTAATGATCCGGTCTACATTGATCCCAACAATTGTAGCCGCTTCACGGTCCTGCGGAACCGCACGCATTGCCTTTCCCAGCTTCGTCACACGGACAAAAACAGTCAGGACAATCATAATCACAAGCCCGATTCCAAGTGTCAGAAGATATTTCAACTGGATTTTCGCCCCCAGAATCTCTATCATCGGCAGGTCAAAGATTTTTACGACCGTCTTCGGATTCCCTCCAAAAAGCACCATCGCAAGATTTTCCAGAAAAAGGCTCATGGCAAGTGCCGTAATCAGTGCCGACATGGAACCTGAATTCCGTACGGGTTTGTATGCAATCCGCTCCACCAGCACACCGACTACTGTACATGCAAGAATTGCCGCAAATACCGCAAGCCACGGCGGCATCCCGTAGCTTACCATCAACGGTGCCGTATAAAACATGGTATATGCACCCACCATGATAAAATCGCCATGTGCAAAATTGATCATGCGTAAAATGCTATATACCATGGTATAGCCAAGGGCAATCAGTGCATAAATCGCGCCCTGATTCAGCCCGTTAATCAAACTCTGTACAAAGATAGACACAAATTTCCTCCCCCCTCCGGCGCACAGGCACTCTGCCATTTTGGTCTGATGTACCTCTGCCGTGTTCTTTTTCAGACATGCCCGCCCTATTGAATCAAAGGTTCCCGCCCTAGAACCTGTTTCCTGAGCAAGAACCTTTCACCTTTTCAGACAGAGCTGTTCATCGCTTTTCAAATCCCGGATTTATTCTTCCGGTGCAATGGTCTTCAGCCACTTGATTTTTCCATCCTCATATGTATTTACAACGACTGGCTTAATCGCGTCACCCTTCTCATCCAGATAAATGTCCCCGGCTACACCGCTGAACTTCATTTCAGTCATTCCCTTTACAAGAGATTCCGTATCAGAACCGCCGCCGTTCTTCGCAGCTTCTACCAGCATATACATAGCATCATAGTACAGCGCTGCACATGCATTCAGGCTCTCATCTCCGTATTTCTCCGTATACTTGCTTACAAATTCCTGTACAGCCGGTGCTGTATCTTCAGATGAATAGTGGTTCGTAAAATAGCAGTTTACAAAATAATCCTCCAGACCAGTCGTATCGGCACCGTCCCAGCCGTCACCGCCCATGATCGCGCCTTCAAAGCCCGCATCTCTTACCTGCTGTACGAGAAGCGGAACGGTATCCAGGAAGCACGGATAGAATACGAAGTCTGCTCCGGAACCAACTGACTGTGTAGCCTGAGCGGTAAAATCGGTATCTGTTGTCGTGCATTCACCTACGTATGCAACCTCTATCCCAAGTGCCTCTGCACTCTCAATGAATGCATCCTTCAGACCGTTGGAATAATCATCATCCTTCGCATAAATAATGGCCGCCGTCTTATATCCCTGTTCGTTTGCAAACTGTGCTGCCATCTTGCCCTGGAACGGGTCAATGAAACAGTTACGGAAGATGGTCGGCCCGATTTCCGTTACCTTGGAATTCGTGGCTCCGGTGGCCAGCAGAAGCATGTTGTCCTCAGCTGCCAGCTCCGCCATCGGAAGGGTCACCGCGGAAAAGAAGGAGCCTACGACCGCTTCCGGTTCTTCTGCTTCCAGAGAGTTGTAGGCATTGACTGCCTGCTTTGCATCCTTCGCATCGTCTACAACCTTGCCTCCATTCACAATCTCGATCTTGTATTCAGAATCAGAAGCATTGATTTCTTCGACTGCCATATCAATCGCGTTCTGAGCGCCCTCGCCATATACTGCGGAACCTCCGGTCATGGCACAGATCGCACCTACACGAATCACGTGATCCTCTTCCTCTGCAAAAACTGCTGTTCCTGCCATCATAGAAACTGTCATGGCAAGAATCAGAACTGCGCTTACTGCTTTCTTTTTCATAATATCTCCTCCTCATTATTAAAGGTACAAACAAAAAGGCGCCTGATCAGGAAAACCTTGACCAAACGCCTTTGTTTTGTTGCCGTCGACTATACACCCCTCATCCTGATCTGTCAACAGTCCAAATTCCTCAGTCACCCCAAGATTTCCCCTTCGTTTTTTCTCAAACCAAACCGGAATCCATAAATTTTTTCATGATTCAGATTTTCTCCGAAATATTTTTTGCCATGTTCAAATGAAATGAAAAACATTATTATTTTGCAGAAACGATTGACTTTTCCAAAAACCAGCTATAAAATCAGGGCAACAGACGGCAAAGGAGTCGCACTCCTGCCGTCTGTCTTTTTTTCTCATTTTACAGGACGGAGTTTATCCACCCGATTTAAGGGCAGGATGCTGCCCCGGCAAGGGGCCCGTGACTGAGATGCAGCGCAGCGGAACCGGGGTCTGTATGGCGGACTTCATTTTTCGCATAACAATGAGCCATATAAAGCAAGGGAGGCTTCTTATGAAAACACTGGGCTATTACAATGGTAAATTTGGTGAACTCGAGGATATGAGCATTCCTATGAATGACCGGGTATGCTGGTTCGGAGATGGTGTCTATGATGCCGGTCCCTGCCGCAATTACAAAATATTTGCAATCGATGAACACATCGACCGTTTTTTCAACAGCGCCGGACTTCTGAAGATTAAAATGCCTGTAACTAAAGAGGAGCTGAAAGCACTTCTTCACGATATGGTACTCAAAATGGATACAGGGGACCTGTTCGTCTACTATCAAGTCACACGCGGTACCGGTATCCGCAATCATGCGTTCACGGAAGGCATCGGCAACCTCTGGATTTCCCTGACTCCCGCTGAAATCTCAGACGGCATCGCTCCGATTCGTATGATCACTACGGAGGACACCCGTTTCTTCCACTGCAACATCAAGACTCTGAATCTGATTCCATCCGTCATGGCGGCTCAGAGAGCAAAAGAGGCCGGATGCCAGGAATCTGTTTTTTACCGTCCGGGCGGACGGGTGACAGAATGTGCACACAGTAATGTGCATATTATTCAGGATGGAATGCTGCGCACTGCTCCCACCGACAACCTGATTCTTCCCGGAATCGCGCGGGCACACCTGATCCGCATGTGCAAAAAGCTGGAAATCCCCGTCAATGAGACCGCATTTACTCTGGATGATCTCTATCAGGCAGAGGAAGTTCTGGTCACAAGTTCAAGCAACCTCTGTCTGCATGCCAGTGAAATTGACGGAAAACCGGTCGGTGGAAAACAACCTGAGCTGCTGGAACGCATCCGGAAAGCATTGCTGGACGAATTTTACGAAGCGACCTGCTGACAGGAGGCACTGCATATGACTTTCACAGATTACGCAAACATGATTCCAAAAGAGGTCCGATCCCTGATCCGTGAAGAAAAAATCACTGGCCCGACTGCCGGAATGTGTGCCGGCTACGCACAGGCAAATCTGGTCGTACTTCCCGGGGACTTGGCCTATGACTTTCTCCTGTTTACCCAGCGCAATCCGAAATCCTGCCCGCTGCTTGAGGTCAGTGATACCGGAAGCCGCATTCTACATCAAATTGCGGACGGTGCGGATATCGCAAAGGATCTCCCACGTTACCGCATCTACCGGAATGGCACTCTGGACGGAGAATACACCGATGTTTCCGGATTCTGGCAGGAGGATTTTGTCAGCTTTCTCACTGGCTGCAGTTTTTCCTTTGAGGCAGCTCTTCTGGAAGCCAATATCCCGGTACGTCATATTGAAGAAAACTGCAATGTCCCAATGTACAAAACCAATATCCCATGTACACCTGCAGGCATTTTCCATGGAAATATGGTTGTCAGCATGAGACCCATTCCATATGAATTGATTCCAAAAGCCGTTCTGATCACGGGAGAAATGCCGCGTGTCCACGGTGCACCGGTGCATATCGGATCTCCTGAAGTGATCGGAATCAAAGATATTGGAACACCTGATTTCGGTGAGATGGTGACCATTCATGACAATGAAGTACCTGTCTTCTGGCCCTGCGGAGTGACCCCGCAGAATGTAGTCATGGAATCAAACCCAACACTTGCAATCACTCACGCCCCCGGGCATATGCTGATTACAGACATCCGCAACACAGAGCTGAAATATTAAATCGTGACACAAAATAACCGCCTCATCCTACCATAGATGAACCTGCTCAGAACGGAAGTAGTTACCTTATGAATCAGACGATCCGATTTTCCTCAGATCAGAACCGTCCGCAGTCATCCGACGATTCGATTGAAGATATCATCCTGCGCTATTCCGGCCGCGGAATGACACTTCTCCAGAAGTATCTGGAACCGGATTACTGCGCAAAAGCAGCCAGACAGATCTTTTCCCTTCCGCGCGGCAATGTCCTGCTGACCACAGGCTTCTATGTTTCCGGGCATGCAGAAACCGACGGTCCTCCCGGAACCGTCGTTCTGGCAGCAGCACTTCAAAAGCTGGGCTTTGTTCCGACCATCGTAACGGATGATATCTGCCGGGAATTGTTTGAACCGGAACATCTGTCAGTAGAATATGTTGAACTTGACTCCGATGCTTCTGTCTATCAAAAGCTCCTGGAACACTACCAGCCCGTCTGCCTGATCTCCATTGAACGCTGCGGAAGGAACCAGAAAAATGACTATGCCAACATGAAAGGACGCAGCATCGCAGCCCAGACCGCACGGATTGATACGATGTTTGAGCTGGCTGCCAGGCAGCATATCCTTACGGTCGGGATCGGCGACGGTGGAAATGAAATCGGGATGGGAAATCTGAAAGATGTGATTGCAGAAAAGCTTGCACTCAATCCCTGCACAGTGACAGTCGATGAACTGATTATCGCAACTACCTCCAACTGGGGGGCATATGCACTTGCTGCATGCCTTGCGGTTCAAAATCATTCTTTTATTTTTCCTTCCTGCCAACAAGTTTCGGATTACCTGAACCGCATTGTAGCGATGGGCTGCGTCGACGGCGTCACCAAAAAATCTGAGCCCAGTGTCGATGGCTTTTCCCTGAAAGTGGAAGAAGAAATTTTAAGAGCGTTGAATCAGGCTGCCCGCTCGGTGGCTGCATCAGAAGTCATCGGCAACGGCTACTGGCAGATACCGTTTGCAGGACTGTGAATCGTAACCTCAGAAAGGAGACTGACACCATGGATACTCTTGACTACAAAATACTCGCTGCCCTGAAACAAAACGCACGTAAGAAAGCATCTGATATCAGCCGCGAGGTTCACCTGTCTGTTTCTTCCGTGATTGACCGGATCCGCAAGCTGGAATCATCCGGAATCATCCAGTCCTACACTATCATCACGGAAGAATCACGCATTGGAAATGACCTGACGGCTCTGATGGAAATCAGCCTCGAACATCCCCGCTATACGAATCACTTTGTGGAATACATCCAGCAGAATCCCCACATTGTCGCCTGCTACTATCTGACCGGCGAATTCGACTATATGCTCAAAATCTGCTGCCATTCTTCCAGAGATCTCGAAGAAATCCACCGCAGCATCAAAAAGCAGGAAGGGGTTCGTATGACTAAAACGCACTTTGTACTCCGAACGGAAAAAAATATCTTTTCTTCTCTTCCGGAAGAGACAGTCAGTATCGCAAAGGCAGAATAACAAACACTGTTGTTTTCGGCTCTTGCCTGTAAAACAACAGTGTTTGTTTTTATTTCGCCAGCCGTACCGCCACGGCCTTCCAGTTTTCCCTCGAATCATACCAGAGTACTCCGTCCGCAAGCTCCACTTTCTCAGGAGAGTCCGAATAGATTTCGGCAATATGCAGTTCCCTGTCTATACATTCCGGCAGTTTCATCTGCACGCATTCCGGCAGCTTTCCTCCGAATGTATGAATCAACACATACGCCTCTCCGTTTGTACCGACACGCACGATACCCTGCCAGCCTTCCGGATGGCGGATCTTCTCAATCTGAGGACTGAGCTGGTATGTCTGTCCCTCTTTGATGATCGGGGCAATCCTCCTGTAAAATGCAATTCCCCGGTCAATGACATCCCACTGTGCTGCAGTCAGATGTGTCACATCTCCCGACAGACACATCCGTCCGAGAAAAGTATTGGCAATCGAATATGCAATCCGCTTCAAAGAATCCTGCTCCCGGATCACCGCCCAGATCTGGCTCTGACGCGGCAGAATTGCGCGGTGCAGATTAGCCGCAATAATCGGAATCTCCACACACTCGTGCGCATCTGAAAAGGACGCCATGCTGGTCGCCGCCATAAAACCAGGCTCCAGACGATGCCCGCCGGATGCACAGTTTTCCAGAACAATTCCTGGAACCTCGCGTTTTACCTTTTCCAGAAATTCCATGGTTGCCTCCATATTCCGGCGAAGTCCTTCACCGATAGACTCACATCCGTCACATCCAATGCCAATCGTATCATTATAGTCAATCTTCATATATTCAAAACCGTATGACTTCAGGGTCCCAATCACACGCTCTGTCAGATAATCCTGTACCCACGGATCATTCATATCCCAGAATCTGCGCCTACTCGTTGTCAGCACGGAACCATCCAGCTTCAGCAGGTGCTCCGTATTCTGATATGCCTCTGCTGCCGGGCCGACATTCTCAATCTCAAACCAGATTCCGGCTTTCATTCCGGCGTCGTGAATCGCCTGTACGGTTCTTCCGAGCCCTTCCGGAAACAGGGTCCGTGATGGAACGTAATCACCCATGCTGATATCCCACGGAACGCCGTCCGCCTTATACCAGCCGCAGTCTATCACAAAATAATCAAATCCCTTTCCCCGGATTGCTTCGAGAATACCGGAGATGTTCTCATGGGACGGACATCCCCAGGTAGTACAGTACTCATTGAAAATAATCGGAAGACTCTGCTCCGACTCCGGTCCTGCGTTCACTGTGTCTTCGCCTGCCGCTGTGAGACGGGCACTCAGCACATCCACAGAGTCTGCCCGGACAACCGTCAGAATTGCCTCCGGCGTTGTAAAGCACTCGCCCGGAGCCACCTTTTTCATCCAATGTCCGAATTCACGATCTGCCAGCCCTCCGCTGACTGCAATATTTTCATCGAACCGGTAAATCTCCATCTGCCATGATGCCGGATGAGCAAGCTGCACACCCCAGAATACACCTGTCTTCGTATCCTCTATTGCAAGAAACGGGAAATAATGGTTCACAGGCATTGAACCTACCTGTCCGAACCGTTCGCAGCGTATCGCACAATTTCCCCATGACGGTTCCAGCTGCAGCTCTTCCAGCGTCTGCGACAGCAGCCTTCCCTCCTGACTCCATCTCGACTGAAGCCGGTGTACCGTAATCTCTCCTGAGCAATCACCCGGCAGATACGGGGAGATCCCCTGAAGAGAAAAGCTTGTCAGAAGCTCCAGCATGATCTCCTTCTCACTACGATTCTCAAACGAGCACCGTACGCGCACAAACCGATCCCCTTCCTTCCAGACCAGACGATGGAACACACGGTATCCCCTCTCATCCTTCAGCACTGTTTCAATCGTTTTATGTTTGTCTACCTGCGTCAGCCTCTGGCTCTCAAATACCAGCCTCTGTGTGCTCTCACCGCACCGCATAGTCTGTCCCGGCCCGTAGGCGCCATTATACGCATCTCCCATCAGCTTCAACTGTACCATAGAATCGAGAGACGCCCTCTTCTCCTGCACTTCCTCCACCGGACCATCCGCCGGAAACATAAGCAGTCCGACATGGCCTGCACCATCCGTCTCATAGCGGAAAGCCATATCTCCAAATATGTAATCTTTTCTTTTTTCCACAATAACTCCTTTACCATTCCGTCTTGTCAGCAAAACAGACATACAGAATCCGCTTCATGAACTCTTCCACCGTACGCTCCTGCTTTTTTCCACAAGACAGTTTCTCACTTTCACTGCATCACGAGAGCTCACTCGAATGGAAATACAAACTGTGTCAGCCCAAATCTATCCCGCATTGCGACCAGTTCCTTCTGCACAGCCTCTCCGACCGGAACTCCCTTATCCTTGCGGAACTGCCAGATGTCGTATTCCTTCTCTCCTGCCGTATAGATCCGGTCATGTCCCGGGGCTTTCTGCGATGCGCGTAATTCACGCAGGATATCGCCTGCCGTCTTTTTGAAAGACTCAGAACCCACAAACGCTTCCGTATCAATGGCCAGGAAAAAGTGGCCCAATGGATACGGGATCTTTTCACCATGCTCTCCGACACCGGACAGCATCTTCAGAAAGCTGCCTGCCTGCAGCGCAGCAGACAGAATCTCCACAACAGTCGCATAGCCGTACCCCTTGTAGCCTGCCAACTCCTCACCGATACCGCCAAGCGGTGCAAGTGCCGCTCTGCCCTGCGTCAGGGCAAGCAGAATATCTTCACTGTCCGTCATTGCTTCACCATCACGTCCGATCACCATACCGGCCGGAGTCGGAAGCCCAGCACGGGCATAGTATTCGATCTTGCCGCGCTGTGAAATCGAGGTCGCACAATCAAGCACAAACGGAAACTCTTCATCCGTCGGAAGACCGAATGTGATTGGATTCGTACCGAGCATATTTTCCACACCAAAAGTCGGAGCAATCGACGGGCGGGCGTTCGTACCCGTCATTCCAATCATGTTTTCCTTTGTACACATGGTCACATAATATCCTGCAATCCCGTAATGAGTCGAATTGCGCACGGCTACCATACCCATTCCGTATTTCTTTGCCTTATCTATCGCCATCTGCATCGCCTTTTTGCCGATGACCATTCCCATTCCGTTGTGGCCGTCCACTACTGCCGTCGTAGGTGTCTCCTTCACAACCTCAAACTCCGTCACCGGATTCAGGATACCTGCGTCAATCCGGTCAATATAGATCGGTTTGAAACGGTTGCAGCCATGACTCTCAATGCCTCTCCGGTCACTCTCAAGCAATACATCCGCACAAATTTCCGCATCCGCCTGCGGAACCCCCTCTTTTTTAAATACCTCAATCATAAAATCATTCATCATATCCCATGGGACAAATGGTCTTGTTTCCTGCATTTGAATACCTCCTACTTTTGATTTATCTTTCCATTCTATAAGGCTCTCGCCCCTCCGGGCAGTGCGTAATATCAAACCAGTCCTGTCAGGAGTCCTATCCCCTGCAAAATATAATCTCCGGTAATTTGCAGAGATACACGGATACTGCTTTTTGTTTCTTCTATTTTCTCATATTCTCCCGGAAAAAGCAATCATGAGAACAACACACTCCGTCACCCCATCTAAAAGTTGAGTCAACTTTGTGTTTAATTGACTACGAACAGACGCCCGCCATGGGTTCGGGACACCCCACGCAAACGCGGGTAACGCTCCGACGA
>JAUNGL010000112.1 GCA_030524665.1 Lachnospiraceae bacterium | reverse complement strand
GTATTTTTAGTTGACGGAGAGATACTTTGTGGGGTATAATTATTCCATCGATATTTTTTTAAAAAAATAACGAAAGACAAATGACACACTTACAGGGAGGTAGAAACATGAACAAATTATGGAAAAAAACAGGTGCATTCGTTCTCACAGGCGTACTGGCAGCCGGGATGTGCATGAGCGTATCTGCAGAGGAAGAGGTTGAGCTTGTAGTATTTGCAGCGGCTTCCATGACCGAAACATTGAATGAAATTGCAGAACTGTATCAGGAAACAGCTCCAAACGTGACCATTACTTACAACTTTGATTCCTCTGGTACTCTGAAGACACAGATTCAGGAAGGGGCAGACTGCGATCTGTTCATTTCCGCCGCACAGAAGCAGATGAATCAGCTTGATATCACAGCAGACGCATCGGTGAACGAGGAAGGGCTTGATTTCGTAGTGGCGGACAGCAGAATCGATTTTGTGGAGAATAAAGTGGTCCTTGTCGTACCGGAAGACAATCCGGCAGGGATCGAATCCTTTGCGGATCTTTCTTCTGATAAGCTTTCCCTTCTCTGTCTGGGCAATGAGGACGTTCCGGTAGGCGCTTACTCCGATGAGATCCTTGAGAATCTCGGTATCGATAAAGCACAGCTCGAGGCTGACGGCAAGGTTACCTATGGTTCAAACGTAAAAGAGGTTACCTCTCAGGTATCTGAGGCAGCCGTGGATGCCGGAATTATCTATGCAACAGACGCATATTCCGCAGGGCTTACGGTCGTAGATGAAGCCACTTCCGATATGTGCCGTCAGGTCATTTACCCGGCAGCAGTTCTGAACGTTTCACAGCATCCGGAAGAAGCACAGGCATTCCTTGATTACCTGCAGACAGACGAATGTGCAGCGGTATTCGAAGAGGTCGGCTTCACAATGGTTCAGACAGATAAATAACCCACTGCGGCACAGGAGGAAGAGATGGATTGGTATCCTTTATATAATTCGCTCAGAATTGCATTAATTTCCAGTGTGATCGTTTTTTTTACAGGCATATTTGCTGCATATTATATCGCAAAGCTGCCTCCTATACTGAAAGGGATTCTGGATGTAGTCCTGACGCTTCCGATGGTATTGCCGCCGACAGTCGTAGGCTATTTCCTTCTGGTGCTGACAGGTCCGAAGAGACCGTTTGGAAGCTGGTTTCTGGCTACCTTTCATACGAAGCTCGTCATGACATGGTATTCCGGGGTCTTCGCGGCTGTCGTAGTTGCATTTCCTCTTATGTACCGTACCGCACGCGGTGCATTTGAAAGTTTTGATGAAACATTATCCTTCTCAGGTCAGACACTCGGACTGTCCAATACCTTTATTTTCTGGCGCATCCGTATGCCGGCCTGCCGGCAGGGAATCATGGCCGGATCCGTGCTTGCATTTGCAAGGGCGCTTGGAGAATACGGTGCAACCAGTATGATTGCAGGATATACCCCGGGAAAGACAGCGACGATATCGACAACCGTATATCAGCTCTGGCGGACTAATGACGATGAAATGGCATTCCGGTGGGTCATGATCAACATTGTAATTTCAGCGGTAGTCCTGCTGGCTGTGAACCTTCTGGAAAAGAGAAACGGAAATCATGGAAAACCGGCAGGCATGACAGCCGGAAGGAGTTAATATGGCATTGTATGTAGATATCAAAAAAGATTTCGGAGAATTCGTACTTCAGACGAAATTTGAGGCAGACAGCGGTGTCATGGGAATCCTCGGCGCTTCCGGCTGCGGCAAAAGTATGACACTGCGCTGTATTGCCGGGATCGTGAAGCCGGATGAAGGCAGGATCGAACTGGATGGCACAGTGTTCTTTGATTCCGAAACAAAGATTCATTTAAAACCTCAGGAACGCCATGTCGGACTCCTCTTTCAGAACTATGCACTGTTTCCGAATATGACCGTACAGCAGAATCTGATGATGGGTCTGAAACCATACGAAAAAAACAGAAAAAAGGCAAATGAAGCGGTAGAGCAAATGATCCGCAGATTTTACCTGACAGGTCTTGAAAAACATAAGCCTTCACAGCTTTCCGGCGGACAGCAGCAGCGGGTAGCACTTGCGAGAATCCTCCTCTCTAGACCCCGCCTGCTGATGCTGGATGAGCCTTTCTCAGCACTGGATGAATTTCTGCGCTGGAATCTGGAGCTGGAACTTTCAGAGGTTCTGAAGGAATTCAGCGGCAATACCCTCTTTGTATCGCACAATCGTGCTGAGATTTACCGCATCTGCGACCGGGTCTGTGTGATGGATCATGGGAAGTCAAGTCCTGTGATTCCTGTAAAGCAGCTCTTTGAACTGCCTGAATCACGCGCAGCAGCACTCCTGTCCGGCTGTAAGAATTTCTCCCGTGCCCATGCAGTGAATGCACATGAAATTTTCGCGGAGGACTGGGGGATTTCACTGGAAAGTGAAGGTGGGGTACCGGAAGGTTTTTCCTGTATCGGTGTACGCAGCCATTATATTTACCCGGTTACTGCGGCAAAGGCAAAAAACAGGGAAAACACTTTTCCGTGCAGCATCCTCAAGGTAGTGGAAGATGTATTTTCCATCGTAATTATGCTGCGCCCGGCAGGAGCCAGATATTGTAATACTTCAGAGATCGCAGGGCAGCATAATGAGCTGCTCCGTATGGAGATTACAAAGGAATGCTGGGCAAACTTCTGCGAAAAAGAACATCCGGCACAGGAAATATGGGTGCAGATTCAGGCACATGATATTATGTTTCTAAAATAATAACAATGAACGATGTCTTATTTTCATAAAAACAATTGGATATAATCACCGAAAATGCAGAAAAAAGTTCATAAAAATAGATTATTTTTACAATTTTCATTGCTTTTTTAACATGAATATTGTACTATGAAATAGGATGTTGACAGACAGCCCGGAGGTCTGGGAAATTATGGCTGTTAATATCAGTGAAAAAAGGGAATGCAGAAAATAAACGCACATTCTGCGAATGTGATCGAAGATTACCGAAAGAGACGAAGTGAGGATTATCGATGGAAACAAAGCTGAATCATTTTGACGAAAAAGGAAATGCCGTGATGGTTGATGTCTCCGGGAAAGTTCCAACTTCACGCACGGCAGTTGCAAGCGGCAGAATCCATGTCAGCGAAACTGTGATGCGTGCTATTTTGGAAGGAACGGTAAGAAAAGGAGACGTGCTCGGTGTTGCAAGGGTTGCCGGTATCATGGGGGTGAAGCAGACATCCTCGCTGATCCCGATGTGCCATCCGCTGATGATCCAGAAGTGCAGCATCGATTTCGAGATAGATGAGCCGGCGCTTTCAGTCACTGCTGTCTGTACGGTAAAGACAGAAGGGCAGACTGGCGTGGAGATGGAGGCGCTGACAGGCGTAAACATAGCTCTTTTAACCATTTACGATATGTGCAAGGCACTGGATAAGTCGATGGAAATCGGCAGTATCCATCTGATAGAAAAAATTGGGGGAAAAAGCGGACACTATGTGAACCCGCAACAATACAATGATTGATAAATATGGCAGAACAATTGACTATCTGCGCATCTCACTGACAGACCGCTGCAATCTGAGATGCGTATACTGTATGCCGGAGGAGGGGATTCGCCAGATTCCGCATACAGAAATTCTTACGTATGACGAGATCATGCGTATCTGTCGGTGCATGGCAGATCTCGGCATACGCAAAATAAAACTCACAGGCGGCGAACCACTGGTGAGAAAGGACTGTGCACAGCTTACCGCCATACTGAAGGCGCTTCCCGGTATCGAGAAGGTGACACTGACCACGAACGGAATATTACTCAGGGAACAGCTCGAAGCCCTGATGGAAGCTGGTATCGATGCTGTTAATATCAGCTTGGATACCCTTGATCCAAATCTCTTTCAGCAGATTACCAGAAGGGACTGTCTGGATCAGGTACTGGATGGGTTGAAAGCGGCTCTTTCCTATCCTCAGCTTTCAGTTAAGCTGAACTGTGTTCCGGTAATCAAACAGAAAGAGAATTTTGTGGCAATGGCAGGCCTCGCAAAACAGTATCCGCTGCATGTCCGCTTTATCGAGATGATGCCGATCGGATACGGCAAGCAGTTTCCATTTCAGGATGAGGAATCCATCAAAGGAGTTCTGAAAGATGCATATGGTCCTCTGATACCGGTCACAGAACGTTTTGGAAACGGTCCGTGTCATTATTATACCATAGAGGGATTTCAGGGAAAAATCGGTTTTATCAGTGCTGTAACACATAAATTCTGCAAGCAGTGCAATCGTGTGCGGCTGACAGCCGAAGGTTTTTTAAAGGGATGCCTGCAATTTCAGAAAGGTACTGATCTGCGTAAGCTTCTGCGCGGCGGCTGCACGGACGAAGAACTGACAGAGGCAATCAGACAGGTGATCTGGAACAAACCAGTCAGCCATAATTTTTACGAGACAGAGACCACACAGGATGAAACGCGTGTCATGTCTCAGATAGGAGGATGAAATGAGAGCGGCCATTATTACATCAAGTGATTCCGGCTATGCAGGAGAGCGTGAGGATTTGAGCGGACCGGTTATCCGTGAGATTTTGGAAACGAATGGCTATGAGGTGGTACATACCATTCTGCTTCCGGATGATCGTGAAATGCTGGCAAAGGAAATGGCACGGATTGCAGATGAGAAACAGGCAGAACTGATCATCACGACAGGAGGAACCGGATTCTCTCCGAGAGATTGTATGCCGGAGGCTACCGCTGACGTTACAGAACGCGCCGTACCGGGAATTCCGGAAGCGATGAGAGCTTACAGCATGACCATTACCCCGCGTGCCATGCTGAGCCGCGCAGCGGCAGGAATCCGGAAGTCGACACTGATCATCAATCTGCCCGGGAGCCCGAAGGCTGTACGTGAAAGTCTGGAATATATCATTCCCTCACTGCAGCACGGACTTGAGATCCTGACAGGAGAAGCAACGAACTGCGCTAGGAAATAACCCATAACGGAAACCACACAGCTATACAGAATAGCACGAACGCAGTAAAAAAGAAACGATCGTATGAAATGGAGAACCGAATGGAGCATAACCTGAAACAATATAGTTACCGCAAGGGCAATTCGCCGGATATGGATCAGGAATACCGGCTGGCTTCCTCTTATGGAGCTGTGAAAAAGGGAGAACATTATATTTTCTGGAAAAAGGGGTTCCGATGGTACCGGATCGAAATCAACCGGATCCAGCGTGTATACCGGAGAATTGAGGCTGTCGATACGAAAATGTGCTGCGGAAATGTCAATTTTGATATCCAGAAACTTGTGTTTATTCTGGAGGATCAGGACTGTCTGGAGCTGATGATCGGAGAAGGGACGCCGCGGGAAGCAGAAGCATTATACCGGGAATTGCAGGAACAGCATCCCCGGATTCAATATGGGAAACCAAAAGAAACATAGCCAAATCCCTGCTGCAAGCCGCTACTGTTCACACATCTGCCAAAATGGCTGTCGTCTGACCAGAAACGCAAGCCCCGTCACTTGCGGGAATAAACAAAATTTACAGTTGACATTTCAACGGCTTCCGTATATGATATGGAACAAACCGTCTCTCTGTAGACGAGCGTGGATTTTTCGTATGTTTACTTTTCGCCACACAATTATTCTGATGGATAATTGTGTGGCTTTTTTCATTTGAACATACCGATTTCCATCGAAGAAAGGAGTACTGGAACATGAATCAAACATTTATGAAAGAAAAACCAATTTTGCCGCTGATACTGTCAATGTCATTGCCCATGGTTCTTTCCATGATGGTAAACTCACTGTACAATATTGCGGACAGCTTTTTCGTGGCCAAAATCAGTGAAAATGCCATGACGGCAATCGCCCTGATCTTTCCCGTCCAGAATCTGATCAATGCTGTGACCATTGGCTTCTCCATCGGGATGAATGCTGTCATCTCATTTCATCTGGGAGCGCAGGAAAATACAAAAGCAAACACCGCTGCTACCTTGGGATTTCTGCTCAACGCAGTACACGGGATTCTTTTATCGATCCTCTGTATCGCTGTCATGCCGGTCTTTTTAAGAATGTTTACATCGAATCCTCAGGTCATTGATCTGGGTATGAGATATTCCCGCATTGCTTTTAGTTTTTCAGTCATTATTGCATCCGGCATGTCCTTCGAAAAGATCTTTCAGTCCATTGGGAAAATGACAATGACTATGGTCTGTATGCTGTGCGGCTGTATCACAAACATTGTCTTAGATCCTGTTATGATTTTCGGAATCGGATGGTTCCCGGAAATGGGGATCGAAGGCGCTGCTTTGGCTACCGGTGTCGGACAGCTGGTCAACTTTGCCCTTTATCTGATTATTTACATAGCCAAACCAATTCAGGTACGGATCGGTCTGAAATATCTTTCATTCCAGAAGGACCTATGTACAAAACTATACGCGATCGGCATTCCTTCCACACTGAATCTGGCACTGCCTTCACTGCTGGTTTCTTCACTGAACGTAATACTTTCTGCTTATTCGCAGTCATACGTTGTCGTCCTTGGCGTCTACTATAAGCTGCAGACCTTCATTTACCTGACCGCCAATGGGATTGTACAGGGACTGCGCCCTCTGGTCGGATATAATTACGGGGCGGGAGAGTACAGACGTGTCAATAAATTATATACGACCGCACTCTCATTAACCACGGCAATCATGCTCCTCGGAACAGTCTTGTGTCAGGCAATTCCGGGCAAACTAATCGGCCTGTTTACCTCAAACATTGAAACAATCCAAACCGGTACGGTTGCTCTCCGCATCATAAGTATGGGATTTATTGTCTCGTCAGTCTCTGTAATTTCTTCCGGCGCTCTGGAAGGACTCGGCATGGGAACACCTTCACTCGTCATCTCATTGCTCCGATATATCATTGTGATTATTCCGGCCGCCTTCCTACTGAGCTGCCTTTTCGGGGCTGTCGGCGTCTGGCATGCATTCTGGATTTCGGAATCATTGACGGCAATCGCTTCCTTTTTTGTCTACCGCAAAGCAACTGTCAAATAAAACTGCAAAATCAGCATACATCCAGGCGGATCATTTCTGATTGATAAAGCAGACGGATTCTGTTATAGTTGATAACAGAAAAAGAAAACAGACAGGAGTTTTACATATGTACAGTGACGCATTCTGCAAAGTATACAATGAATTTGGATGGAATTACTTCCCCGAAGCCTTCGGTGAACAATTGCTGCTATGGATGCAGCAGAATCAGATAACCGTAAAATCCAGTCTGGATCTGGCCTGTGGGACAGGTATCCTCTGTGAGATTCTGCACGAGCATGGGATTCAGGCAGCAGGGATGGATTTTTCAGAAGGTATGATTGCTATTGCCCGGGAGAGCAATCCGGAAATATGTTACGAAGTTGCGGACATGATTCAATACTGCCCGGACAGACGCTTTGATCTGGTAACCTGCACAGGAGATGCGATGAACCACATCATAGACCTGAAAGACGTAGAACAGATTTTCAGAAATGTATATACATACCTGAATACCGGAGGATATTTTATCTTTGATATCTTAAATGAAAAGGAAGTTTCGTCCAGCGAACCGTTCCATCTGGACTTCAGCAATGAGATAAAGGCCCAGTTTTTAATCACTCACAATCGAAACGGCAGGATCAATTTAAAAACCACCGTATATGAGAATGGAGAATTTCAATTTGAAGAGAATATCACAGAAATTTTGCATGATCCGGATGTAATATGTGATCTTCTCAGAAAAAACGGATTTCAGATCATCAAATGTGCGGACCAATTGCTGGATGACACCGGAGTACACGGAACTACCTGGTTTATCATTGCAAAAAAATAAACTGGTTGTTCGCCTGGTATTTAAAAGAAGGGACAACACAGCCGTCACAGCGGAAGCAGGATTTTTTACATTTTGAGACGCCATTGGATCTATTGAAATGTCTGGAACCTTCATTAAGATGACACAGATGATCACCAGAAAGAGGCGTCCTGCATATGCGGGACGCCTGATTTTATATAGTATCACTCCTTGCATGAAGGGCAGGATACCGGAGCATCAAAGCTCGGATTGAATGCAAAGAAGTTTTTGGCATCCAGATCTTCCTGCACCGAACGGAGCGCTTCACCAAATCGCTGGAAATGCACAATTTCACGTGCCCTCAGGAACCTAAGAGGATCAGCTACCTCCGGATCTTTAATAAGACGCAGCAGGTTATCGTAGGTCGTACGTGCTTTCATTTCAGCTGCCAGGTCCTCCGTGAGGTCCGTAATCGGATCTCCGGTTGACTGGAACTGTGCGGCAGTGAACGGGAATCCGCTTGCCGCCTGCGGCCATACGCCTGTCGTATGATCCACATAATATGGAGCAAACCCGGATTTTTCAATTTCCTCCGGCGTGAGCCCGATTGTAAGCTGGTGTACCATGGTTGAGATCATTTCAAGATGTGCAAGTTCCTCTGTACCGGGAGGCTATCCGAAAATACCCCTTTTGCGTTTTCTCTTATCACGTATACTGCTGTGTATTTTTATCCTGTACTTTCACGTTTTCCCACCTCGGATCCTGTACTCACATACAGGACATGTGTCCTGTAACTCTCTTTTTTTCCTGATGTTCTGATTTTCATACAAATTCCAAAGGGGATGCAATTTAAATGAACTTCAAGCCGATGATCCGGGTAGAGAATTATTTTTGTCAATATTTCCCGGTAGAAATATTCAGAATGGCTTTTTCCGGCAGGAAATTCCGTATGAAAATCCAGTATCTCATCTAGGATAGAAACATATTGCGAAGTACGATCCTCTTGATGCTTTTTGATTAGCTCTTCCCGTTCGCCAGTTTCCAAGCGTCCTTCAAGTAAAACGATTTTTTTATCATACCATCCGCATTGCTCCCGGAATTCCTTTTCATTCAGAACTTCACTCAAAAAAAGATCCGTAGTTTTTCTCTTTTTCTCATATAATACAGATAATTCCTTCCTGATTCTACAAGCATCATCCTGATCTAATGTGATTTCCGGAAGGGATTGTATTTCTCTAAGTATCTCTCTTTTCAACGTACCGCAATCCGAAAGCAGAAGGTCAAAGCAAAACTGTACACAGGTCAGAAGCACATTTTCATTGTACGATTGATTTCTACAACCTGACACGGCTTCATGTTCAGCTGTTTCTGAATTGATAAAATGTGTTGTGCCTGACGGAGTATCACTGCCATTGCTGCATTCGCGTATTGCAGAACAACAGCGCCATGCTTTATAGATACTCCCGTCTTTCCGCTTCTTCGTACGGCTGATAAAACGCTTTCCGCAAATCCCGCAGTACAGCTTTCCGCTGCACCAGTAGCGACTGCTGTGTCTTGATTTCTGTTCTGTGCTTGGAGATCTGCGCTGCAATTCCATCTGAGTCCGGTTCCACAAGTCCCGGTCAATAATCGGTTCATGGTGATTTTCCAGATAGACAAACGCTTCCTCCCCCCGGTTATACTTTCTCAAGTGAGTCAGATAATTGGGCGTATACGTTTTTTTCTGACACAGGTCACCGATATATTTTTCATTTCGCAGAATGCGGAGCAGCGCCGTATTTGACCATACATTTCCATTTTTCGGATACATTCCCTCCTGTATGAGTTCTCTTGCAATGGTATGTGTTCCCTTACCTTCATTCGCATATTTACGGAAGATCGTCCGGACAATCGGCACCTCCTCGTTGCAAATTGTCAGCTTTCCATTTTCTACCGTATATCCAAGCAAATCATTGCCGAATACAATTCCCTGTTCCATACGCCGTTTTTGTCCCCATTTGACGCGCTCAGAGGTCTTTCGGCTTTCCTCCTGTGCAATACTCGCCATAATCGTAAGCCGGAGCTCACCATCCGGATCTCTGGTATCGATATTGTCAATAGTAAAAATGACCCCGATTCCTTTTTCCTTCAGCTTGCGGGTGTAGGAGAGTGTATCTACTGTATTTCTGGCGAAACGGCATACTTCTTTGGTCAAAATCAGATCAATGCCGCCGCACATAGCATCTTCGATCATCTGATTGAAACCGGCACGTTTTCTTGTCTGTGTTCCGCTGATTCCTTCATCATAATATACTTTGACCAGTTCCCAACCTGGATGGAAATTGATATAGTCCGCAAAGTAACTACGCTGGCTTTCCAGTGAATTCAGCTGCTCATCCTTTTCAGTAGAGACTCTGCAATAAGCAGATACTTTCAAATTCTCTTGCATATGGGGATCCTCGCTTTTACGAAAATAGAATACAGAAAGACTGGTGAGATTACCATCCGTCAAATCTGCCAAAGCAACTGATCCAACTGTGTATCCGTGATCAGTCCCCTGTAATGCAATTCTTTGTAAATTCCCCTTTTTACTGTTTTTCGGAATTCGTTCTTTTGTGCATCTGTCAGTGTCGTCATTAATGTTCTGGAAATCTCCTCTAAATCCTGATTTTTTTTATTCGCAGCATCAAATTCAAGGTTAGCTGACATTTCTCTGATACTCCTGCAAACAGTGATTATTAAAATTTATGAAAATGTGCCGAAAATTATCCGTTACGATTCATGAGCCACAGGCCGCAAATAATAACAATTACCCGAAAAAGAAAAGGTGGAAATTTTACTGCCGGAACGCTATAATCAATAGAAAGGCAGGTTGATGAAATGAAAACAAAAATCTATTATGAAATCATGCACGGAGAAACCAGAACTGCACGGATTGACACCGGAGGACACTGTCAGATATATGACTGCCATCTCATGCCGTTTTCGCTCTGGCTGGACGATACAGAAGAAGATATTGATACACTGGTGAATAATATTACTAATTTCTATTTCTGGTGTGCGACACGTATCCTGACACTTGACCGGCAATATGCAAAAGAAATACTGAACAGTATTGGTGCTTCACAGGCAGTTACAGACAGGGAACGTGCCCGGATTGCACTGTCTTACCGCTGTGTTTCTTTGACGGATCTCTATTGGGTGAGAGAGGAAGGCGAAACAGTTACGTTCCATGATATCAATCTTTATGAGAATCATCTGAATAACGCTTTCATAGATGTATCGCTGCGTGGGAAACAAATGACTGTACAGAATCAGAGTCTGGCACATGACCTGTCTACGAATGGCTGTTTTCCGAAAGCGTGGCTTCGTACAGAAAATGGCTTCCGTCTGCTGAAAGACGGAGGATCTCAGGCAGTAGACAACGAGATCCTCGCAAGTAAAGTATGCCAGTGTTTTTCCTGCCGTCAGGTTATCTACTTGGAAGACTGGTATGATGGTGAGAAAGTATCTTCCAGTGGGATCATAACCTCTATCGACTATTCCATCGCTTCCCGGGAAGCCTTTGAAATCTATGCTGTGAACCATGAGATTGATCCGCTCGACTATATCCTGAACTTGGACAGTTACTCTTATTATATGATGAATATCCTCGATTACCTGATCGGCAACACAGACCGCCATTGGGGAAACTGGGGATTTCTGATACAAAACAGCAGCAATACACCGGTGTCCCTTCATCCATTGATGGATTTCAACCAGTCATTTCACTCCTATGACACAGAGGAAGGTGCAAACTGCCAGACCGTCTTTCCCCATATTATGACTCAGAAAGAGGCGGCCATAGAAGCTGTAAAACAGGTTGGCCTGAATCAGACCAATGAAATTCAAAAAGATTGGTTTGACGGAAGAAGGCAGGATTACCTGATGCTGATGCACAGACTGGAAATTCTGAAGAAATACTGTTAATAAAGAGACAATTTCCGGTTCATGCGTTCAAAAACAGGAAATGCAACCAGCAGTTGCGCAATTTCCAACCGCACTTGGTGGTTGTCAACCGGAGTTTGTGCTATATTTCTGCCATCAGTCACACACATTATCGTTCCAACAAAGTTATGACTGATAACGGAATGATAAATGGAATTGCGGCACAGAAGCACTTCCGCAGAAATGACTGAAAAAAGAAAGAGAAAGGTTGGAACATAATATGATCTTAGGAGAGAAAATAGCAAAACTCAGAAAGCAAAGTGGATGGTCACAGGAAGATCTGGCAGAACAGCTGAATATTTCCAGACAGTCTGTCTCAAAATGGGAGAGCGG
>JAUNGL010000111.1 GCA_030524665.1 Lachnospiraceae bacterium | reverse complement strand
AGCGGATGAAATGGAGGACGATGAGGTGATTTTGTCTGTGCTCCGGACGGATGATACTAAAAATAATGAACTGCCGGGATATTACAAAGAAGGAACCCCCTTAATGGAATATCATGCGGGAGATGAGATATCTGTCAAGTACAGGGCGGATTTGCAGACAAATTCCAATGCATATGAAAAACTCGAAGATTATGATGCAGAATATATTTATAAAACTTATAAGGTGAAAGCGATTGTATCCTTCCCATATATGTATGACTGCAACAGAACACTGTATCCGCTGCTGATCACACATGACCGTTATCTGCAGGAGATTGCACCTGAGAGTGGAATCCAGTGTATGTATTGCGATGGAGATACGGGGATAGATTTCTCGCAGCAGAAACTGTTAGAGCAGCAGTTAATCCGGATTGGCAGCGGGAACCACAGTGTATCAACCCGCAGCCTGATTTCTGAAATGGAGCAGAACGAAATGTTTTATCACAAGCAGATGGTGTATATTTATGGTATTTCTGTCATTACGTTTATTTTGGTTATGATCAATATAATAAATAATTTCAGATACCGGATGCAAAAAAGGACGAGGGAGATCTGTATGCTGCGTGCAATCGGAATGAGCGTGGCGATGACAAAGCGGATGATGATGTTTGAGAATCTGATTTTGGGCATTGCTTCCGTTTTGGCAGCATTTATACTTTCACAGCCAGTATTGAGATACCTGTACGGAATGTCGGATATGAAGTCGTTTAGTCATGGATTTTATTTCGCTTACACAGAATTTTACCTTGTGTCAGCAGGAACACTGGCAATCTGTGTAGTCCTGTCATTTGGAATATTGAAATCCTGGAAAACAAAGCAAATCACAGAGGGAATAGGAAGATTTGAATGATACGGAAAGATCCGGCGTGGCACATTTCAGGCTCAGAGCTGGAGCTGCTGCAGGACTGGTACGATGGATATCAAAAGGGAATATTCCGGATAGCAGCCCAAAATATTTTTCGCAGGGGGCTTCTCAAAATCGGTCAATGGCTTTACTATGTAGTTGACCGCATCGGTCTATGGAGGTGACACGATGAACGAAAAATTCTTTTCCCTGCCGGAAGAAAAACAACAGGCTATTATAAATGCAGGATACCGCGTGTTTTCGCAGAATTCTTACAAAAACAGTCCTATGAGTGAAATTGCGGAGGCTGCCGGGATCAGTAAATCCCTGTTGTTCCACTATTTCTATAACAAAAAGGAGCTGTACCTGTTTCTTTGGGACAAATGCGCAGAAACCACCATCGAATTTCTGACCCGATATGAATGCTATGGGCAGAAGGAGCTGTTTGAGTGTATGGAACGCGGCATGCGGGCGAAGATGGAAATCATTCGCCTGTACCCGGACATGGCCAATTTTACAATCAAGGCCTTTTATGAAAAAGATATTGAGATCAGTGCCGCTGTTCAGGAGAGCTATCACAGATATTTTAATTTCAAGGCGGATAAGACACGGATCAATCTTGACCCGGAACAATTTATCCCCGGACTGGACATTCCTATGATGTACCGGGAAATGTATCTGGCATCTGAGGGCTACCTCTGGGAGATGGTGCAGCGTGGAAATGTAGACATGAATCAGATGGAAAAAGACTTTACAAAGCTGATTGAATTCTGGAAGAGCATTTATCTGCGAAGGGAGTGAGGATATGGATGCAATCAAAATTGAGAACCTGACGAAATATTACGGAAAGTCCCGCGGGATTGAACGGGTAAATCTGACCGTGGCAGAAGGCGAGTTCTTCGGTTTCATCGGCCCCAACGGTGCGGGAAAATCTACTACAATCCGAACCTTATTAGGGCTGATCAGCCCTACATCCGGCAGAGCATCCGTATTTGGTCTGGATATAGAGAAGGATAAGGAGAAAATTCTGGCCAGGGTCGGCTACCTGCCCTCCGAAGCAGTGTTTTATTCCGGAATGCGGGTGGGGGGTGTACTGAAGCTGTCGGCCGATCTGAGAAGGAAGAATTGCAGGGAAACGGCTGCCTGGCTTTGTCAGCGGCTGCAGCTGGATACCACCCGCAAAGTAGAGGAGCTTTCCTTCGGCAACCGGAAGAAGGTCGCCATCGTCTGTGCCTTGCAGCATGATCCGAAGCTGCTGATTCTGGACGAACCCACCAGCGGTCTGGATCCGCTGATGCAAAAGGAGTTTTTTGAAATCCTCCGGGAACGAAATGAAACTGGCACTACGGTATTTCTGTCCAGCCATATTCTATCGGAGATCCAGCGCAATTGTACGCGTGCCGCTATTATCCGGGAGGGAAGAATCATTGCTTGCGACAGTGTAGATGCACTCTCTCAGACCAGCGCCAGACGGGTAACTGTTCACGGAAGCGTGGTGTTGGATGGGCTTGATGGTATCCGTGACAAAAAGGATGGTCCAGGGACGGTAAGCTTCCTTTACAGCGGCGATATGAATTCCTTGCTCAGGGCTCTGGCTGGTGGTCATATTTCAGATCTTTCCGTATCGGAGCCTGATCTGGAAGAGATATTTATGCACTACTATGAAAAGGACGGTGATAAGGTATGACACTGGTCAGGCATGAGCTGCGTCAGGGGAAAATTTCATTCATAATCTGGACAGCAGCCATAGGACTTCTTCTTGCGGTTTGTGTGTTTCTGTTTCCCGAAATGAAGGGGCAAATGAGCGGTATCAGTAATGTCTTTGCCTCGATGGGGGCTTTCACCGCCGCATTCGGTATGGATATACTGAACTTTGGAACTCTCATTGGATTTTATGCGATTGAATGTGGAAATGTACTGGGATTGGGCGGCGCGTTTTATGCGTCTCTCTGTGCGGTCAGTATCCTCAGCAAGGAGGAAAAAGACCGGACGGCGGAATTTCTGCTGACACATCCTGTCAGCCGTGTACGTATCATCACCGGGAAGCTGATGGCAGTTTTCGTGCAGATTGCTGCTATGAATTTGATTATTTATGTGATTTCTGTGGCTTCCATTGCTGTCATTGGTGAGGAGATTCCATGGAAGGAACTGAACCTGCTTCACCTTGCGTATTTCCTTTTGCAAGTGGAACTGGCGTGCATCTGCTTTGGGATATCTGCGTATATGAGAAAAGGCAGCGTGGGAGTAGGATTGGGAATTGCCGCTGTGATGTATTTTCTGAATCTGGTGGCCAATATAGCAGAAGCTGCCGAATTTTTGAAATACCTCACTCCTTTCGGCTATTGCGAGGGAGCAGATATCGTAACAGATGGCTGTCTGAATGGCACGATGGTTGCCGTAGGTCTGGCATTTGGCGCAGCCGGTGTTGCTGCGGCTTATCTGAATTATTGCAGAAAAGATATCCATTAAGTGATTGAAATTTATGTGGCTTTGGAGTATGATTATTCATACTAATCATACTTTGGAGGTGCGGCTATGGAATTTCCGGATGGAAAATATGCATGGATGGTGAAAATCGGTGAGAAGGGACAATTCGTTATCCCGAAAGAAGCGAGGGAGATGTTTGATCTTCAGCCTGGCAATGAAATCCTGGTACTTGGCGATGTGAAAAGAGGTCTTGCCATCCTGCCGAGAGAAAAACAGAGCGAGTATGTCACACGGATCTTTTCCGAAATAGATGACGGAAAGCAGGTGGACTAATATGAGCAAAATCGTTTTCTTTTGTATTCCTGCGCATGGGCATACGAATCCTACTTTGGGTGTGGTGCGTGAATTGGTTGCCCGTGGTCATCAGGTGTGGTATTATTCCTACAATAACATGCGGGAAAAGATCGAGTCTGCCGGAGCGGTCTTTGTATCCTGTGATGACTATAATATGGAACAGAAGCTCACACCGCAGGATGCAGTCCGTGTGGGAAAGGATCTGGCGTTCTCGACGCAGATTCTGGTGGATACCACTCTGGCTTTTGATGAAAGGGTCTGTGCCGATATGGAGCAGTTACAGCCTGACTGTATTGTTGCAGACTCTATGGCAGTATGGGGGAAGGCTGTCGCATTAAAGCTTGGCATTCCCTTTGTCTCTTCAACCACAACCTTTGCATTCAATCAGCATTCCGCAAAGATTATGAAACAGAGTATGGGAGAGCTGGTTAAGATGATTTGCTCGATGCCGAGAATCCGTAAGCACATAAAGCGCCTGCAGAAGAAGGGGTATCCTGTCAAAAGCGTTCTTGATATCATTCAGAATGATGACAACACACATACCATAGTATATACCTCTCCGGAGTTTCAGCCCTGTTCGGATACTTTTTCGGACAAGTATGCTTTTGTCGGACCATCGGTTCGCCCGGTGGTCGATGTCATTGAAAAAACCAGGGACAAGCTCATCTATATCTCAATGGGAACCGTCAATAACGACATGCTTCCATTGTATCAGCGATGCATAGCTGCATTTTCGGATACAGACTATCAGGTGATCATGTCGGTTGGCAATCTGGTATCCATCGGGGATTTCGGAAAACTGCCGGAGAATATCTCGGTATTCTCTCACATCGATCAGATCGCCGTTCTTCAACAGGCGGATGTCTTTATTAGTCACTGTGGGATGAACAGTGTCAGTGAAAGCCTGTATTTTGGTGTGCCGCTTATTATGCTGCCGCAGACCTCGGAACAGGGAGGTGTTGCGGAACGTGTTCATCAGCTTGGCGCCGGTCTGAAGCTGGATAAGACAGATAAAGCTTCTTTTCTCGGTGCAGTAAATCAAGTATTCGCCGATAGTACCTACAGGCAAAAGGCCGCTGCCATTGCCGCCGGTTTCCGGAATTGCTCCGGTGCGAAGGGGGCTGCGGATAAAATCCTGCAGGTCTGTGCGCAGAGCGGGCAGTAAGTGCAAAGCCGCTGGCACGGAAACATATGTTCGAGCTTCATGGGAATGGAGGCAACCTCATTCCCATCTCTTTCTGATGCAGATAAGAATATCCTGGATATTGTTATCGAAAAGCTTGGTAAGATGAGCAAAAACGAGATTATTTCTTTTATGCATAAGGAGCAGGCATATGTTGAAACTGCACCCAGGGACGTAATTCAATTCAAATATGCCAAGAGCCTGCAAATATAATAGAAAAAGCAACAATTGAAGATCAGGATGCCAGGTTAAAGGGTGTAAGCGCTATTTCACTTGAAGCAACTGATATAGGAGACCGCTATATGAAAAGTATGGTTTTGTAAAAATGAATGATGAGATGGAATTATTAGATTAGAAAAATATATGTGAGTATAGGAAGGAGAAGGATAATGGGAAAACTTTTGCTGTTTGATTTGGATGGAACATTATTGAAATCGGATAAAACAATATCAGTACGTACATTAGCGGCACTTACCCGGTGTAGGAATTACGGGTATCTGATAGGAGTATCAACATCCAGAAGTGAGCAGAATTGTCTTTCCTTTTTAGGTGAATTAAATCCAGATATTCTTATTACCAGTGGTGGTGCATTGGTTAAGAAAAATGAAGATTACATTTATAAGGCAGTATTTTCTGTCGGGAGAACGAAGGAATTAATTGAAACGGCAAGGGAAGTATGTGGTTTGGATTGTGAGATCTCAATAGATACAACAGATAAGCATTACTGGAACTATAAGACAGATCCTAAAAAGGCGGATCAGAGTTGGGGAGACAGTATCTGGACTGATTTTAGAGATTTTTCAGAAGAAGCCTTAAAAATGTGTGTGGAAATTTTTGATGAAGTCAAGGCAAAGCAGTTGGAGAAAGTTTTGGCAGATTGTGATGGATTAAGATTCTCAGATGGTTTTTGGTACAAATATACCAGGAAGGGTGTTACTAAAGAGAATTCAATCAAAATAGTATGTGACTCTTGTGGTATTTCGGTATCTGATATTATAGCCTTTGGTGATGATTATGCGGATATTGGAATGCTAAAAATGGCTGGAACAGGAGTTGCAATGGGAAATGCTATTGATGATGTAAAAGCCATTGCTGATGTTGTGATCGGTTCAAATGATGAAGATGGTATTGCTGAATATTTGGAGAGCATATGAAAGGATTAGCCATATAATCTATCATACGGTGGTTCGCAGCGGATGCAGGAACCGCGGCATTGCGACTCAACTGACGAAGCCGCGGAGTGTTTTTGGGAGAATGTTCTTGAAAAGCGATTTCACGGAGAATATAATATGAATATTATATCTTACCGGAAGAAAATCGCGCTTGCGGGATTTCACCCGGTAAGGTAGCGCCAGAATCGCCGGATTCTGGCGCACTATGAGAAGTGGTTTTCTTCTCATAGTATTTGTATAGAAACAGAAGGCCAACACTACAGGTACCAGAGAAAGGGACAGCATGAAAGTTGTATTACAGAATCTGACAAAAAAATTTCCAGGCCGCAGTAAAAATGACAAAGAGGTTACTGCGGTAAATGATTTTAATTTTGAAATTCCCGATGGCAGGCTGATTGGTCTGCTCGGTCCTTCCGGATGCGGGAAAAGTACGACGCTGCATTTATTAAGCGGTCTGCAAAAGCCGACCAGCGGGAGGATTTTTTTCGGTGAAGACGATGTCACCGGGCTTCCGGCAGAAAAAAGAGGTGTGGGAGTGGTGTTTCAGAACTATGCGCTTTATCCGCACCTGACTGTGAAGCAGAATATTTTGTTTCCGCTGCAGAATCTGAAGGGGGCAGACAAGCTGTCCAGGTCTGAGATGCTGGAGAAGGCGTATGAGGCGGCAAAGCTTGTCCAGATTGACGAGCTGATGGACCGCAAGCCAAGTGAGCTTTCCGGCGGCCAGCAGCAGCGGGTGGCGATTGCCCGTGCTCTTGTGAAAAGACCGCGCGTGCTTCTGCTGGACGAGCCGCTTTCCAATCTCGATGCGCGTCTGAGACTGCAGACGAGGGAGGAGATCAGGCGAATCCAGAAAGAAACGCAGATTACGACTATTTTTGTCACACATGACCAGGAAGAAGCGATGAGCATTTCTGATATGATTGTCGTGATGAAGCTTGGAGTGATCCAGCAGATTGGCAAGCCGCAGGAGGTCTATGACGATCCGGTGAATCTGTTCGTCGCCAAATTTCTCGGTACGCCTCCGATCAACGTTTTCGACGGAAAGGTCAGGGACGGGAAGCTGTATATCGGCGATGAGGCAGTTCTTGATATCCGTGATGTTCCGGATCAGGAAGTATATGTTGGAATTCGCCCGGAGGGCTTCGTTTTGTGTGAAACAGGATCACTTTGCTGCAAGCTTGGCGGGGTTGAGGTGATGGGGCGTGATATCAGTGTGGTTTCCACCAACCAATCATCTGTGGGGCCGACGATACGCTCGATTATCAGTGCGGAAAGCAAAGTGGATACCGGAAAAGCCGAGGTCAGATTTAACGTCAAGCCAAATAAGGTGTTTATTTTCAACAGGGAAACGGAAGAAAGGATATGTTTTCGTTGCAGTTCAGCTATGTAAAAAAATGAAAATAAATTGACAGAAAAGTACGCTTCAGAATTTATGGCGCAGCAGATGCGCCGTTGGGAGGGAAACATGGATAAAAGAAACTGGAAGGGCTGGCTGTATCTTTTACCGGCGATTCTTTTTCTGGGCTGTTTTATGGTATATCCTTTGATCGACGTGTTCATTTATTCTTTTGAAGAAGGATATAATTCGGCATCCCAGACTTATTATGGCGTCGGCACGTATAACTATTCGTATGTTCTGCATGATCCTTATTTTCTGCAGGCGGTAAAGAACACGTTTCTGCTGGTCATCATTACTGTGCCGGCTTCAACGGGGATTGCCTTGCTGATCTCTGTGGGGTTGAGTTCGATTAAACCGCTCAGGGAATTATATCAGACGATCTATTTCCTGCCGTATGTCACGAATACACTGGCCGTCGGTCTGGTGTTTATGATTTTGTTTAAAAAGACGGCGTATACTGACGGACTTGTCAACCTGGTGATTCACTGGTTCGGCGGGGAATCCATTGATTTTATTGACGGGCCGTACTGGGCGAAGATGTTTGTCCTTTGTTTTTACACGATCTGGGTCGTCATGCCGTTTAAGATATTGATTCTGACGAGCGCACTGGCGTCTGTGAATCAGGATTATTACAATGCGGCGAAGGTGGACGGTACCTCGAGATTCCGGATCTTCCGGAAAATCACACTGCCGATGATTTCACCGATGATTTTTTATCTGATTATCACAGGGTTTATCGGCGCTTTCAAGGCGTACAGTGATGCGGTGGCGCTGTTTGGCACGGATTTGAATGCGGCAGGCATGAATACGATCGTCGGCTATGTTTACGATATGCTGTACGGGAACAGCGGCGGTTATCCGTCCTATGCGTCGGCTGCTGCGATTCTGCTGTTTACCATAGTGCTGACAATCACCTGCATCAATTTGCTTGTGAGCAGGAAAAAGGTTCATTACGTATGAGGGGCGCGAATATGGGAAAACAAGTTGATTTTGAAAAAATAGAAAAGTCTGACAGAACCCGCAGAACAGCCATACGGATTGTTACTTATGTGATGCTGACTTTTTGGGCTGTTGTGGTGCTGTTTCCGTTTTACTGGATGGTGCTGACATCGGTAAAAAGCTATAGTGCATACAATTCGGAATATATTCCTAAACTTTTCACGCTGTCACCGACACTGCAGAATTATGTGGATGCATTTACTGCGGTACCTCTGGCAAGATATTTTATGAATACACTGGTATTCACTGTGGTTACTACGGCAATCATGCTGGTTGTGACAATTCTCGCCGCGTTTGCTTTTGCAAGGCTGGAGTTCAGAGGAAAACATATCGCATTCACAGCGTTTCTTTCCCTGATGATGATACCGAATGAGCTGGTGATCATCACCAACTATGTGACAATCACAAATCTGGATCTGCGCAATACATTTTCGGGGCTGATCCTGCCGTCTGTGACATCGGTCTTTTACATTTATCTGCTCAAAGAAAATTTTGAGCAGGTGCCGGATCAGCTGTACTATGCGGCGAAGGTGGACGGTACGTCTGATCTGAAATATCTGCTGAAGGTATTGATGCCGATCTGTAAGCCTACACTGATTACCATTACAATACTGAAAGTGATTGAATGCTGGAATTCATATGTATGGCCCAGGCTGATTACGGACGATGAAGCGTACTTCCTGGTGTCCAATGGGATTCAGGAGATCCGTGAAAATGGATTCGGCCGTGAAAATATTCCTGCGATGATGGCTGCAGTGGTGGTGATCTCCATTCCTCTGATTGTCCTGTTTCTGATCTTTCGCAGGAAAATCATGGCTGGTGTGGCAAGAGGAGGTACAAAAGGATGAGCAGAATATCGAAGAGAGTATCAAAAGGATTATTGTCGGTTCTGCTGTTGTCTGTCATCTGCCCGCTGATACTTACCGGATGCCATGGCTCAAAAGAGAGGAACGCTTTTGCAGTTCCGGATGAATTCGATCAGTCAAAAGAATATGAGATTACGTTCTGGGCGAAGAATGATACGAACAAGACGCAGACGCAGATTTACGAAAAGGCAATCACTGATTTTGAAGCGCTGTATCCCAATATTACGGTGAATCTGCGCCTGTATACGGATTACGGCAAGATTTACAATGATGTCATCACGAATATCTCAACCAATACCACACCGAATGTCTGCATCACTTATCCGGATCATATCGCGACCTATCTGACCGGAACGAACAGTGTAGTTTCTCTGGATGAGCTGTTTGCCGATGAAAAGTATGGGCTCGGCGGGAGTGAGCTGAAGTTTGATTCGCCTGCACAGGAGGAAATCATCCCGCAGTTTCTGGAGGAATGCCGATTGGGCGGTCATTATTATGCGGTTCCGTATATGCGTTCCACGGAGGCTTGCTACGTAAATAAGACGTATGTGGAAGCTCTGGGGTATACTCTGCCGGAGACGCTGACCTGGGATTTTGTCTGGGAGGTTTCGGAGGCGGCAACGGCGAAGGATGAAGAGGGCAACTTCCTGATTAATGGACAGAAGGTCATGATCCCGTTTATTTACAAGTCGACCGACAACATGATGATTCAGATGCTCCGGCAGAAAGGCGCCGGGTATTCCGATGACAGCGGAGAGATACAGCTCTTCAATGATACAACGAAGGAATTGCTGTATACGATTGCTGAACATGCGAAGAGCGGTGCGTTCTCTACCTTTAAGATTTCAAGCTATCCGGCTAATTTCCTGAACGCAGGGCAGTGTATCTTTGCAGTCGATTCCACAGCCGGTGCGACCTGGATGGGAACGAATGCCCCGCTTTCTGATATCAGTGAGGATAAATTTGTGGAATTTGAGACAGCGGTTCTGCCGATTCCCCAGTTTGATCCCGAAAATCCGCAGATGATATCGCAGGGGCCTTCCGTCTGTGTGTTCAATAAAGAGGACTCGCAGGAAGTGCTGGCTTCCTGGCTTTTCGCGCAGTATCTGCTGACCAATGAGGTTCAAACCGCGTATGCGGAAACAGAAGGCTATGTTCCTGTCACTTCAAAAGCGCAGGATTCCGCAGAATATCAGGATTATCTGTCCAGATGCGGGGAGGACAATGCTGCACACTATGATGTGAAAATCAAAGCTTCCGAGCTGCTGCTGGAAAATACCGGACATACATTTGTCACTCCGGTGTTTAATGGATCAGCGTCATTGCGTGATGCGGCCGGACAGCTGATTGAGACTGTGACAAAATCAGTCAGAAGAAAGCAGGAGATAAATGACGAATTTATCGGGACACTTTACAGTGACACGATTTCTTTATATCGTCTGGATCAGGGAAATGGCGGGGATGCTTTATCTACCGGCGGAAAAACTGATCTGGGAGAGCTTCCGCAGACCGCGGTGATTCTGCTGGCATCTCTGGCGGGGGCGTGGATTCTGATGATTCTGTATCTTGCGGCTGAAGCGATAAAGAAGAAAAAAGTGTCGAAACGGTAAAATAGACGTTGATTTATCGGATGTTTGATGTATAATGATGTTGTATTTTCGGACATAATTGTCGGACCGTGCGGAATGCGGGGCCGGACAGTTATAATTCATTTTGAAAAGGAGAATAGAAATGAAAAAGACGATTGCGTTCGTATTAACTCTTTCACTCGCCATGGTGCCGTGCAGTCTGGCGATGGCTGAAAGTGCAGAGACAGAGAGTGAAGCAGTGGAGACAGAAGTTTCCGGAACAGAGGCTGCAGAAACAGAAGCTGAAAGTGCTGCCGGAGAAGCAGATGTCAAATCAGAAGGTGTCATGACTTACGAGGAATACGTTGCTGCAGAGCTGGATTCCGAAGTTGTAGTTGAGACCTATGTACAGGCAAAACAGTCCTGGTGGGAGGACAAGGCTACTGTTTATTCACAGGACAAAGACGGCGCGTACTTCCTGTACAACATGGCATGCTCCGAGGAAGATTATGAGAAGCTTGAGGCAGGAACGAAGATCAAGGTTACCGGTTACAAGTCTGAGTGGTCCGGTGAAGTGGAGATCATCGATGCGACATTTGAGATTGAAGAGGGCGAGTATGTTGCCCCGGTTACAGATGTGACAGAGCTGCTCGGAACAGATGAACTGATTGACCATCAGAATCAGTATGTATCTTTCAAAGGCATGACAGTGGAAGCTGCCGGTCAGGATGCAGACGGAAATGACGTAGCATTCCTGTACAACTGGGATGGTTCCGGTCAGGACGGTGACGACCTGTACTTCAATGTATCTCTGAACGGAGAGACCTATACATTCACCGTAGAATCCTATCTGTGTGATAATACCACAGATGTGTATAACGCAGTAAAGGGACTGGAGATCGGCGATAAGATCGACATGGAAGGTTTCCTGTACTGGTATGAAGGCGTAAATCCTCATATTACATCTGTGACAGAAGCAGAGTAAAAACGGAATTAATATTGAGTGCTGCCGCAATAAATGATCAATGCGGCAGCATTTTTTGTGACATTTATTATATTCAGTCATATTCGTGTTTCAAGAACTGAACATTTCATACGATGCCCCAGAGCGGGAGGAGCAGGCGGCAGAGGGCGGACTGGAAGCTGTGCTCCGGGCGCAAGAAGAACTAAGGTGCAGCCGACATCGACTCCGGGGCACCGCTCCGATTCGAGTAAAATCCTGATGGATTTTCCTCTCAACTCCGCTGAACGGTCTGACTTGAGGTCAGTCCGTTCTCCCCTGCGTCAATGCCGTCTGCACCCAAGTTCTTCTAGTGCGCCCAGCGAAGGGTGCGGTACTTAATGGGTGGAAATC
>JAUNGL010000110.1 GCA_030524665.1 Lachnospiraceae bacterium | reverse complement strand
GATACCTATCAAGCAGCCAAACCCCGGATTCCCGGCGTCCGTTCGTAATTAACTACGAATATAATTAACTGCCTCCCTATTTGTTTTTATAGTCTGCGTAATACTTATCAATCGTTTCCGCAATTGCCTGCTTTGCAGCATCAGAAACCATACCGAACGGCTTACGGCACGGTCCGACTGGCTGTCCGATCAGGTTCGTTGCACATTTTACGATAGAGTTCGGATTGCCGTACTTGAAGCAGTCACGGATCGGTGCGATTGAAGCCTGTGCCTTTTTCGCTCCCTCAATATCACCCTTGATATAATTCTGGTAAATACTTACCATAATTTCCGGGAGGATATTTGCAATCGCAGTAATTCCGCCTGCGCCGCCTGCCATCAAAGTGTAGAGAATCAGAGCATCATTTCCGGAAAGCACGGAGAAGGTCGGGATATCTTCCGTAGCAGCAATGTAGCTCAGAATATTGTTGAAGTTTCCGCTGGAATCCTTCACACCTACGATATTGCTGTGGTTTCTTGCCAGCTTGCCGACGGTAGCCGGTGCCAATGCATTCCCTGCACGCATCGGAATATTGTACATAACGATCGGGAGATCTACTGCTTCTGCCAGCTCTGAAAAATGTGCATACAGCTCATCCTGATTCAGCGCTGCGAAATACGGTGTGATTACAGAAAGGATATCGACACCGATCTCTTTAGCCTTCTTTGAAAGTTCGATGGTATCCTTTGTGCTGACACAGCCTGTACCTGCATATACCGGAACACGGCCTTTTGCTTCGTCTACGAAAATCTCCATCACACGGATTTTCTCTTCCATATTCATGTTGTAAAACTCGCCGTTTGTTCCCAGACAGAAGATCGCATCTACTCCTGCGTTAATCTGACGATTGATCTGTTTTCTCATTTCTGCTTCGTTAATGCTTCCATCCTCAAACATCGGAGTCTGCATTGCAGCGATAATACCTTTTATTTCAGCCATAGTACTGTTCCTCCTATATGATTCTGTCATTTTTTCAAACGCTCACCTCAGCATGCATTATGCCACCGGCAGCTTCATCACAATCTTGGTAAATGTATGCTTTTCTTTAGAATGCGATACCGGCTTATGTCCATCCTTCGGATAAGCTGCGTAAAACATTCCGCCGGAAATCAGCATTGTGTTTTCTTTGGTTCCGTCAAAGCGCTCCGCATCCTTTGCTTCGTCGTACGGTATCACGCTGGTCAGCTCAGAAAGCGGCTTCCATGCGACTTCTTCGCATCCCTCCAGAAGAATCTGAACATCAATATATTTGCGGTGTGCCTCAAAGGTCCCCTCATCGAGCGGCTTTGTCTCGCCCTTCTGCACCATCAGGTATCCGCCTTCAAATTCATATCTCCCGACTTCCGGAGCTGCTCCGAGCTCCGTCACCTTCGCCATACCATTTGCAAGGTTCGGAAGCATCTTCTCATAGAAAAGAATATTGTCCAACTGATCTATAATCATAGTATTTTCCTCCTGTCAGCCGATTATCTGCTCTGTGCCGCCGTCGGATTGTACAATCCTACCTTTTCACGCTTCTGGCCCATCACATCTTCCTCTGTGAAGCTCATGTACTTCACTCCGATTCTGTTCTTATAAGCAAAAGCCAGATGAAGCCGTCCGTCGCTGCCCTGCATAATATACGGATACTCGTACTGCTTGTTGTTTGTCCGGTTCTCTTCTCCCATGAAGCCCTCACCGCGCTCCATATAACGGATCATCGGGAAGGTAAGTCCGCCGTCCTCAGACAGTGCCACTGCTACCGGGCAGCGGAGTCCCGGCCATGCAGCAATCCCCGGTGTCGGGCACGGAGTACAGGTCGGATTGTATGCAACCGCGATTCTTCCGCTCTTCAGCTTAATCGCACTGATACTGGAATTGTTGTTCGGCAGTACAGTCGGCACCGGAACAGACCAGGTATCACCGTTGTCAAAAGATTCGCTGCGGTAGATATTATCTGCAGCACGGCTTCTCATAAATGCTGCCAGATGTCCCGGCTCCAGCTCTACAACATTAGCATGTACGCTTCCGTTGCTCTTCGGCATATCGACAGTCTTCCATGTCTTTCCTTCGTCATCGGAAATACGGAATGCAGTCGGGTCTCCGGTCAGTCCAAGCTCGGAATCTGTGCAGATCCAGTTGCCGAAGATCCAGCGTCCGTTAGATAACACCTGAATCGGCTGCCTGCAGAAGCTTCCCTCTTCCGGGAACATTGTAACATAATCGCTCCATGTCTTTCCTCCATCCGCACTCTTCTGGCAGCGGATCACGGAAGTAAACTGCATGTTGTCCTTTCCCTCTACGCGGTCAAGCTGGGCTGTGTACATTGCCCATACTTTTCCATCCGGCCCCGCAAAAAGTGACGGGTTCTGCTCACTTCTCTCCGGATCATGAGATACCTGTACCGGTGCTTCCCACTTGTCAGCGCCCTTCGGCAGTCTTGCGCAGACGATGCTGACATCTGCACTTCCCTCAAAGGAGCCTGCGAACCATGCGCAGAGCATATCCCCGTTCTCCAGCTCCAGAAGTGCCGGGGAGTGTGCGGTCTTGTAGCCTCCCGGCGGCAGCATTGCTTCCACCGTACCGAGGTCTTCGTTCACATACAATGTACCATCCGGCGTAAGGCCAGGTAATATCTGGTATGCCATAGTCTTATCCATCCTTTCTTTTTTCGGCTGCCCATCTTCCGCAGCCTCTCTGATTCTCGACGTCTTAGTCATGCAGGTCTGCTGCCTGCATAGCTGAAGTTTCATTTCTTTAATTTATCTACGATCTGTTCCAGCAGCTTCTCATCCCCGAAGCCACCTGATTTTGTAATAATATGATACGTCTTTCCCTGCCATTCAAGCTTTGTCAGCACGGAACCCGGCGCCATCTCACAGACAGGCATCAGCTCATTGCTTCCAATCTGCTTCATAAGCCCAAGCAGTGTATCACCGCCCGTAATCAGGAAAGTAGTTCTGATGTCCTGTTCCAGCAGTTTTTTTGCTGCCATACCGAGCGTCTGTGAAATACGTACACGAACCTCTTCCAACGTAATCTGATGCTCACCTGCATATTCCATCGTGGAATTAGTACCTTCCAGATCATTGCTGTCGATGATACAGCAATCACCTGCTTCCACGGCTTCCTTCACGCTCTGAATCGTCTTTCCCCCGTCCGGTGTCTCCCACCAGTCCTGATTCAGCTTCTGTTCCGGTATCAGATTAATCTTTGGATAGCCGCATTTCGCTCCATATGCCAGCTGCTTTCTCGTAATCGGATTCACGCTTCCGCATACTACGAGAAGTCTCGGATTCAGATACTCCTCCTGCCGTTCTTCTCCATGCAGCTCCAAAAGCTGCGGAAGTATCGTCGCGAATCCGGCACAGCCTGCCATCAGGTGACAGAGATTCTGTTTCTTCAAGAGAAACGCCGTCTCTTCCAGAGATTCGTCTGTCACTGCATCATAAACCAGAATACCGGATGGTGCACTGCATTTCGCTTTCTCTGACTCTGCCACCTCGGTCACCAGAGTGTCTCTCTGCGAAAGAATAATTTCTTTCACAGAATCCTTCATGACCGGCTCAAATGGATCCTGTCCGAATACGCTTTTGCTGACCGGAACTCCGTCAATATAGTGAATTCCCTCACGTGTAATCCTGTTCATCTTCGGAAAAGCCGGAATAAACGGCAGAACTTCGGCACTGGAAGCCTCCAGTGCTGCAGTCAGCTCGCTTCCGATATTTCCGCGCAGTGCAGAATCCGTCTTCTTGTAAATATACGGAATACCAGCCTTTTCAGCCGCCTCCACAATGTCATAAATAATCCGGTAAGCATCCGTATCTGACAAATGCCTGGTTTCAGCATCGATTACCAATACTTGGTTTTTCTCGTCTTCTCTGACTTCCAGATGATTGTCAACAATTACTTTTGTTTTAATACCACCGGAAGAAAACTGGACACCGGTATCCAATGCCCCTGTAAAATCATCCGCAATTATAAGTAATTTTACCATCTTCTACCTCTCCCAATGGAATGATCTCCTTATTTGAAACAAGGTGCCGCAAAATCCGCCTGCAATCTCTGACCCACTTCAGACATTGTATTTATACGGCCTTTTGCAGCACCTTTTATTAACAGTCCTTATAAACTCAACTGTCCTGCAGCCGCACAGTCACTTATGTACCGTTACGCAGCCGCTGCCTTCTTTCCACGGGCCGTGTTCAGCACCAGAAGAACAATACCAAGAATAATACCGATAATTGAAGTAATAATCTCCGGGCTAATCAGGCAAAATGCAGCTACCAGAAGGATGATACGCTCTACGTTATTCATCTTAGCACCGAAGAATCCGGATACTGTAACTGCCAGGAAGAAGCAGCCTGCCAGAAGCATTGCCGTACCAAGAGCGATCTCAGTCACGGAGCCCTGCAGAAGAATTGCCGGGTTGTAAATAAATACGAACGGTACCAGGAATCCGGTCAGCGCGAAGAAGAATCCTTTCAGACCTGTCTTCATCGCATTACCATCGGCGATACCAGCAGCCGTATAGGAAGCCACACATACCGGCGGAGTAATCTGTGCCATGATACCAAAATAGAATACGAACATGTTCGCACAGAGGTTTACGGTATTCGGATCACTGTAAGCAGCAGCGATTTCCGGTGTCAGCAGCGGACGAATACATGGAACAAACAGGATAACACCTACCAGGTAAGCAGCTACGGTCGGCAGAGCCATACCAAGAAGCATACATCCAACCATGGCAATCAGCATAGCAAGCATCAGGTTGCTTGTACCAAGACCTGAGATCACGCCTGCCAGATTTGTTGCCAGAGAGGTCTGTCCTGTTACAACATTGATGATGATACCGCAGGCAGCGGTCGGAATCGCGATTTCTGCAGCCTGTTTTGCACCGTCCATACAGCAGGACCAGATACCCTTCAGGTCAACAAAGTCATGATCTTCTACCTTCTTGTCAGAGGAAACAATATCCATCAGGTTGAAGCTGCCCTTCTTCTTTACATAAAGGATCAGGCTGACAACATCACAGATCAGACAGAAGAAGATACCCATCATACCGGCACGCATCAGAGATGCACCACGTACAATGTAAACTACCAGCACAATAGCCGGAAGCAGCAGATACAGACGCGAAAGTACCGGACGTTTTACCTTGATACTTGCATCCACACCTTTGTTAAAATCATTTGCATGCTTTGCAGCAACACGGTCAACGAGTACAAATACTGCGAAATAATATGCAACTGCCGGGATAATAGCTGCAGCAGCAACCTTAGAGTACTGAATACCCAGCATTTCAGCCATGATAAACGCACCAACGCCCATGATCGGAGGCATGATCTGTCCGCCAGTGGAAGCAACCGCTTCTACGGCACCTGCCTCTTCCGGCTCGTAACCAATCTTCTTCATCATCGGGATAGTCATAACACCGGTCGTTGCAACGTTAGCAACTGCAGAACCGGAAATCATACCCATAAGGCCGGAAGAAATAACGGCTGCTTTTGCCGGAGCACCTGAAGACTTATTGGAGAATTTCATACCAACGTCAATCAGAAGCTGTCCTCCTCCGAATGCGGAGAAGAATGCACCGAATACAATAAAGTAGAACAACGTACTTGCGGAAGTATACAGAGGCGTACCGAAAACACCGCTCTGCGTCATAACCATACCGGTCGTGAACTGCTTCAGGAAGGATGTAAAGGACTTACCTCTCGTGTACAGGATGCCCGGAAGGTATGGAGCTGTCCATGCATAGACGATAAACAACAGGATAAAGCCTGCCAGAACTGCACCAAGTGTACGGTATACTGCAATCAGAAGCAGAACAATCGTCACAACCATCATCACATTATCGATCGTTTCTACCGGACTGATATTCATTACGAACTGTGTGCTCAGATACTCATATCTGGAAATCACATACCAGAGCATGTATGCAAGACCAACATAAATAAATACATCCAGCCAGTTCATCCATGCGCGCTTGTTCAGAACCGCCGGGTCAACCTTTTCACCCTTTGCTTCTGCTGCTTTGGTTACCTTCTTGCGGTATTTTTTATCTGCAGGATTGTAAAGATACGCAAGTGTCAATGCCAGAACCAGATGTAACGGCCCCTGAAGCATAGGAGTCAGCTGCTTTACGAGTGCCAGATACATCTGATAGACAAAGAAGATAACCGTAACAATGACCATAATATATTTACGAATCTTCATTGATTTTTCGTTTCCCATTTTCTTTGCCCTTTCGCTTAAAACTTTTTGTTGCCGGAACCGGCAATCGGATGCCTGTTCCTGGTTACAAGAAAGGCAGGGTGTGGGTAGACACCCCGCCTTTGTATTGTCTTTCTCTTAGATGTAATTACTCTACCGGATATCCGTTCTCTTCGTAGTAAGCCTTTGCACCCGGATGAAGAGCAACACCTGTCATAGCCATTGTTCCGCCTGTCTGCGGATCAAAGTAGCTCATGGAAGATACTGCTTCTGCAAGCTCATCTCTGTGCTCTACGATAGCCTTTGTCAGGTTGTAAGCTGTAGCATCGTCCATGTTGGAGTCAACCAGAACTACCTGCTGGGAACCAACGGTCTTGATTTCCTCTGTCTGCAGATTCCATGTGTTAGCCGGAACTGTTACGTACTCGAATCCAAGCTCTACCAGTGCTTCCAGAGTGCTGTCTGCCATCTGAACATCATACATATCGTGTGTCAGGCAAAGCTCTGTGGTATTGGACTGTCCGGCACCGATATGGTCGATGGTCATATCATACAGGTCATCCTGCAGACCAGACTTAATCGCGTCTCCTCCGGTCATCTCTACAGTACCGCCCCAGGACTTGATGTCTTCGAAAGTAACTCCGAGAACCTCAAATACCTTCTCTGCAGCCAGCTCACCGAGTGTACCTGTTGTCTTAATAACAACCTTTACCGGATATTTCTGCTCTACCAGATCTTCGATTGTAGTGATTCCTGTGTCATCCACGAACTTCTGTGTGAACATAACGTTGATGAAGTCATTTCCAAGTCCGCCTGCCAGTGCAGCTACTTCTGTTGTCGGATCGTTTCCAAGGATACCTTCCTCAGCAGACCATTTAGCCGGTGCAGAGTTTGACATAACCAGATCACACTGATCTCCGGCGTTAACAATGATCGGAGCACCTACTCCACCCGGTGATGTTGTTGTGATAGCGATGTTGGAACCTTCCGGAAGCTCCTGAAGCATAACAGTCTGAAGAGCTGCTGCGTAGTTGTATGCAGCGGTACCAACCTCCTGTGCTGCGAATGTCAGGTCAGCCGGATCAGTCAGAGAATAATCTGATGCCGAAGCAACTGCTGCCATTGAACCAAATGCCAGAACACCCGCTGTAAACATAGTTGCAACCTTTGAAAATCTTTTCATTACTTTTTCCTCCTTATATTGGATTTAATTTATTTCAGCCATGACGGCCTGAGAACATTTTTGCTCCGGGAACCCATCCCCTGACCTGAAGACGGGAATCCCTGTATTCTGTATTCTGTATTTTCTTTTATGCCTCTGCCTTTGCGTTTGCCATACGGATTGCATAATCCATAGCGTTGACGAGACTCAGCTCATTTGCACTTCCGTCGCCTGCATGTCCCTCACCTGTACCGTGGTCCACAGATGCACGGATAATCGGCAGGCCAAGAGTCACATTGACACCTGCTACAGCATCCCATTTCTTGAGCTCATGATTGTATACGAAGCCCTTTACCTTGAGAGGAATATGTCCCTGATCATGGTACATGACAACAACGATATCATACCATCCGCCAAGCGCCTTGGAGAATACAGTATCTGGCGGTGTCGGCGCCTTCTCAGGAATATTGATTCCCTCTGCAAGCGCTGCATCGATCGCCGGCTGGATTTCTTCGATCTCCTCACGTCCGAACATACCGTTCTCGCCGCAGTGCGGATTCAGACCGGCAACACCGATCTTCGGCTCCTTGATTCCGAGTGCCTTGCAGCCTTCGTTTGCAATACGGATGCAGTCCAGGACTCTGTCCTTCTTTACACGGTCACATGCTTCTCTCAGGGAAACGTGTGTGGATACATGAACAACTCTGAGTCCGTCATGCGCCAGCATCATCGTGTATTTCGGTGTATGGGTATAGTCAGCATAAATCTCCGTATGTCCTGAGTAGTGATGTCCTGCCATATTGATATGGTCTTTGTTCAGTGCGTTGGTAACGGTCGCATCTACTTCACCTGCCATAGCCATCTCAATGACCTTCTTAACATACTGGAATGCGCACTCACCGCACATGGTCTGGCTTTCCCTGTAAGCTGCTGCCAGCTCTTCCGGAGACATCGTCTCTGCCAGTTTCTTCTTGTCCTTTTTGTACAGACGTTTGCTGATATCAATCACACCCATATCGTAAACATCAATCGTACCGAACTCAAACTTTGCGTCCTTCACATCCTTTACAACGTTCAGTTTGATGTTCTCCGCACCGCTTACGGTCTTGAGTGCAGCTTCCATGCTGACTGCATCACCGACGATCAGCGGACGGCATTTCTCATAAGCTGACGGATCCATCAGTGCCTTAATGGAAATCTCCGGTCCGTTTCCGGACGGGTCGCCCATGGTAATACCAAGAATCGGTTTCTCTGCCATTGTTCTGTTCCTCCTGTTTTACATGCTTCGTTTATGATTTATAAAATTTCTTTACAACACCTTTATTATTTCAGCACCTTCAGATAGATGGCCCGAATGTCATCCAGAGACAGTTCTCTGCGGTTGTTTACAAGGAGACGTGTCTGCTTGCTTCCCGCATCTACAAGGAAATCCAGATCCTCCATCTTCACGCCGAACTGATCCAGATCTGTCGGAATATTTGTTACTTTTACGATATCAGCGATCTCATCAATCACATACTGAGCCTTCTCTGCCGTACTCTTCTCAAAATAAGCCGGATTGATTGCGTCACAGAGCTCTGCAAGCTGTGTCTCACAGGCTTCCTTATTGTACTCCATCACATGTGCAAACAGGATTGCATTGGATACACCGTGAGCAATGTGGTATTTTCCGCCCAGCGGGTAAGACAGTGCATGTACGGCTGTTGTACCACTGGCTGTGATCGCTACGCCGCCGTAATAAGCGCCGAGCATCATCTTATTCTTTGCGTCCATATCATCCGGATTCTCATAAGCCCTGCGGATGTTGCCGAAGATCAGCTTTGCACCTGCCAGTGCGTATGTATCGCTCAGCGGAGTGGCCTTCTTGGAGGTATAGCACTCTACGACATGCGCCAGTGCATCTACGCCTGTAGCAGCCACGATCGGCTTCGGAAGTCTGCGGATCGTGCGGGAATCCAGAATCACATAATCCGGAATCATACTGTCGTTTACGATACCTTTCTTGGACTGTTCTTCCGGAATAGCCACGATTGCGTTGCAGGTAGCTTCTGCTCCGGTACCGCAGGTAGTCGGGATCATCACGGACTTGATGTACTTTCTCGCGATAGTCGGATCATTCAGCAAATCACGGATGTTATACGGTGCATTCTTCAGAACAGTAGTCAGCTTTGCTGCATCCATAACACTGCCGCCGCCGATTGCGATCACGAAGTCGCCATCAACCTTATCTACTTCTGCCAGTACCGCCTCCACGTCCGTGTACGCCGGTTCCGGCTTCAGGTTGTCAAATACCGTATAATTTGCCCCAATCGCATCCAGCTCGTCAGTTACCAGGTTCAGAAGACCTGTGGAGCGGATTCCCTTGTCGGTAAAAACAAGGATAGACTTCGCATCCTCTTTTACTACGATATCTTTAATTTTCTCAATGCTTCCCTCTCCTGCGTATGCGCATGGCGGAAGTTTTACCTGACATACTGCCATATTTTTTCCTCCTTCACTGATCGTTTCATTTTGAAACCTTTGGCTTATGTTTTCTTTTTGTTACGTCCTTTCTTGTGTTTCATTTTAGTTCTTTTTCTCATATTTTGCAATCTATTTCGACTTTTTTATTGTTTCATTTTGATACTATTTTAGACTTTTTTAAGATTTTTTGTTTCTATTCATCTTTTCTCTTTTTTCTGCAGATTTTAGTTGACCGTTTTTTATTTTTTCAGGATTGTTTCATAATAAATCCCTAAAAAATAAACTATTCTTGCAAATAAATCCGTTATATTTTATAATACATGCATCTGGTTTTTGGAATCCAAGAAGCATTTCAATTTGAAACAATACGAGAGGTGGCACTATGTTAAAAGGAAAAGCAGCTATTATTACAGGATCCAGCCGCGGAATCGGCCGTCAGATCGCACTTACTTTCGCCAAAAACGGAGCTGATGTTATCATCAACGGAAACCGCCCGGAACCGCTGACAGAATTAAAAGAGGAAATTATCCGTCTCGGCAGCAGATGTGAAATCGTACAGGGAGATGTTTCTTTATTTGAAACCTCCCAAAAAATGGCCGATACCTGCATCAATGCATTTGGAAAAATCGACATACTCGTCAACAACGCCGGAGTAAACAGCAGAATCCCGTTTCTCGAGCTTTCCGCAGAAGAATGGGACCGGATGCTCGGAATCAACCTGAATGGAACGTTTTATGCATGCAAGTGTGTACTCCCTCATATGGTAAATGCCCGGCAGGGAACGATTATCAATATTTCTTCTACCGCAAGCAAAACAGCACACGCGAATGCTTCTATCTGTTACGGTGCATCCAAAGCCGCAGTCAATTCGATGACACAGAAGCTGGCCTATGAGATGGCTCCATACGGCATCCGTGTGAACGGTGTATGTCCGGGTCCGATCTATACGGACATGTCAAAACAGTGGACAGACGAATACCGGCAGATCGTAACCAAAAAGATCCCACTGGGACGTCTCGGCACCCCGGAGAATGTGGCGGATGTCGTAATGTTCCTCGCAACCGATATGGCAGGATTTATCACCGGTGAAACAATCAACGTCAACGGCGGAAGCTATATGAACTGATCCCGGATCATTTTATCCCGTTTATAGCTGCAATGTTTATGTTTACCCAAAAAATATTTAAAAAAAGCGGAATGTCCATCGAACATCCCGCTTTTTCTATATCACTGCACATCGCAAAACCGCATCCAAAATCAGTCTACCGGATAGCCATTCTCTTCATAATAAGCTTTTGCACCCGGATGAAGCGGAGCACCTGTCATGGCCAGAGTCCCACCCGTCTGCGGATCGAAATAACCTGCATCAGACAAAGATGCTGACAGCTCATCGATATGCTCTACGATTGCCTTGGTCAGAGTATATGCCGTAGCATCGTCCATGTTGGCATCCACAAGTACCAACTGCTGGGAACCAACAGTCTTAATCTCTTCTGTCTGACCATTCCAGGTATTTGCCGGAACCGTTACATACTCATAGCCCATCTCTACCAGTGTTTCCATTGTGCTGTCTGCCATCTGAACATCATACATATCATGTGTCAGGCAAAGTTCTGTCGTACTGGACTGTCCTGCACCGATGTGATCAATCGTCATATCATACTGGTCATCCTGCAGACCGGATTTGATCGCATCCACACCCGTCATCTCTACAGTGCCGCCCCATGACTCGATGTCTTCAAATGTCACGCCAAGCGCCTCAAACACCTTCTCTGCTGTCAGTTCTCCAAAAGAACCTGCCGTCTTAATCACAAGCTTTACCGGATATTTCTGCTCTACCAGATCCTCAATCGTATTAATACCTGTCTCGTCTACAAATTTCTGCGTAAACATCACATTAATAAATGCGCTTCCAAGACCGCCTGCCAGCGCTGCAATCTCTGTTGTCGGCTCATTTCCAAGAATTCCTTCCTCATAGGACCACTTAGCCGGTGCAGAATTGGATACTACCAGATCACACTGATCACCGCCGTTTACAATAATCGGAGCACCCACACCACCCGGTGATGTTGTCGTAATCGCAATGTTCGAACCCTCCGGAAGTTCCTTCAACATAACCGTCTGAAGTGCGGCTGCCCAGTTATATGCGGCAGTACCTACTTCCTGTGCAGCAAAAGTCAGGTCAGCAGGCTCCGTCATCTCATATTCTGACGCATACACAATGCCTGCAAACGAATTTAGAGCAAGAACTCCCGCCGTAAGTACAGTTGCCATCTTAGTCAATCTTCTCATTTTTTGTCCTCCTTAAAATAATTTTATCTTTAGCTTTACAGCTTTTTCGCAAAATTGTTTCATTTTGAAACTTATATTTTTCTTAAACTTATT
>JAUNGL010000109.1 GCA_030524665.1 Lachnospiraceae bacterium | reverse complement strand
TGTGTTTTAGAGAAACTAAGTATGAACGATGAATACGATAGAAATCATCGCTTAATTTCTGCTCAAAAACAGAAATGCTTTCTTTGATTTTGTATTCTTTGTGCGTTGTATGGATCATAATGTAATGCAGGAAAGATTCTATGTATAAAATATCTGATTCAAAGAGTCTGACAGTTTCACCATTGCAGGTTATAACCACTGATGGCGGCTCGACTGATAGTTTTTCCGCTGCTTTGCATAGCACTTGCATTAGCTTCGCTTCGGAGACCGGCTTGATCAGATAGTGGAGCGCATCGACTTCATAGCCTTCGTTAATAAATTCAAAATGTGAAGTGACAAATATGATTTCGGATCGGTTGTTGTCTTTGCGGATGCGCTTAGCCAGTTCAATACCTGTTACATTCTTCATTTCAACATCCAGCAGAAGAATATCGTATGTCTTATTATCCTCATACTCAAACAAAAATGCCTCGGCAGATGTAAACGTAGTGATATCGCAAGAGTAACTATTTTGAATACTCCACGCTGATACTAAGGAAGCAATGTGTTCAATCTGATCCTGCTCATCATCGCAGATTACTATTTTGTATTTTATGTTAATCACCACCATTCTTTGCTCGCTGCGCCTGGTTCTGGATTTCTGTTTCCATCCGGTGTGCGGTTGCTTTCTGCTGCATCCAGTTCTAACGCATAGTTACTGTTCACACGTCTGCCGAAATGACAGCCGTCTGACCAGTAACAACGCATACTGCGTCATGCCGTTTTTGTATTCACCTGTCTTGTTTTTCTCTTTTCTGATTATACCATACAAATGTGAAGAATGCTATCGTTGTCCTGTTTTTTGAAATGAGCCTGTCCTCCGAACGCGGGATTTCCATGCATTCTGCGCGGAAACACCCTTCGCCAGGGACGGCATCCTGCCCGGAAAGCGGGCAGGATAGATCCTCGCGGAACAGCTACCCAGTGAGCAGTAACACAATATATCCTTTGTCAGATGGAACTTTGGTCGATTTGATTGACAATCGGCAAAGATATGCTATAAATTAGAAATCAAATGGTAACAGTTCGGCCATACGCCATGCAGGCCGCAGGTCCGGCTGAATAATAACGTTTGTGGGGACAAAAGATGAATCAGATATTGATGTGGATCATGGCAGTGGGAGCAGTTGTTGGAGGGATTGACCGGATCAGAGGCAATAAGTATGGGTACGGGGCGAAGTTTGAGGAAGGATTTTTGTTCCTTGGGCCTACTGCACTGTCTATGGCAGGGATGATCTGCCTTGCACCCGTTCTGGCAGATATTCTGGGAAGAATTGTGGTTCCATGCTATCAGAGAATCGGTGTGGATCCGGCGATGTTCGGCAGTTTGCTGGCGATTGATATGGGCGGATACCAGCTCGCCGGGGAGCTTGCCTTGGACAGTCGGATTGGAAGTTATGCCGGAACGGTAGCGGCAGCGATTTTCGGATGTACGATCGTGTTTACGATTCCGGTAGGTATGGGAATGATTCGGAAAGAAGAGCGGTGTTTCTTTGCGAGAGGAATCATGTATGGTCTGGTTACGATGCCGGTCGGGCTTCTTGTAGGAGGCGTGCTTGCAGGTATTCCCGTTCTGTCATGCCTGCATCAGAACCTGCCGGTTTTTGTGCTTGCGGCAGTGCTGCTTATTGGTTTGTGGAAGGCTCCCGAAAAAATGGTCCGGGGATTTTGCGTATTTGCGGACGGGATACGTGCAGTTATCACGATTGGCCTTGTGCTGGCTGCTGTGGAATATATGTGCAGATGGAATCCGGTGAAAGGGATGGCTCCGCTTGAAGACGCTATGGATGTAGTTTCTTCTATAGGAATTGTCATGTTGGGAAGCCTTCCTGCGGCAGAATTTCTGCAGAGGATACTGAGAAAGCCATTTGCCCGGGTGGGAAGCCGTCTGGGAATGAAGGCGGAGAGTATGACAGGACTGCTGGTGGGGATTGTGAGTGTGATTCCTGCCATTTCCATGTATCAGGATATGGATGAGAGAGGGAAAGTAGTCAACGGGGCCTTTATCGTAAGTGCGGCGAGTCTTCTGGCCGCTCATATGGGTTTTGTAGTCAGTACAGAACCGGAAATGCTGGGGCCATTATTGGGAGGGAAGCTGAGCGGTGCGATGGCAGCGCTGATCCTGTCGCTGTTTCTGACCAGGTCATCGGCAGTCCCTGCACACCGGTAACTGTTTCGCGATGCACAGAAATCGCATTTCATGCGATTTCCCGCCTCAAAACTCGGGATTCAGGTGCGAAGCCGCACCTGAACACCCTTCGTCAGGGACGGCATCCTGCCCAAAGGAGGGGCAGGATAAATCCTCGCGGGACAGCTACCCTGTGAACAGTAACGATGCCGTCTTAAATCCATAAGAATATTTGTAATTCATAGTTTCAAAACAGGAAAAAAGTGCTATAATGATTGTAACAGTAAGGAGCAGCGCGGGATCAGTTTTGACTGGTTTGCCTGCCGGGGCGTGTCTGGAAATTGCTTTCCGCGGGATGTGTGTCACAGCCGCAAGGATTGTATTTTCAGGCACGCTTTCCGTCAAAGCCTGATATTCGAAGCGGGGAAAGTTTGAGACTTTCCTTGTTTGTGCTGCTCAGAAAAATAAAAGATAGGAGAGAATTATGCTTAAGCTTCTGAAGTACATGAAAGCGTACAGAAAAGAGTCAATCTGTGCCCCTCTGTTCAAACTGCTGGAGGCTTCGTTTGAACTGCTGGTTCCGCTCGTGGTGGCGAAGATCATTGATGTCGGAATCAAGAATCAGGATGTCGGTTATATCATCCGGATGTGTCTTTTGATGGCTGCTCTGGGACTGATCGGCCTCGTTTGCTCCATCACAGCACAGTATTTTTCCGCAAAGGCTGCGGTCGGATTTGCGACGAAGCTTCGCCATGAGCTGTTTGCGCATATCCAGAGCCTTTCCTTTTCAGAGATGGACACGATAGGTACCTCGACCCTGATTACCAGGATGACAAGTGATATCAATCAGGTGCAGTCAGGTGTGAACCTGTTCCTGCGTCTGTTTATGCGCTCCCCGTTTATCGTGTTTGGCGCGATGATTATGGCGTTTACGGTGGATGCAAAGGCTGCGCTTGTTTTCGTGGCGGTGATTCCGGTTCTTTGCGTGATCGTATTTGGTATTATGCTGATCAGCATTCCGGTTTACCGTAAGGTACAGGACCGGCTGGATCAGGTGGTAGGTGTGACGCGTGAGAACCTTCAGGGTGTCCGTGTCATCCGTGCATTCTGCAAGGAGCCGCAGGAGGTTCGGAAATTTGAGGAGGGTAATGAGGCCCTCGTGAAGATCCAGATATTGTCGGGGCGGATCTCGGCGCTGATGAATCCTCTGACGTATATCGTGATCAATGGCGGACTTCTGGTATTGCTCTACGTCGGAGCCGGACGGGTAGACCAGGGGATTCTTCTGCAGGGAAGCGTTGTGGCGCTTGTAAATTATATTTCACAGATTCTTGTAGAGCTGGTAAAGCTCGCGAACCTGATTATTACCGTGACAAAGGCAATTGCGTGCGGCAACCGAATTCAGTCAATTATGGAGACAGAATCCAGTATGACGGATGGAACCATGCCGGAAGAGGGGGTGAGTGCCGGAAACACAGGCAGCACAGCATCTGGAAACAGAAAGTCTGGTCTGTCATCTGCGTTACCGGAACCGGCAGTCGCTTTCGAGAATGTGCAGTTCCGATACAAAGGAGCCGGTGCGGATTCTCTGTCAGATATCAGCTTCACGGTAAAGAAGGGTGAGACAGTCGGCGTCATCGGCGGTACAGGCTCCGGTAAGACTTCCCTCGTAAGTCTGATCCCGCGTTTTTATGATGTGCGCGAGGGATGCGTGAAGGTAAACGGGATTGATGTGCGCAAATATCCGCTGGAGACGATCCGCGGTATAGTCGGAATCGTCATGCAGAAGGCGGTTCTGTTTCAGGGGACGATCCGTGAGAATCTGCTCTGGGGAAATGAGAACGCGACAGAGGAGGACATGCGTGAGGCAATTCGTGCGGCGCAGGCGGAGGATGTCGTATTTGGTGCGAAGGATGGCCTGGATACGGTTGTAGAGCAGGAGGGCCGCAATTTCTCCGGCGGACAGAAGCAGAGACTGACGATTGCCCGTGCACTTGTGCGCAGGCCGGCAATTCTGATTCTTGATGACAGTGCATCTGCACTCGATTTTGTGACGGACGCGAAGCTGCGGCAGGCGGTAAAAGAGCTGTCCGGTCAGATGACAGTCTTTATTGTATCGCAGAGAGCATCCTCAATTCAGCATGCGGACAAGATTATTGTGCTGGATGACGGTGAGATTGCAGGGATCGGTACCCACGAGGAGCTGCTGGCAGGCTGCGAGGTTTACCAGGAAACGTATTATTCGCAGTTCCCGAAAGAGGATCAGGAGTGAGGTGATGGCAATGAAAAAGGATGGACAGAAAAAAGTTCTGAATCAGGTATTACAATATATCCGCCCGCATGGCGGTCTTGTGTTGATGTCGCTTCTGATGGCGGTCATCTCTGTGGCGCTGACGCTTTATATTCCGGTGCTCACAGGACAGGTGATTGACCATATCCTTGGACCGGGAAATGTGCAGTTTAAGGAAATTTTCTTGATTATGCGGACCATGCTGATCGCAATACTGGTCACAGCGGCGGCACAGTGGATGATGAATGTATGCAATAACAGGATTGTTTATGATGTATCGCGCGAGGTACGTGAGCAGGCATTTAAGAAGATTGAGATCCTTCCGCTCAGCTACCTGGATACACATTCTTCCGGAGAGCTTGTCAGCCGCGTTATTGCGGACGTGGACCAATTCTCGGATGGATTGCTGATGGGATTTACGCAGCTGTTTACCGGAGTGGTCACGATAGCAGGTACGCTTGGATTCATGCTTTCCGTGAATGTCATGATTACGTTGGTGGTCGTTGTGCTGACCCCGGTATCACTGCTGGTAGCCAAATACATTACGCAGAAAACGTATTCTATGTTTAAGCTTCAGTCGGAAACAAGGGGAGAGCAGACGGCTCTGATCGATGAGATGATCGGAAATCAGAAGGTCGTACAGGCGTATGGGCAGGAGAAAAAGGTAGAAGCACAGTTTGATGAGATCAATGAACGCCTGCGGAAATATTCGCTGCGCGCGATCTTCTTTTCCTCTATTACCAACCCGGCGACCCGTTTTGTAAACAGCCTCGTCTATACAGGCGTTGGGCTGACAGGTGCGCTGGCAGTCGTGCGCGGAGCAATGACAGTTGGACAGCTCTCGGCGTTCCTGTCCTATGCAAACCAGTATACGAAGCCGTTCAACGAGATTTCCGGCGTTGTGACAGAGCTTCAGAACGCACTTGCATGTGCGGGAAGGGTCTTTGAGCTGATCGATTCCCCGGCACAGACACCAGATGCGGAGCCGGCAGAGGTACTTCCGGCGGAAGTGGGAAATATCACACTGGAGCACGTCGATTTCTCCTACACACCGGAGAAAAAGCTGATCGAAGACTTTAACCTTCAGGTAAAAGCCGGACAGCGTGTGGCAATCGTAGGGCCGACCGGCTGCGGAAAGACGACGCTGATCAATCTGCTGATGCGTTTTTATGATGTGAACGATGGCAAGATCCGGATTGAGGGAATCGATATCCAGAATCTGAAGCGCAGGGATCTCAGAAGCTCCTATGGCATGGTGCTTCAGGATACGTGGCTGCGCAGCGGCACAATCCGGGACAATATCCGGATGGGACGCCCGGAAGCAACGGATGAGGAAGTCATTCAGGCGGCGAAGGATGCACATGCACACAGCTTTATCAAGCGTCTGCCGGATGGATATGACACCATTATCGGAGAGAACGGAGGAAATCTTTCGCAGGGACAGAAACAGCTTCTGTGTATTGCCCGGGTGATGCTCTGCCTTCCGCCGATGCTGATCCTCGATGAGGCGACGTCCTCGATCGATACGAGAACCGAAATCCGTATCCAGAAAGCATTCCAGAAGATGATGGAGGGAAGGACGAGCTTCATCGTAGCGCATCGGCTCTCGACGATTCGCAATGCAGATGTGATCCTCGTCATGAAGGATGGAAATATCATCGAGCAGGGCACGCATAAAGAATTGCTGGCGAAGAAAGGATTTTACGCAAATCTGTATAACAGCCAGTTTGCACATTGAAGATAAATGCTGCACATTGTGCATTGAGAATTTGTTGACAGGTGAATATTCGGGATATAAAATGGAATTGTTCTACAGGGCAATTCCATTTTTCTTAAATCAGTGTTCCAATGGGTGAAATACTCGTTTTGTTCCATAGTAAGGAGTAATTTGTTTCTCATAGCTCTTGAGGTTTCCTGATTCTTGTATTTCCAGCAATTTAATTTATGATAGGAAAATACGGAGGTGAAATAAAAAAAGAGACGAGCAACCCGCTTCGGACCTGAGTCAAGCGGTACAGGGACAACTCCCAAAACCCATTTCTTATTTTCTATAATAATAAATTGCCAAAATGTCAACCACCACTCCAAAGTTATCACCAAGTTTATCTTGTATTTCCCATGGCATTATGCTAAAATTCCAATAACTAAACAGGAAAAAGCGTCAGGTGCCGATGCAGAGATCTGCATCCGGTTAAAAGGGAAACAGGTGAGAATCCTGTACGAACTCGTCACTGTATTTAAGGAGCGCGCAGTCAGAGAGTCACTGTATGAGCGGGAAGACGGCTGTGTGCGATGATTTATAAGCCAGGAAACCTGCCTTGCGCTGGTACAGGAATGTGAATTCCGAATCACGAGTAATTGGTTGTACCGCTGACAGAAACGATCCATCGGTCCTTTTACCCATTAGGTAGGAGGATTTTTGTTTTATCAGGATGAAAAAGATCTGCGGCTGTTTAGGAACAGGCCGTGCAGCTGCGTTGGGGTCAGGAGAGATGCGTTCGACGCGTGACATAGCAGTTACTGTTCATGGGGTAGCTGTCCCGCGAGGTGTTTCCGGGCAGAATGCACGGAAATTCCGAGTACTGCGCGCGCGAAATTGTGCCGAAGGTACAATTTCTGTGCATCGCGAAGCGTTGTTACTGGTCAGACGGCTGCCATTTCGGCAGACGTGTGAACAGTAACACATAGCAAAGTGAAGCACAGATGCAGATGAAGGAAATCTGCTTTAGCAATGGTAACCGTACGTGAAGGTACGAGAAGGAGGACATTATGAAGAAATTACAGGTTTCAGCAATGCTGGCACTTATGCTGGCAGGAAGCATGGCATTTACCGGATTGGCAGAAGAGACAGAACTGGAAACGGAAGCGGAGGTAACTGCAGGAGAAACGGCTGATGCGGCGTTGGAGGAGGAAACACAGGAGGCAGTTTCGGAATCCGGCAGCAGTCAGGTGGCGGATGCATCAGAAATGACAGTACAGCAGGATGTTGTGGAGGATGGAATGGTTCCAATCTACGGATCTGATCTCGTAGATGGAGTTTATCCGGTAGAGGTGGCATCCAGCTCTTCCATGTTTAAGGTAGTGGATTGCGAACTGACCGTACAGGATGGTGAGATGACGGCTATTATGACGATGAGCGGTGACGGATATCTGAAGCTCTTTATGGGTACAGGTGCTGAGGCGGTACAGGCTTCGGAGGAAGACTATATTCCGTTTGTGGAAAATGCAGAAGGAAAACAGACGTATGAGGTTCCGGTGGAAGCACTTGATATGGGAATGGATTGTGCAGCATGGAGTAAAAGAAAGGAAAAATGGTATGACCGTGTGCTTGTATTCAAGTCATCCTCTCTGCCGCAGAATGCGTTTACAAATCTGGAGATTACAACTGCAGAAAGCCTTGAACTGGCAGACGGCACTTATCAGGCAGAGGTGATGCTGGAAGGCGGTTCCGGTAAGGCAAGTGTAGAATCTCCGGCGGTTCTGGAAGTAAAGGACGGGAAAGTGACCGCGACGATTATTTGGAGCAGCAAAAATTATGATTATATGCTCGTAGACGGGGAAAAATATGAAATGCTCGAGACGGATGGCAATTCTACGTTTGAGATTCCAGTGTCTGGATTTGACTGGAAAATGCCGATCGTGGCAGATACGATTGCGATGAGCACACCGCATGAGATTGATTATACGCTGTATTTTGATTCTTCCACTCTGGTTCAGGAAGATTAGAGCAGGTTTGAAAAACAGAATAGTAACATCAGAGGAAAAGGAAAGGATCCGGGATTCCTGCGTACTGAGAAATTTTGTATTGATAATCAGAATGAAAGCAAAAAGGGTGTGGGAACCGGATCGGATGGTGGTCTCCATGAAACAAAGAAGGATTGGCTTATGTCTGTGTATGCTTAGTGCTGTTTTTTTGCTGGCAGGAACAGAGACGTATGCAGCAGAAAAGAATGACTCCGGAGATGATATTTCCTGGGAGGATCTGAGTCTGGAGCACAGTATGGAATTGCTCTATGCGGAACAATTTTCAGTGGATTATTATGAAGCACCTGAGGAAAACGGAGATGTAGATGCAGAGCTGGAGACGGCAGATGAAGCAGGGGAATCTGCAGAAGATACAGAAGCTGCGGATGAGCTGTATAAATTGATAACGATACAGGAGGCGGGACGTTTTCTGGTAGTGCCGGAGGGGGCTGAGGTTCCGACGGGACTGGAGGAAGATATCACTGTTTTGCAGGCGCCAATACAGAATATCTATCTGGTAGCGACTTCAGCGATGGATTTATTCTGTGCGGTTGACGGACTGGATGCGATTGCACTGTCCGGAACGGACACCGATGGCTGGTATGTGAAGCCAGCTAAGGAAGCAATGGAAAACGGCAGCATTGTATACGCAGGGAAATACAGCGCACCGGATTATGAATTGATTCTGTCAAAGGACTGCGGTCTGGCGATAGAATCTACAATGATCTATCATACTCCGGAAGTATGGGAAAAGCTGGAAGGTCTTGGGATACCGGTCCTGGTAGAGAGATCCAGCTATGAGCCGCATCCATTGGGAAGAACGGAGTGGATGAAGCTGTATGGTGCACTTCTCGGAGAAGAGCAGCAGGCAGAGGAAGAATTTCAGAAGCAGGCAGACCAGCTTGCCAGAATAGAATCAGAAGAAGGTACCGGAAAAACAGTTGCATTTTTCTATATCAGTTCCAATGGATATGCCAATGTGCGCAAGACGAACGATTATGTAGCAAAGATGATCGAGCTGGCCGGCGGGACATATATTTTCAACGATTTGGATGATGATGAAAATTCTCTGTCCACGATGAATATGGACATGGAAGAGTTTTACGCGCGGGCAAAAGATGCGGATTACATCATATATAATAGTACGATAGACGGTGAACTGACGACGATAGAGGAACTGCTCGCGAAAAGCGCACTGCTTGGTGACTTCAAGGCTGTCCAGGACGGAAATGTCTGGTGTACCGGAAAAAATCTGTTTCAGGAGACGACCGGGCTGGGAGATATGATTGCGGATATCCACGAGATGATAACGAGTGAAGATGCATCACTGGATGAGCTTACGTATCTTCATCGTCTGAAATAAGACAGTCGCAATCCAGCGGGCTTTGGCATAACAAGGGGCAGTTTACATGGAAATGAAATGGCACAGAAATCAGGTATGTCTCTTTCACCTTAGCGTGACAATGGGTAGTTTATATAGTACTGTATGAACTGTTTACAATGGAATTGCGGCTGCTTTACGTACTTGGAGCAGATCAGGATGCAGTGAGGAATGATATTATGAAGAAAAAATCATACATGAGGTATTGGATTTCTTTTACAGTACTGTTTTTATTGTTGGTGGTACTATTTATCTGGAATATTAATTCGGGCAGTATTGATTTGTCGGTAAAAGAGATTTTTAATATCGTGTTCAGGCACCAGGGAGATCAAACGGCAAGCAGTATCATATGGGAGATTCGTCTCCCCCGTATTCTTTCTGTTGTGATACTGGGAGGTGCACTTTCTGTATCAGGATTTCTTTTGCAGACTTTTTTTGCCAATCCGATTGCAGGCCCCTTCGTACTTGGGATTTCTTCCGGAGCCAAGCTGGTGGTGGCACTTGTCATGATCTATTTTCTGGGGCAATCCCGAGTGATGAGCTCGGCCGCCATGATTCTGTCGGCCTTTGCCGGTTCCATGATTTCCATGGGATTTGTATTGCTGATTTCCAAAAAGGTGCGGCAGATGTCCATGCTGGTCATCAGTGGTGTCATGATTGGTTATATCTGTTCGGCCATTACCGATTTTGCAGTTACATTTGCAGATGATTCCAACATTGTAAATCTGCATAACTGGTCGCTCGGAAGCTTTTCCGGTATGACATGGGAGAATGTCCGTGTTATGGCTGTTGTTGTATTGATCACATTTGCTCTGACTTTTCTGATGTCAAAGCCAATCAGTGCCTATCAGCTCGGTGAAGTCTATGCGCAGAATATGGGGGTAAATATCCGGGCATTCCGGATTGCATTGATATTGCTGTCGAGTATTTTGTCAGCTTGTGTTACGGCATTCGCGGGTCCCATCTCATTTGTCGGAATTGCAGTGCCACATCTGATTAAGAGCCTGCTGAAGACATCGAAGCCGATTCTGGTGATACCGGGCTGCTTCCTTGGCGGGTCATTATTCTGCCTGTTCTGCGATCTGATTGCGCGGATCGTGTTTGCTCCGGTTGAACTGAGTATCAGTTCTGTGACGGCAGTGTTTGGTGCACCGGTCGTTATTTATATCATGATTCGGAGGCAAAAGCGTTCGTGAGAGGAACAGTATTCCTGAGTCTGGAGAGTATATTTCAGACAGTACGAAACGTAAAAATTCCGGAATGCCCGGAGGATGTATCTTAAACAGTATGAAGCATATAAGTTCTGGGATGCCGGAGTATGTAAGAGAGGATACGACGAAGAAAAATGGAGTCATATTACATATATACAGATAACATGACAGTCGGTTATGATGGGAAACCTTTGATTGAGGGGATTCAAATCCGGCTGAAAAGGGGAGAAATTTTGACCCTGATAGGACCGAATGGCGCAGGAAAATCTACAATATTGAAGAGCATCACTCGGCAGCTCCGGCTGGTGGGCGGAGCAGTATACCTGGATCAGAGAGAAATGCGTGGGATGACGGATAAGGAGCTTTCGCAAAAAATGTCTCTCGTGATGACAGAGCGAATCCATCCGGAATTGATGACCTGCGAGGATATTGTAGCAACGGGGCGTTATCCATATACTGGTACTCTGGGGATTTTGTCTGAGAGAGACTGGGAGAAGGTACATGAGGCGATGGAGCTTGTTCATGCGCTGGACTTAAAAGACCGTGATTTCACAGCAATCAGTGACGGGCAGCGTCAAAGAATCCTGCTCGCCCGCGCGATCTGTCAGGAACCGGAAGTTATTATTCTGGATGAGCCAACTTCTTTTCTGGATATCCGGCATAAGCTGGAGCTGCTGGATATCCTGAAGCAGATGGTGTTTCAGAATCAATTAGCGGTCATTATGTCATTACATGAGCTGGATCTGGCGCAGAAAATTTCGGATATTGTAGTATGTGTGCATGGAAACCGTATCGAAAAATATGGCTCCCCTGACGAAATTTTTACTTCAGAATATATCCACGATCTTTATGGAATTACCAGTGGAACTTACCACGCTGCTTTTGGAAGCCTTGAGCTAGAACGGCCAACAGGAGAACCGGAGGTTTTTGTAATTGCAGGAAACGGTACGGGGATTCCGGTTTATCGCCGTCTGCAGCGTCAGGGAATCCCATTCGCAACAGGTGTACTGCACAAAAATGATCTGGATTACGAAGTGGCAAAGGTGCTGGCACAGGAGGTAATTGTAGAAGAACCATTTGAAGAAATCAGTGAGGAACACATGGAACAGGCTCGCGGGATCATGAGCAGATGCGGGAGAGTCATCTGCTGTTTGAAAACATTTGGAATTATGAACCGAAGAAATGAACTGCTGGTACAGGAGGCTGAAAGAACAGAAAAACTGGAAATTTAAAAAAATGAAAAAATTTAAAAAAAGTCGTTGACAAATCATGGAAGCAGTGGTATTATGTATCTCGCCGCTGAGGTACGGCGGCAAAACAAAAAAGAAATTCAAAAAAATAAAAAAAGTTGTTGACAAATCGAAACAGCCGTGATATGATATCAAAGTTGCTGCGAACGAGAAACAACAACGAAGCAACAAAAAGAACCTTGATAACTGAACAGTGAAACAACCTTGAAAAATTCTTAAAAAGT
>JAUNGL010000108.1 GCA_030524665.1 Lachnospiraceae bacterium | reverse complement strand
CCGCCGTTGACCGTCATAGTCCCCGTGTTGATAAGCATAATATAGCCGTACCATTCTGCCTTCTCCAGGTCAGAGAAAGTTCTGAAGGATCCCTTGTCGATGGTCATTTTGCCGGAGTTTTCAATCACTCCTATGTAGGTACCGTTCTTGATCGTGACAGACGCTTTCTTTTCGACCCAGATCAGTTCACCCTTTACGTACGTCTGTCTCATTGTACCGTTTTTAATCGTGATATTTCCTTTGGAGATGCGCAGGCCGATGAAAATGGAATTGCTGGCAGTATTTTTGTTTTTAAAGGTAATGGTCTTTTTGTTCAGATCCAGCGTAAAGTTCACATTGCGTGTGAGCGTAAGCGGCTTGGTGACCGTGACGTTCTGCTTCAGAACGATCGTCTCACCCTTTTTGACCTTCTTGAACGCTGTGGAAAGGGAAGTATACTTTTTACTTCCGATGGTGGCTACTGTGGAGGATTTTGCAGATGCAGTCATACTCATAAGCAAAATGCACAGCAGAGCCGTGATCACGGCGACGACAGATTTTCTTGTTTTCATACTGATTCCTCCTTTTATCCCCGTGAAGCAGTGAACCGCGCAGCCGTGCTTGTACGGGTATTTTACTGGTAATTTATTCTATCGTAAAAATATCCGGAATGTGATGACTTATTGTAGATTTTTTAGAAATGTGTGAGTAAACGTTACAGTTCAGGCTACAATGGTATTTAGATAGCCCCCAAAATTCTATAGTAAACCTGCATGCGCATGGCGGCGTACCACCATAAATGAAAGTTCCCGAGGCGCACTTGGCATCCCTGAACACAGTTTTCTGCTACGCAGAAAAGGGAACTTTCATAGTAAATATAGTGACAAGGGGCATCAGGTTAGGTGTTCAGGTGTGGTTTCACACCTGAATCCCGAGTTTTGAGGCGCGAAATCGCATGAAATGCGATTTCTGTGCATCGCGAAGCGTTGTTACTGTTCATATCGGCAGACGTGTGAACAGTAACTAAGATTATTCTAAATTTACTTTCTAAATTCTGATTATCAGGAACAGCCGCCTCAGGATATCACAAGCAGCATAATTTCCTATATTGCCGACCACTATCTGGAAGAAATCACCCTTTCCTCGGTCGCGAACCATTTCGGAATCGGAAAATATACACTCTCCAGAATCTTTTCCAATGTGCCTGACTGCAACTTTATCTCCTATGTTAATTCACTGCGCATTGACTACGCAAAATTTCTGCTCATGAACACAGATATGAATATCATCCGCATTGCGATAGAATCCGGCTTCCACAATCAGCAGACCTTTAACCGGGTATTCAAAAAAATACACGGCTGCACGCCAAAGGAATACCGTCAGGTCCACATGGATGCTTACACAAGGGAACCATCCGCCTGCTATTTTTCACGCGAGCAAAGCTAAACATCCATAGTGACTGTGTCGCAGCATCCTTCTGCAAGGCTAGACGCAAAAAACACCGGCCCTCTGACCGGTGTTTCCCGTATTTCATTTCTTCATTTCTTTTCCGTTCTGCTGGCTTTTGGACATTACTCCACTTATTCTTGCCCACAATTCAAAGCACGGTCCACCCGCCGCACAGTTCTTAATATAAACTTGTCAGGATCTCCGCACACTTCTCGATTCCCAACACCCCGCTGTCCAGAGCAATATGATAATTCTGCATTTCACCCCACTTCCGGTCTGTATAGAACTGGTAATACGCCGCACGACGTTTGTCCTTATCCTTGAGGCGTTTTTCCGGGGTATCGGTTCCTTCACCGTACTGTCTGACAATCCGTTCTGCACGTTTTGTCATATCCGCATGGATAAATGCCGTCAGGCAATCCGCCGTATCCTTCAGAATATAATCCGCGCAGCGACCCACAATGACACAGGATTCCTTCTCTGCCAGCTCCAGAATTACCTTTCTCTGAACCGACCACAGATAGTCCTGATTGGAACGTCCGTAGAAATCCCGGTCAGAAAATGCACTTGCAAGCCAACCTCCGTGAGAGGCGTATTCTCCGCGTTCTGCAATGTATTCCTTTGCAAAACCGCTCTCCTCCGCAATTTTATCAATCAATTCATGATCATAGCACGGGATTCCCAGCTTTGCTGCAGTCTCCTTGCCGACGGTTCTTCCGCCGCTTCCAAATTGACGGCTGATTGTAATAATTCTGTTTTTCATATTCATCCCTCCTGTTTCTTTTGACTTAATGTTTTATATGTATAGCATATGACAATCACCGAGATTACAAATGTCAGAGCATCTGACACCGGCATAGAATACAATACGCCATCCAGTCCGAAGAATCTCGGCAAAATCAATGCAAAACCAACGCCGAACAGTACCTCACGCACCATAGACAGCATCGTGGAAAGGAACGCCTTACCAAGCGATTGCAGATAAATAAACGTCGCTTTATTCACAGTAGCCAGAATCATCATACACAGATAGACTCTAAAGCATTTCACTGCATACTCCGTATAATATACACTCTCGTTGGCTGCACCGAAGATACTGATGAGCTGTCCCGGCAGCAGCTCCACAATAAGCAGTGCCACGGCTCCCACCGCTGCTTCCGCAATCAGCAGATGTGTAAAAAGACTTTTCGCACGGTCTTTACGTCCTGCACCGATATTATATCCGACGATTGGGATGCATCCGGCGGCCATACCCACGGCAATCGAGATCACAATCTGGAAAAATTTCATGACGATTCCCAGCACTGCCATGGGAATCTGTGCGTACTGTGTCTGTCCGAAGATCGAATCCAGCGCACCATATTTCAGTGTCATATTCTGAACGGCCGCCATAGAGGCAACCAGTGAAATCTGTGACAAAAAGCTGCAGATACCAAGCGGAAGATATTTTCCTGCAAGTCTTCCATGAATACCGAAGCTTCTTCTCTCCAGCTTTACCGCTTTCATATGGCACAGATACCAGATGGATAGCGCTGCCGTCAATACCTGTCCGAGCACGGTAGCCACTGCCGCACCCATCATTCCCCATTTAAAAATAAAGATAAAGATCGGATCCAGAATAATGTTGGTAAAAGCACCTGCGAGCGTAGATATCATCGCAAACTTCGGGCTTCCATCCGACCGGATGATCGGATTCATCGCCTGACCGAACATATAGAACGGCACACCGACGGTAATCCAGAAAAAGTACTCCTTCGCATGATGAAATGTTTCGTCGTTGACTCTTCCACCGAATACAGTCAAAATCGGTTCCTGAAAGATCAGGTAAACCGCAGTCAGTATGATACTGCTGATCACACAAAGGACGACCGCACTTCCGATACTCCTGTGAGCATCCTCCTGTTTATTTGCACCCAGACTGATACTGACAAACGCACAACAGCCGTCTCCGATCATGACCGCGATTGCCAGTGCCACGACCGTCATCGGGAATACGACCGTATTAGCAGCATTCCCATAGGAGCCGAGATAACTTGCATTTGCAATGAAGATCTGATCAACAATATTATAAAGAGCCGCTACCAGCAGAGAAATGATACATGGCACGGCATATTTCCGCATCAGCTTGCCGATTGGTTCCGTTTCCAGAAATGTGTTTGTTTTTTCCTTCATAAAATTCTCCTCCATAAAAGCAGCTTCAGCCGTACGCCAAACACAAACTATGGATCCGCCTGCTAAGCACCCCCTGTGAATGGCCGAACTGATAAAAATAAAAGCGCATAGTCAAAAGAGCTGGATTTATGCCTCTTTGGCTACACGCTTTCCCCGCCTGAAACGGCGCAGAAATATTCAATTTCTGTTCTCATATCTCTTTCCGCAGGGCAGGAAAAATATGCCCGTGCGTCATATTTCACGCTTTCATCCACTCCCCTCATATTCCAAAACTCAAATATCCCGCAGCAGCCTGCGAGGTTTCAAACTTGCCGCCCAACAATTCTGCGAAACAATTTGACTTCGCGGCAATTGTCAAATACATACATAAAAATATATACACTCACATGCTCATGGAAAATCAAATATCCGCACAAGTGCGGCTACTTGGCTCGTTGCTCGCGGGAATAAAAACAGCGTATGACAGTCAACTGGATTTACGCAGTTCTGCCACACGCTGTTGAATTTATTTTAGCAGATTTTCCGTTTTGAGTCAAAACTATTTTTCAAAAATCCGTAGTTTCTTTTCATTTTTCTTTTAGATTTCTTTCAGTATTTCATCACGATTTGGACACATTTGGAAATTATACTCTTAGACATAAGTTCAAGGACGTTTAAAGTTCTTGCTTTTCAAATAAATAAAATGAAGTCCGAACATTGCATGGCGCGTCTGCATTCGTTCTGGCTTCGACAAACAGTTATCTTAACATTCGTTAAGTTTTCATACATTTTTCTCTTCTTTTTTTAAGGCCTTTTCGCAGAAATGCGGGAAGGCCCTCCTTTTTGTTTCCGATTCAGTACCCGGGATTTCCATGCATTCTGCCCGCAAACGCTCTTCGCCAGCGACGGCATCCTGCCCATAAGGCGGGCAGAATAAATCCTCGCGGGACAGTTCCTCCGTGAATAGTAACCCGATCCAAACTCTTACCTTCTTAATTCCCCCGCTGCTTTTTCACACCGGACATCATCTTTTTGAAATACCGGCCGAACATGATTGCTGTCGTCGTCACTGCCAGTGTGTCTGCGACCGGCTCTGCCATAAATACGGCAGTCGTCTTGTCAGAAATAAACAGGGGCATAATATAAATCAAAGGGATCAACAATATCACCTTTCGAAGCAATGCCAGAAACAGAGAGTTCTTCGCATTCCCGAGTGCGATGAAAGTCTGCTGACACGCAATCTGGATACCGAAAATCCCCGACATCGCCATGTAAACTCTCAAAGCCGGCGCACCGAATGCAATCAGCTCCGGATCACTGTTGAACATATGGATAAAGATCTGCGGCATCAGCATAACCAATGCCCAAAGTGCCATAGAATAAGTAATACAGGAAATCAGCAGAATCCGGAATGCCTGACGGACACGTCCCAGATCCCCTGCCCCATAATTATAGCTGATAATCGGCTGCGATCCCTGTGTCAGTCCCTGCAGCGGCATCAGACAGAATGACATGATACTGGAACAGATCGTCATTGCCGCTACTGCTACATCTCCGCCGTACTTCAGCAAAGAAGAGTTGAAGCAAACAGAAATCAGACTTTCCGTGGACTGCATGATGAATGGGGATAGGCCAAGTGCGATCGCCGGAAGGATAATCTCCTTCGACATCCTGAGATTTTTCTTTTTGATCCGCAGCACGGATTTCGGACCTGTCAGGAACCTCAAAATCCACACCATCGAAATCCCCTGTGAAAGAATTGTCGCAAGAGCTGCCCCTGCCACTCCCATGTGAAACGCAAAAATAAACACTGGATCGAGCACAATATTGCAGAGTGCTCCAATCAGAACGGTCATCATACTCGTTCTCGCAAATCCCTGTGCTGTGATAAACACATTCAGTCCCAGCGTAAACTGTACAAACCATGTTCCAAGTGAATAAATACGCATATATGAGGATGCATATGCAATCGTATTTTCACTGGCACCGAACACCATCAGAAGCTGATCCGCAAACAGCACAAACAAAACCGTAAGAATGACTGACATCAAAAACAGCAGAGTCACTGAATTTCCAAGTGTCAGCTCCGCTTTATCCTTCTCGCCCTTTCCGAGAAAGATTGATGCACGCGGAGCGCTTCCCATACCTGCCAGACTTGCGAATGCTGATATAATCATGATCAGCGGCATGCAGACACCGACTCCGGTCAGCGCAAGCTGTCCCACACCCTCGATATGCCCAATATAAATACGGTCTACCATATTATATAGAAGATTAATCACCTGTGCTACGATCGCGGGTGTGGCAAGACGCATCAGAAGCCGTCCGACCGGTTCCGTACCAAGACCTTCCGTCGATCGACTCTGTTGTGTCTGATTTTTCTTTTGTTCCTCCATATTTTGTCTGCTCCCCTTTCTGATATCCTGAAATTTCATGTTTCCAACCATGCCGCCGCGGCACAAACAATACATGAATATTCCTGTTATATCCACACTTTTATTAATCCGGCAGTTCAGATTTGCCGGAACCTGTATTTCCGTTTTTTATCACTATATGGAAGTCACTTCCTTCACTTATAGAAAGAGGTAACTGTTCCAACCAGAACAATTACCGTAAGTTTTCATATTTCTTTTAGATTTCTTTCAGCTTTTTGTCACGATTTGGACACAATTTAAAAGTATACTCTTAGACATAAAGATACAGCAACACAAATTTATATCCTATATTTTCAAGACAGTTATCTTATATTTGTTAAGTTTTCATACATTTTTCTCTTCTTTTGGAGGCTTCCGCAGGGATGCGGTAAGCCCCCTCCTTTTTTTGTCTGCATAAAATCTGCCGCTTATATCACTATCACTGCGTCAGAAAAGCGCAAAACCTTCCTGTTATTAAAATCTGCGTATCCGATCCGTTCCATCGTCACTTGTATTTTCGATTGACTTGATAACAACCTCGTAGCCATACCCCTCATTTACCTGAATATGCACACGATCGCCTACCTTGTGTCCAAGCAGAGCCTTCCCCATCGGGGATTCGATACTGATCAGACCGTTCATTGAATTTCCACGCACAGATGTCACCAGCTTATATGTCTCTGTCTCGTCATCTTCCTCAAAATAAACCTGCACCGTATTATTCAGACCAACTTCATCCTCTTTGGAAACATCTGAAATCACACGCGCATTCTTCAGCATCCGCTCCAGATAACGAATCCTGCTCTCATTCGCATTTTTATCCTTTTTAGCTGCGTGATATTCAAAATTTTCACTCAGATCACCGTGAGCACGCGCTTCCTTGACTGCCTCAATCGCTTCCTTCCGCACGACAAGCTTCCGGTAATCTATTTCTTCCTGAATTTTCTGGACATCTTTTTCCGTCAATTGTTCCATGATAGTTTTACTTCTTTCTTTTTTATTTCTATTATAATCTACTTGCAGTTCGGCCATACAGAAAGTCAAATCTCCACAGCAAGCAACTTGCAGCGCTGCAAATCAACCGGGTACTTGGGTCCCTCACGACATCTCTATGCTCCTCCCCGGTCAGTACTAAACGTGTGCCACCGACGCACAGCAGCCGCATCTTCCGGTGAACTGATTCTCTCACAGCACAATGCACAGAAGCTGCCTCTTCATACTCTTTTCACACAAAACCGGCCGCCTCTGTACATTTCTGAATTTCACTTAGTTTCTATCAGCTTCTTCCGCCTTCGCTTCCAGACTTTCTCAATAGAGCGGATATTCAGAATCCGCTTTGCCGTGTTCAGGCTTTTCCATTCACACAGTCTATGAATCTGCCGAACGCTTCTCTTCCCTCCGGCGTACATTTATACACACCTGCATGTTCCAGAACCTTCATAAATACGATTCCAACCTCATCCTGGATGATCTTTTCAATATTCTCAGCCGTAAAGGAATCGTATTTCTGCTTCAGTTCGTCCACCCAGTCTGCATGCTTCTCAAGCTCTTCATCGGCACGGATATCACGACCTGCAAGGATTGCCTCCTGCAAATGCTCCAGTTCTCCCTTCAGACGCGCCGGAAGCACCGCAAGCCCCATGACCTCGATCAGTCCGATATTCTCTTTCTTGATATGATGCAGCTCTGCGTGCGGATGGTAAACTCCCAGCGGATGCTCCTCTGTCGTGATATTGTTCCGGAGTACGAGATCAAGCTCATACAGATCGCCGCGCTTTCTCGCGATCGGTGTGATCGTATTGTGCGGCTCACCGTCCGTCTCGGCAAACACAAACGCCGCCTCATCCGTATAACCGCGCCATGTCAGCAGAATCTTATCTGCCAGCTCAATCAGGCGTTCACGGTCTGCGGAGCTGATCCGGATCACGGACATCGGCCACTTCACAATTCCGGCCTTCACATCCTCAAATCCCACAAAAGAAATCTCCTTTTCCACCGGAGCCTTCGCCATCGCGAACTCATAATGTCCGCCCTGGAAATGATCATGGCTCAAAATAGAACCTCCTACGATCGGAAGATCTGCATTGGAACCGACAAAATAGTGCGGGAACTGACTGACGAAGTCAAGCAGCTTCGCAAAAGTGGCACGCTCAATCTTCATCGGCGTGTGCTGTGAGTTGAACACGATACAGTGCTCATTATAATACACATACGGCGAATACTGGAAGCCCCACTGGCTGTTGTTGATCGTCACCGGGATGATCCTGTGATTCTGGCGTGCCGGATGATTCAGGCGTCCCGCATACCCTTCATTCTCCACGCAGAGCAGGCATTTCGGATAGGAGGTCTGCTTTGCCAGCTTTGCAGCCGCAATCGCCTTCGGGTCCTTCTCCGGCTTTGAGAGATTGATTGTAATATCCAGATCACCGTACTCCGTCGGAGCTACCCACTTGCGGTCACGTGCAATGCGATAGCGGCGGATATAGTCCGTATCCTGACTGAATTTGTAGTAAAAATCAGTTGCCTTCTGCGGATCCTCCTGATAAAGTGCACGGAATCTGCGGATGACATTCGACGGACGGTCCACCAGCAGGCTCATCACTTTCGTGTCAAACAGATCACGGTAGCCTACCGTATTTTCTTCCAGAATTCCGGTCTCGTATGCATAATCACAGATTGCACCGAGAATCTGCTCCAGTTCCCCTGTGACAGTCTTGTCATCCGCATCAAAAGAACGGATGGCTTCCTCTGCCGTCTCTTCCAGAGCGTCAATCTTCAGAAGCTCCAGAATACGGTTTGCCGTAAAGACCGCATCCTCACGCTCGATCAGTCCTGTTGCGAGTCCGTACTGCACTAACTTCGTAATACTTTCCTGAATCATTTCTCTTTCCTCCTGTCTGTTTTTGCTGCTGATTACAGTTCACTTCACAGTTCAACTGCAGCTATTCCAGTTGATCCCGCTTATTCTTTTGCTGCTGATTACAGTTTACTTCACAGCCGTCCATATGCTCCCGGATGCAAAATCAGGGCTACCGTATCCGTGATGATATATCCCAAATCCTCAAATGCTTTCTGTCCCCGGTAAATGTACATCTCTTCCATAGACATTTCTCCTGTCATGGATTTTTCAAATGCTTCATCACTCCGCCTGTGCCTTGCTGCAAGCAGCTCTTCTATATTAATGGCAAACCGGTTCCCGAACAGCTCTTCGCAGGCCTTCCGAAACGGCTCCACCTGATCATACAGCGTATGATCTACAGCGAAAAAATTGCTGTTTCCATCATTCCGCTTTCTTTTCAGCGGATTCGTTTTAAATGCCACGGAAGCTGAATGTAAACTCCATTCTTCCATCCGCATTCAGCAGATATTCCGGATGTGCACGTGATCCCCACGAATCGTCACCGCCGATTCCCATCTGCTGCAACGCTGCCCGCACTACAGTATAATGCACCTGAGGAAGTTCGTACCAGTGAAGTGCATTTTCCAGCTCATGTGCTGTATACGGAAGCGCAGAAAATTCCATCTGATCTCCCGTAAACATCAGTCCGCGGCCTCTGGCATCCGTCACCTTCGCCCAGCGCACTCCCGTCTTGTTGCCGCACTCCTGCGGTGTGAGGTATCGCGCAAGATTCTCTTTGACGCGGTTGCTGTAAATACCAAGCTTTGCGCCCTGGTCACGGTCACAGTACGTCTCCTGCGGTCCCAGACCGTACCACTCCAGACGGTCATAATCAGCATCCAGCTTCATCTGCACACCGAACAGCGGCATATCTCCAAGCGCTTCCACCGGATCGTAAATCAGCTTCACCTGAATCGTTCCATCTCCGCAAACCGTATATTCCATCTGGCAGGAAGAAGCCGGGGTCGTCGGAAGCTGGTATGTATATGTGATCACCGCACAGTCGTCCTTCACCTCCAGTGTCGGTATCGCGGAAGGGCCTGCCGGATTTTTCGATGCCGCATACAAATCAGCAACCTTCCACTGTGCATACCGGCCCATCATGCCATTTCCTTCGTCATTGTCAATCGGTGCACGCCAGAATGCCGGTCTCGGCATCGTCTTGAGCATTTCCTTTCCGCCGTAACGGTACGATACAAGACCATTGCTCTGATAGGAGAACAGGGCCTCAAAATTCTCACCGCGCACACCAACATTGGCGTATCCCGGGATCACTTCAGGCGGCTGAACGATGCCCTTCACACCTGCCCCCTTCTTCTCTCCTGCAATCTCATACACATACTGCCCAAACGCGACCTCATGTCCTGCCTCTGCCCAGTCAGTATCCTCTTTTAAATGGAAGGAAACCGTCACAGTATACTCACCAGGCTTCGTCTGCTCTGCAACCGGAAGCTCAAAGACGCCTTCTCCAAGCGGCTCCACAAACAGCTCCATCGGCATACGCGATACCAGTCTGCCGTCGCGGTTCAGCGTCACATAGCAGTCAAACTCACTTGTATTCGTGAACAGATTCCGGTTCTTCACCGTCACCTCTGTCCTGCCAGGCTGTATAAGGATATTCTGGTAATTATATTTCACCGCCTGCATCTTCGGAGACGGCTCCCGTTCTTCTCCTCCGTAGACAATTCCATTTCCGCTGAAATTGTAATCCGACGGACGGTCATCGAAATCACCGCCGTACGCTTCGAATTCCTGTCCGTAGCGGTCCTTCTTTGTGATCGTCTGATCAATAAAATCCCAGATAAATCCGCCCTGATACAGCGGCTCAGTCTCAGTCAGATCCGTATATTTGTGCATTCCTCCGCAGGAATTTCCCATCGCATGTGTATATTCACAGCAAATAAACGGCTTGCTCCTGTCCTTCGCCAGAAATTCCTGAATCTTCGCTGCCGGGGTATACATCTGGCTTTCCATATCACTCGTTTCATTGTAGCGCCTGTCATGCATCACACCTTCATAATGTACCAGACGGGTCGGGTCCTCTCTGCGGAAAAGCTGTGACATCTCATAAATCACCTTGCCGCCATAAGACTCATTGCCGCAGGACCAGATCACAATCGACGGATGATTCTTATCCCTCTGATATGAAGAATTAGCACGGTCAAGCATCGCATCCATCCACTCTTCCTTATCACAGGGTACCACACGTTCGATCCCATGTGCACCGCGCATGTACGGCTCCCACGAACCGTGGCTCTCCAGATTCGTCTCTGCGATCATATACAACCCGTAACGGTCACACAGCTCATACAAGGCAGACGTATTGGAATAATGACTCGTGCGCACCGCATTGATATTATTGCGCTTCATCGTCACGATATCCTTCTCAATCTCCTCCACCGGAATCGCACGTCCCGTCTTCGAACTGAAGTCATGACGGTTCACACCCTTAAATACGATGCGCTTTCCGTTGATCTGCATCAGGCCGTCCTTCATCTCAAAACGGCGGAAGCCTACATACTGGCGGATCACTTCCACGATCTCGCCTTTCTCATTCTGAAGCTCAATCCAGAGCTCATAAAGCTTCGGATGCTCCGCACTCCAGAGTGACGGACCTGCGACATTCATACTGATTTCCGTACAGTCATTGTGAAGGCTTTCAGAATTCGGGATGCTGCTTCCATAAATCTCTGCCTCACCCGTACTGATTTCCGTCTCCCCATCCATCAGCCGCAATACAGCCTTTCCGCTGCCCTCTGTCACCAGACGCACCGACAATTCCGCATTTTCATATGTATCATCCAACAGCGTTCTCACCCGAAGATCACTGACATGAATTTCCGGTATCGTATACAGATAAACATCCCGGTAAATTCCCGAGAAACGGAAGAAATCCTGATCCTCACACCAGCTTCCAGAAGTCCACTTGTAAACCTGCGCGGCCAGCTTGTTCTCTCCCTCCGTCAGATACGGCGTCAATTCAAACTCAGACGGCGTGAAGCTATCCTCACTGTATCCCACATACTGTCCGTTCAGCCACAGAGCCAGACCACTCTCAGCTCCCTGAAACGAGACGAATACACGTTTCCCCTTCATAGAATCAGGAACCGTGAAATATTTCACATAGCTCGCCGTCGGATTGAACCGCACCGGAATCTCCCCCGGTTTCACATCCTCACGCCCATCCCACGGATACTGCACATTCACATACTGCGGGGCATCGTATCCCTCCATCTGGATATGTGCCGGAACCCGGATATCATCCCAACCTTTGCAGTCAAAATCCAGACCTTCAAAGCCCTTCACAGCACTCGCATAATTTCTCGCATACGAAAACTTCCAAAGCCCATTCAGTGAATATACAAAACTGCTCACTCCCTCAGATACCTCCTCTGCCGAGGCAAAAAATCTGTGGTCAGAATGTGCAGGAAGCCTGTTTTCACAGAAAAAGCGGGAATCCTTTACCTTATTATAATCAAAACACTTCATGAAACTCATATCCTCCTGTTGTAGATA
>JAUNGL010000107.1 GCA_030524665.1 Lachnospiraceae bacterium | reverse complement strand
TTTTTCTGAACTATTTTTCCCACTCATTCTTTCAGGGCATTTTTCTGAACCATTTTTTTAATCATTTTTCTCAATCACGATATCATTCCGGCAAATCCCCTGGCATACGGAATTAATTGACTGATTTCGTTTTCCGATTCATTATCCTTAAAACCTTTTATTTATACGTATCAGCAAATTCGCTTCTTATCTAATTCGCTCTATCTGATTCTTTTCATATTCTCTGGATTTATATTGGATTTTTCTAAATGATTTTATCAATACTTCTCTGACTGTTTTCTTCGATATGACATGTATTTTATTATATTTATTTTTAAGTTATTTGTCAACTTTTTATTTATATTATATCTTATCATTTTGTTACTTCATTTATATAATTCACATAAGCAAAAAGAGAATCCTGCATTTCTGATTTCCATCAGTTTCTGCTGCGATTCCCTTGTTCCTTCATATTCTCAGATACCGCTCACCCAGCGTCCTGTATCTTACATTCACTTTTCCGGTCTTTGCATTTCTCATATATCTCATAGTTCTTCCCGGCTTCTTCTCACCGGTTCTTCACAAACCTCTCCACGATATACTGGTTCGCCTCCCGCTCCTGCGCATCATCCAGCGGCTCCAGCTCTGTCACTCCATACTTCCGATCCAGCGCATTTTTCAGCAGATAATCGCAGACATGTGGATTCTTCGGCAGAAGCGGACCATGCAGATATGTTCCGACAACATGCTTGTACAGCACACCCTCTGCCCCATCCTCACCGTTATTTCCATACCCGAACAACACCTTTCCAAGCGGCTGGTTTTCACCGATATGAGTCCTTCCACCGTGATTTTCGAATCCGACAATCGGATACTCAAACATATCATTCTCAATCACAATATTCGTGATCAGCCGCGGGCTTCCCTGTTCTGTATAAAGATCTACGAGAGAAAGCCCTTCAATGCGCCCGTCCTCCGTATCATAGTAATGTCCGAGAAGCTGATAACCGCCGCATACCGCAATCACGGTGCCATAATCCTCAACATACTCCTTAAAGTCCTTCTGAATTTCCTGAAGCTTCTGGCAAACGATCATCTGTTCCCGGTCAGACCCGCCGCCAAGCAGCACAATATCCAGCTTCGAAAAATCAATCGGATCCGTCAGCTGAAATTCCCGGACTTCCGCATCAATCCCACGCCATTCACAGCGTTTCTTCATACACTGTATATTTCCTCTGTCCCCATACAAATTCAGCAAATCCGGATATAAATGCCCGATTACCAGTTTCATAGAATCACATCCTGCCCTTTTTTATGAAATAAACTTCTCTTATTGACTTTTTGTGTCATAGTTGATATAATCATACATTATGTAAAAACTTATTCAATATCTGATTTTTATCCATAACTATCTGTATCCCCTCACCGATAGTCCTCTGCCTGCAAATACTTATAAATATCTTTATGATTCATTTTTTGAACTTTGATAACTTCACAGGCTTTACACCATGTAACCTTTCTGTTATACTCAGTCACAGAAAGGATGTGATGAAAGTGAGTGATATTACTATGCCAACCAATGCCGAAGTAATCGAAGCACTTAGCCGCAAGCTTGAAAGAGTTCGTATCTTAAATGATTTAAAGGACTGCCATACTCTGGAAGATCTCCAGAAATTAATCCAGAAATACGAAACTCTCTGCAAGGAAGACAGTGTTCAATAACCGACTATCGCATTTACATCAGCCACTCTCCCGAAAGGATGTGATGAAAGTGAGTGATGATATGACACGTCTCGAATTATTAACTCTGTTACTTTCTATCAAAGCACTTCTCGAAAGTGATAACACCGCAAAAGCACTGGAACTTATTAACGAAGTCATTGCCGAAGCGAAACATCAAAATTGGACATCAAATCCCGTACCCTCAGACCACGGTGTAAAGCCTGTTAAGCTGCCAAAGCTTTACACCTCTTCTTTGCTCCATCTGCTGCATCGTTCCCGTACTCATCAGATATCCCTCTTTCTTCAGATTGACCCTCCTACCCGCCTGACTTCATCTGCTTTTTCACTTACTTCTTCATCTGCACCAGTATCCCGCGTGTCGAATACAGCGCCGTATAGTTTACCAGTACATACAGGTTCTTACATCCGTCCTTCACTCTCGCCCTGATTGCCGATTCCACATCTGCAATCAGCTCTGACGGAATATCTACGTATTTCATCCGAAGCCGCATATCCTGACAGCGGATTCCGCTGACGGTGATGGAACGGATACTCTTTTCCCGGAATCGGTCGAAATCCACATCCCAGAGCCACGAGATGTCAGTGCCATCCTGTGCATTATCATTGATTACAATAATGATATCCTTGTCCCTCTCATCCTCCATCACAGCTGAAATGTTCTGGTTAAAGCCTGCCGGATTCTTCGCAAGATTCAGGATGACCCTTGTCCCATTAATCTGGAATTCTTCCATTCTCCCGTTTTGCGGGTTAAAATCCGTCAGCACACGGTCGAATTTCTTCAGCTCCATACCTGCAGTCCGGGCTGCACTGTACGCAGCAAGGATATTATAAATATTATAAAATCCACGGTAATTCGCCTGTATCCTGCGCTCCTCTACCGTAAAGCCAAGCCCGTGCTCCATATCAATTTCGGAAGCATCATAATCCACCTTCGGTCTCGTGAAATCGCAGTTCGGACAATTATATTTCCCAATCTGGCTGTAATGGTAAAACTCATAATCGAGCTTCGACCCGCATTTTTTACAGAAACGTCCTTCCCGGATCTCATGCGTATCCTGTTCGGCAAATACCCGTTCCGTGATTCCATAGGTCACATAAGGATTGCCGCTCTCGATTGCAAGAAATGATGAAAGTGCATCATCCGCATTTACAATCACCTTCATCTCCGGCGCCATCTTCATCGCGCGGTCCAGCAGCTTCATTGTGATATCAATTTCCCCGTACCGGTCCAGCTGGTCACGGAACAGGTTCGTCAATACCATATAATCCGGCCTGAAATGAGGAAATACACGGACGGTCGATGCTTCATCGATCTCAATGCAGGCGTAGTCCGCATCAATCTTACCGTTCCATCCTGCTGCAAGCACGAAGGCTGCCGCCACACCGCCGAGCATATTAGAACCCGTATGGTTGCAGACCAGCTTCTTTCCCTCCGACTCAATGGCCGAACAGAGCAGATTATTTGTAGTTGTCTTTCCATTTGTGCCGCAGACCACAAAAATCTTTTCCCTTACCTGAGAGGACAGATCTCTCAGTACATTCGGGTCTATCTTCAGTGCAATTTTCCCGGCCAAAGTCACCCCCTGCTTTCCAGCAATCCTGCAGGCGGTACTGATGATTTTTGCTGTCCATACTGACAATAACCTTCGTACTCCCATCGTCTCTTTTATTCTTCCTTCTTCTGTTCTTTACTCTACAGCCCACATGGGGATACTTTTTTCCATCATGCGGGCTGCATTCTATCTCGTAATTTTCATTTTGAAGATCATTCATTCCCCTGAAGCTCCGGTTCCTCTGCGGCCTGATCCTTAAGTACCTCCGTCTCCTCATCTTCAGGCTGATCAAACTCGGCCTCCAAAGACTTCAGTGTCTCCTCTTCGGTCTTTCGCGAATCTGCTTTTACCTTCGTGATACTTGCAACCTTACTTTCCTTATCCGCGTCAAGATTCATCAGCTTCACACCGCTTGTCACCCTTCCGAGAACAGAAATATCTTCACAGGACATCTGAATCAATATTCCTTCCGTACTGATCATCATAATCTCATTGTCACGGTTGACAGCCTTAGCACCCATGACATTCCCTGTGCGCTCCATGATCTTATAGCACTTTACACCCTTGCCGCCGCGGTTCTGCGCCGTAAACTCGCTGATGGCTGTCAGCTTACCCATACCGTACTCAGATGCAATCAAAAGATATTCTCCCTGCACATCAAGCTGCATTGCCACAACCTCATCGCCGTCAGTCAGGCTCATACCGATAACTCCCATGGAAACACGTCCGGTACTTCTGACATCCGTCTCATGGAACCGGATACACTGCCCGTATTTCGTTACAAGCAGGATGTCCCTCTTATTATTTGTGAATTTGACCTCAATTAATTCATCATCTTCCCGGAGACTGATGGCAGCAAGACCAGTTTTTCTCACATTTGCATACTCAAGGATTGGTGTCTTTTTGACAATTCCATTCTTAGTCGCCATAAACAGATAACCCTCTTCCTGATATTCCCTGATAGGAATCATCGCCGTGATCTTCTCCTCTGGCTGGAGCTGAAGCAGATTTATAATCGCCGTTCCTCTTGCAGTTCTTCCTGCTTCCGGAATCTCATATGCTTTGATCCGGTACACTCTTCCCTGATTTGTGAAAAACATCAGGTAATCATGCGTCGACGTCATCAGAAGCTCCTCTATGTAATCATCCTCAAGCGTCTGCATTCCCTTGATTCCTTTGCCTCCGCGGTTCTGGCTCTTGAAATTATCAGTTGTCATACGCTTAATGTATCCGAGCTTCGTCATAGCAAGAATCACATTTTCATTCGGAATCAAATCCTCCGTCGAAATATCAAACGCATCAAATCCGATCGACGTCCGGCGGTCATCTCCGTATTTTTCACTGATCACCATGATTTCATTCTTGATCACGCCCAGCAGCAGGTTTTCATCTGCCAAAATAGCTTTCAACTCCTCAATCCTTGCCAGAAGCTCTTTATACTCCGCCTCCAGCTTCTCGCGTTCCAGACCGGTCAGCGTACGCAGACGCATGTCTACGATTGCCTGTGACTGTGCATCCGAAAGCCCGAACCGCTCCATCAATCTCTGCTTTGCGATCGGTGTCGTCTGTGAACTCCGGATAATGCGGATCACCTCGTCAATATTATCCAGCGCAATCAGCAGCCCCTGCAAAATATGTGCGCGCTCTTCCGCCTTATTCAGCTCATACTGCGTCCTACGCGTCACAACATCCTCCTGATGCCTGATATAATGCATCAGAAGTTCATGAATGCTCATAACCTTCGGCTGATTGCCGATCAATGCGATCATAATCACACCGAAGGTATCCTGCAGCTGCGTATGCTTATAGAGTTGGTTGAGGATGACATTCGCATTGGCATCACGTCGAAGCTCGATGTTAATCCTCATTCCCTCCCGGCTCGACTCATCCGTAATTGCCGTGATTCCGTCAATCCGCTTATCCCTCACAAGCTCCGCCATCTTCTCAATCAGCCTTGCTTTATTTACCATATACGGAAGCTCCGTTACAATAATACGGCTCTTCCCATTATGCATCGTCTCAATATTAGTCACCGCACGCACGCGGATCTTCCCCCGCCCGGTACGGTATGCTTCTTCAATCCCTCGCGTTCCGAGTATCTGAGCACCTGTCGGGAAATCGGGTCCCTTAATGATCTCCAGAATCTCCTCGATCGTCGTATCCCTGCCCTCCTGTACCCGGTTATCAATAATCTTCACAACTGCTGCAACAACCTCCCGCAGATTGTGAGGAGGAATATTTGTCGCCATTCCGACGGCGATTCCCTGCGCGCCGTTCACCAGAAGATTCGGATATCTCGACGGCAGTACCGTTGGCTCCTTCTCCGTCTCATCGAAGTTCGGAACAAAATCAACAGTATTTTTATTAATATCTGCAAGCATTTCCATTGAAATCTTGCTAAGCCTTGCTTCTGTGTAACGCATCGCCGCCGCACCGTCACCGTCCACCGAACCGAAATTCCCGTGTCCGTCTACAAGCGGATACCGCGTCGACCATTCCTGCGCCATATTAACCAGAGCACCATAAATGGAGCTGTCACCATGCGGGTGATATTTACCCATTGTATCACCGACAATACGCGCACACTTACGATGCGGCTTGTCAGGCCCGTTATTCAATTCTATCATGGAATAGAGCACACGTCTCTGAACAGGCTTCAGACCGTCTCTGACATCCGGAAGCGCACGCGAAGCAATGACGCTCATCGCATAATCGATATAGGAGTCTTCCATCGTTTTTTTCAAATCCACGTCGTGAATCTGGTCAAATACATTGTCTTCCACAAAAAATCCTCCTTCTGCTATTCTGTCTCTTTACTGTCTCTTTGACGCCAGACAGGCCACAGTCCCGCCAGCCTGGCATGACTGAACTTTATATATCCAGATTTTTCACATTCTTCGCGTTCTCTTCGATGAATTCACGCCGCGGCTCCACCTGATCTCCCATCAGCGTCGTGAAAGTCAGGTCAATCTCCGAAGACTGGGCCTCATCCATCGTAACTCTCTTCAAAATACGTTTTTCCGGATCCATTGTCGTCTCCCAGAGCTGCTCGGCATCCATCTCCCCCAGTCCCTTGTAACGCTGGATCTTATTATTCTGGTCTCTTCCTACTTCCTTCAAAATGTCGGCAAGCTGCTCATCACTGTAAGCATACCATACCTTTTTATTCTTCTCCAGCTTATAAAGCGGAGGTGTAGCCAGGTACACATAGCCCTGCTTAATCAATTCCGGCATAAAACGATACAGGAATGTCAGAAGCAGTGTCGCAATATGTGCTCCATCGACATCGGCATCGGTCATGATGATGATTTTATGGTAACGGAGCTTCGTGATATCAAAATCCTCATGAATTCCCGTTCCAAATGCGGTGATCATCGCCTTGATCTCCGCATTCGCGTAAATTTTATCGAGCCTTGCCTTCTCTACATTCAGTATTTTTCCGCGCAACGGCAGAATTGCCTGTGTCGCACGGCTTCTCGCAGTCTTCGCAGAACCTCCTGCAGAGTCTCCCTCTACGATATAGATTTCACATTTTGCCGGGTCTTTATCCGAGCAGTCTGCCAGTTTTCCCGGCAGAGAAAGACCGTCCAGTGCAGACTTTCTCCTCGTCAGGTCACGCGCTTTTCTCGCTGCTTCTCTCGCCCGCTGTGCCATAATGGATTTTTCCAGAATAATCTTTGCCACTTGCGGATGCTGTTCCAGATACACCGTAAGCTGTTCGGTTACGACTCGCTCAACCGCTCCGCGTGCTTCACTATTCCCAAGCTTCTGCTTCGTCTGTCCCTCAAACTGAGGCTCACCGATCTTGATACTGATAATTGCAGTCAGTCCCTCGCGGATATCGTCACCGCTCAGGCTTTCACTCTCTTTCAGAAGCTTGTTCGTTTTCGCATAATCATTGAAAGTCTTTGTCAGGGCATTCTTATATCCGGTCAGATGAGTTCCGCCCTCGGGGGTCGTGATATTATTGACAAAACTGTAGCTGCCTTCGGTATACGAATCATTATGCTGCATCGCTACCTCGACAACAACCCCGTCTTTTTCACCTTCACAGTAAATAATGTCCGGGTATAACGCATTTTTCCCTCTGTTCAGATACGTCACAAATTCCTTGATACCGCCCTCATAATGGAATACCTTCTCCATCTCCTGGCCTGGCCGCGCATCTTTCAGGACAATGCGGATATTTCTGGTCAGAAATGCCATCTCACGCAGACGCTGTTTCAATGTATTATAATCAAAGATGGTCTCTTCAAAAATTTCGCCGTCCGGCAGAAACGTTACCGTTGTTCCTGTCCTTTCCGGTTCGCACGTACCAATCACCTTCAGCGGGTAAATTACTTTACCTCGCTCATAGCGCTGCCTGTAGACCTGTCCATCCAGATAAATCGTCACTTCCAGCCACTCTGACAGGGCATTTACAACAGATGCGCCGACTCCGTGCAGTCCTCCCGATACCTTATATCCTCCACCGCCGAATTTTCCGCCGGCATGAAGCACTGTAAATACAACCTCTACTGCCGGAAGTCCTGCCTTTTTATTGATACCGACCGGGATTCCGCGCCCGTCATCCTCCACAGTAACCGAATTATCTTCGTTTATTGTGACATTAATATTGTGGCAAAAACCAGCCAGAGCTTCATCAATTGCATTATCCACGATCTCGTAGACAAGATGATGCAGTCCTCTGACTGATGTACTTCCAATATACATACCAGGTCTCTTTCTTACTGCTTCCAGGCCTTCCAGAATCTGAATCTGGTCTGCTCCGTATTCTGCACTCATTCGAATTCCTCCTGTTAATTAGTCAATCTTATCCATTACTGTTCCATCCATAATCAGCAGCTTTTATTCTTCTACCGCCACCGTCCCTGCCGTCACACGGAACAGCCGGTCTATCTTAAAATGGTTCTCCACGAAATGATCAATTCCCGTGCAGGTGATAAATGTCTGTACATCATGGATATTCTCCAACAGATATCTCTGCCTGCTGCTGTCCAGTTCTGACAGAACATCATCCAGCAAAAGTACAGGTGTATCATTGATATTCCGTTTCACGATCTCTATCTCAGACAACTTCAGAGAAAGTGCCGCTGTCCTCTGCTGCCCCTGAGAGCCGTATCTGCGGATATCCACCCCCTGCACAACAAAACACATATCGTCCCGATGAGGACCGCAATTCGACATCTTCGTTTTCAGGTCTTTTTCCCTGCTTTCACGAAGCATTTTTGAAAATACTTCCGGTTCCACATTTTTTTCATAGGACAGTACCAGTTCTTCCCTGCCTCCCGAAAGATTTTTATGTATTCCGTAAATAATTCCGTTCAGCTCTCGGATAAATTTTTCCCTGAGCCGTATCAGTACTTTTCCATACTGTACCATCTGCTCATCCCATACATCAAGCATCTCCTCATATTCCGGGTGAAAAAAAATATCCTTCAACAGCTTGTTTCTCTGAACAAGTATCTTGTTATAATTTGTTAAATGATACAGATAAACTGAATCCAGCTGACACAGTTCCATATCCAGAAAGCGGCGTCTTTCCGCCGGCCCGTTTTTGATAATATTCAAATCCTCCGGAGAGAAAAAAATAAAATTTCCGATGCCAATCAGCTCTCCCGCTTTTTTCACCGGAACACCGTTTACTGCAATCCCTTTGGATTTGTTCTTCTTGAGATGCATATCAATGCGGTACTCCATACTGCTTTTTTCAAGCAGCATACGGATATGGGATTCCTCCTGTTCAAACCGGATCATCTCCCGGTCTTTACTTCCTTTATGGGAACGGGTGGTGCCGCACAAGTAGACAGATTCCAGAATATTTGTCTTTCCCTGTGCATTATCTCCATAAAAAAGATTCGTTCCCTGATGGAATTCCAGTTCCAGACTCTCATAGTTGCGGAACTGGTCCAGCCTGATGGAATTCACAATCATATGATTTCCTCTTTCTTATTTCAGAATCTTTATTAAAGTATCAGCAAACATGACTTCATCACCCTCATAGAGCTTCTTCCCCCGCTGATATTCCACCTCACCATTGACCTTCGCTTCACCATCCTGAATTGCGGCTTTGGCATCCGCTCCGTTTTCCACCAGCCCGGCAGCTTTTAATGCCTGTCCAAGCTTGATATAATCGTCTCTCAAAAAAATTTTAAATTGTTCCATAAAGCTCCTCTGTGCAATGAATAATTATGCATTATAATGAATAATATAACTATGGGTGCATAATTATAAGTTCACATTCTATATAATATTTACCCCTGAATTATCTGAATATATGTCTATATATGTCCGTCATTCCGAACAGAACTATCCCACAAAGTTCACAGGAAGTATCAGATAAATATAAGATTCTTTCTGGTCCCGGATAAAACAGGGCGCTTTCGGATTCATAAAATACATATCAATCTGTTCATCATCGATTACGCGCAGTGCATCCATCAAAAATTTGGGATTAAAACCAATTCGAATGTCTTTTCCTTCCAGAGCTACATCGATAATCTCATCCATAGAACCAATTTGTGATGAGATTTTGAGTTCCATAACATTGTCTGCAATGTTCATAATGATTGGTTTTTTATCTCCTTCTTTTACAAGAAGGGTTGCCCGGTCGATACAGTCGAGAAGTTCTTTTTTGTTGATGGTGATTTTGGTATCGTAATCGCTGGAGAGCATCTGGTCTACTCGAAAATAATTTCCTTCGATCAGACGCGATACTACGATTGTCTGATCAAATTCAAACAGAATGTGATTATCCGTAAAGAAAATATCGACCATCTGTTCACTTTCTCCAGACAGTATCTTGGAGATTTCAGTTAATGTTTTACCGGGAACAATTACTTTTTTAGAATCATAAGCAGATTTCAGTTCAATTCTGCGAATTGAGATACGATGTCCGTCGAGAGAATTTACTTTCAGAATATTATCGTTAATCTCAAACAATTCGCCCGTCATCATTTTGTTACTGTCGTTTGCTGCAATTGAAAAAATGGTCTGCCGGATGACTTCTTTTAAAGTAAATTGGGAAAGAGTGATTCCGTCGTCACGTTCAACATAAGGAAGATAGGAAAAATCCTCACCATCTTTTCCCATAATGTTAAATTTTGCTTTTTCACAGGTAATAAGAGTATTGTTTTTTTCGTCGGAGCAGATGGTTACGTCATTATCAGGCAGTTTCCGGATAATTTCTGAAAAAAGTTTAGCATCAAGAGCAACAATTCCTTTTTCGAGAATCATACCTGTGACTTTCGTTTCAATTCCTAGTTCCATATCATTTGCTGTGAATTTGATTTCTGTTGTTGAAGCATCAATCAAAATACATTCCAGAATTTGCATGGTAGTTTTTGATGGTACTGCTTTCATAACAATGTTTACGCTTTTTAGTAATTCATTTTTCTGGCAGGTGATTTTCATGGTGTGTCAACGTCCTTTATAAAAATAATAATGAAAAAGATTCGCAGTAGCCGCCTTAGGGGGGTGTGGATTTGTGGAAAAGCCCTGCAACCCCAGTAAGTACGGGAAATTTGTTTATGAATAAGTGGTTGGACTACAACTGGAAAAGAAAAGAAAAACATGTAAGTTGTCCACAGAGGTTCAAGCTGTTTGTGAGGTGGAAAATAAAGTTCCTGAGATTTGTTCACAGGTGTTCACTGTATGTCCACAACATCTTAGATTGGTTATCCTGTGGATAAGTTGATAACTTTGTGGATAACTTTCGGGTTATCAACTTGGATTAATCTTCTTTTTCAGTATTTCAATCGTGTTCTTAACAGTATCATTGGTCTGAATTTCGGAATTTATTTTTTTGGAACCGTGCAGGATTGTAGAGTGATCACGGTTTCCCATCTCGGCACCGATACGCTTCAGGCCTACATTGGTCATGGTGTTACAGAGGTACATGGCAATCTGGCGTGGAAAAACGATTTCGGAATTTCTTTTTGTACTCTTTATATCATCCGGAGTGATATGAAAGTGTTCCGCTACCGTATCGATGATCAGTTTCGGTGTAACTTCACGTTTATGATCCGGTGAAATAATATCTTTCAGAGCTTCTTCGGCGAGCTCAACGGTGATTGCCCTGTTTTCGAGATTGCTGAGAGCGACCAGTTTATTCAGTGCTCCCTCCAGCTCACGGATATTGGACTTAATATTCATGGCTATGTATTCGATAACTTCATTATCTATATTATAACCGTCATTTTCTTCCTTTCGGTGAAGGATAGCCATTCTTGTCTCAAAATCAGGAGAAGAGATATCAGCGATCAGACCCCATTCGAAGCGGGAACGAAGTCTAGCTTCCAGTGTTTCAATATCTTTCGGTGGTTTATCGGAGGATATAATAATCTGCTTTTTATTTCCATGCAGGTCATTGAAAGTATGGAAAAATTCTTCCTGGGTAGATTCTTTTCCTATTATAAACTGAATATCGTCGATCAGCAGTACGTCTACATTCCGGTATTTTTCGCGGAACTTGGTCATAGCAGTATTATTCCCGTTTCGGATGGAATCAATCAGTTCGTTCGTAAAGGTTTCACTCGTGACATAGAGTACCTTTTTTTCCGGGTTCTGTTCCAGAACAAAATGGGCTATGGAATGCATCAAATGCGTCTTTCCGAGTCCGGCGCCTCCGTGAATAAAGAGAGGATTATACATTTTTCCCGGAGATTCTGCTACTGCAAGTGCAGCTGCATGAGCAAATTTATTGTTATTGCCGACTACAAAGGTATCAAAAGTATACCTCGGATTCAGGTTAGCACGTTCCGAGATGGATGTTCGGTCTTCTTTTGATATCACAGGGGCAGGTTTCTTTTTTTCTTTCTCTGCATCCAGTGCTTCCGCCTGTTCCGGAAGAATGAATTCGATCTCATATTCTTTTCCGGTAAATTCAGCGATGGCGACTTTAATAGGAAACATATATTTTTTTGTAATATAATCAATGCCCATCTGTGCAGATGGAACCAGAATTCTTACAGTGGTGTCAGTTACGCTGTGAATTACCAATGGCTTCAGCCATGTTTTGAACGAAATATCGGAAAGTTCGTGTTCGACTTTGACGATATATAGTATCTCTTCCCATTTTTCTAATAGTAAGTCCATAGTCTATTCTCCAAAAACCATTTTTTCCTACGCTAATATTAAACCAAAAAGTGAAATTTAGCAATGGTAAAGTTTCGGAAGGGAAAATTTTTGTCAGACAACTCAAAGAAGTTATCCACACGAGGGAAAATAAA
>JAUNGL010000106.1 GCA_030524665.1 Lachnospiraceae bacterium | reverse complement strand
CCGATGCCTTTTGTAAACCTTCAGAGCAGCCCAAATGCGGATTCCCGGCGTCCGTTCGTAATTAACTAAACACGAAGAGTATTAACTCCTTAATTATTTGATGGCGGTATCGTGAAGATGGGGCTGTATTTAAAGTGAAAATGAGGTATACTAAAGCTGGGGTTTCGTTTGTTTTGGCGGTTGACTTGATGCCGGTTATATGGATTCTGGTGGGAGAGATTTGATGGATGTGTCCGGTATCGTTTGATGAAGGGAGACATACTTGCATGAAGTATGGATATATAAGGAAAAATCAGGAGGGATCAGGTATATGAGGATAGGAATGGGATACGATGTGCACAGATTGACAGAGAACAGGAAGCTGATTCTCGGAGGTGTTGAGGTGCCGTATGAAAAGGGGCTTCTGGGGCATTCAGATGCCGATGTGCTGCTTCATGCGGTTATGGATGCGCTGCTCGGTGCGGCGGCACTTGGGGATATCGGGAGACATTTTCCGGATACGGATCCGAAGTATAAGGGAATTTCCAGTATTCTTCTGCTGAAGCATGTGGGAGAGCTGTTGGGAGAACATTGTTTTCTGATCGAGAATATTGATGCGACGATCATTGCGCAGCGTCCGAAACTGATGAATTATCTGGATCAGATGAAGAAAAATATTGCGGAGACGCTTGGAATCGATGAAGGACGGGTCAATGTCAAGGCAACGACGGAAGAAGGACTGGGATTTACCGGAAGCGGTGAGGGAATATCGGCACAGGCGGTCTGCCTGCTTCAGAACTTGTATGACCTGGCGGCTGATGACAGGATGCAGGTACCGGGGAATCATTGTATGGGATGCAGCAGTTGTCCGGCGGTAGAACAGGCAGAATAAGATGAGAAAATTTGAAATTCTGAGGCGGCAGCAGAGGCGGTAAAACGAAAAGGCAGTAATTAGATTTGGAAAACAGGTGATTAAAAGCAGGAGACATGAAAGCAGAGATATGAAGCAGAACGATAACTTGAAAATCCGGAAATTGGAACGAGCAGAACATGAGAAGACGAGACATCTCTATGAAACGGTATTTGCTGAGGATGAAAAAGCATTTGTAGATTATTATTATACATGGAAAATATGTGATAATGTAATTTACGTCGCTGAGGATGAGAAAGGGATTCATGCGATGCTGCATTTGAATCCGTTTCAGGTGAGCGTGCATGGTGAAATACGGACGTTGCACTATATTGTGGCGGTTGCCACAGAGGAGGATTATCGTCATCAGGGGCTGATGCGGGAGCTTCTCGAACTGGCGATGCACGAGATGGCGGAGGCAGGGGAGGTTTTTACCTTTCTGATGCCTGCAGCTAAGGAGATATATCTTCCATTTGGATTTCGGTTTGCAGGCTGGCAGCGGAGAGGATTTCTTAAAGCTTCGGAAGAACCTGAGGACAGGCGTGGGCTCTGTGAGAGTCAGAAGGGAAACGGGGATTCCTCCGGAAATATCCGGGCGGAATATGGAAACGAATCAGTTTGCCGGGCAGTGCGGACGGAAGAATATCAGGAATTGGCAGACATGGTAAATGCTGTTCTTTCGGAACAGTATGATGTATTCATATGGAGGGATGTCCGCTATTATGAAAGGTTGGCGGCGGAACAGCGCAGTCAGAACGGGGATGTCATGGTAATTCTGGCGGATGGGAGGATCGTTGGAACATTCTGTACGTCTGGCTGGGAGGAAAATGCGGAAACTGAGGAAGACGGAATCGGCTGTCGCATGGAACTGCGGGAGATTATTGCGCAGAAAGAGTATCAGGAAAAGGTATTTGGTATTCTCAGCAGCTATGGAAACCAGAAAGGAAATTGCCGGGTTGCCGGGTGTCCGGAACAACTGCCATTAATAAATGAAACGGTAGTACCTCTCATTATGATACGGGAATTGGGAGAAATGAAGCCTGCGGATCGTACAGATATGACGGTATTTATTAATGAAGTAGTATAGTTCTGAATCTACCTAATTTTAAGAAGGTATTCGCTGATTTATAGCTTATAAAATAATAAGGTTGGGTCGAGTTTTGGTGTTTAGTAAAGCAATATGCTGTTTTTTAAAATCTCCGGTCATGATCGTATGGCCGGAGATTTTTTGGGGAATTATGTAACTGCGTTTCCGCCAAAAAGAATTGACAAAGCTGCACATTTTGCATAGACTAAAGGAAGTCACAAACGTGTGGAAGACAAGGCATTTTTGGACAGAATCAGAAAGAAGAGGAATCTTATGAGAGTATATAACACACAGTCTAAGAGAAAAGAAGAGTTTGTACCGATTGTACCGGGAAAGGTCAGCATGTATGTGTGCGGCCCGACGGTCTACAATTTTATCCACATCGGAAATGCACGCCCGATGATCGTATTTGACACGGTGCGCCGCTATATGGAGCATAAGGGCTATGAGGTGAATTTTGTATCGAATTTCACGGATGTGGATGACAAAATTATTGCGAAGGCGAATGAGGAAGGCGTAACAGCGCAGGAGATTTCGGAGCGCTATATCGCAGAGTGCAAGAAGGATATGGAGAGCATGAATGTGAAGCCGGCGACGACACATCCGCTGGCAACACAGGAAATCTCTGGTATGATCGAGATGATCTCCACCCTGATGGAGAAGGGCTACGCTTACAATGTGGATGGAACCGTATACTTCCGTACCCGTAAGTTCAAAGAATACGGAAAGCTTTCACATAAGAATCTGGATGACCTGCGTTCGGGTAACCGTTCCCTTCTGGTGACGGGTGAGGAACAGAAAGAGGATCCGCTGGATTTCGTGCTCTGGAAGCCGAAGAAGGAAGGGGAGCCGTACTGGGAGTCCCCGTGGAGTGACGGCCGTCCGGGATGGCATATTGAGTGTTCCGTGATGTCAAAGAAGTATCTCGGCGAGGAGATTGATATCCACGCAGGCGGCGAGGATCTGATTTTCCCGCACCATGAGAATGAGATCGCGCAGAGCGAGTGCTGCAATGGCAAGGTATTTGCACACTATTGGCTGCACAATGGCTTCCTGAACATTGACAACCGGAAAATGTCCAAGTCACTCGGCAATTTCTTTACCGTGCGCGAGATCGCAGAGAAGTACGACCTTCAGGTGCTGCGTTTCTTTATGCTGAGCGCACACTACAGAAGCCCGCTGAACTTCAGTGCGGAGCTGATGGAATCCTCCAAGAATGCACTGGAGCGTATCCGAAATGCCGTATCGAATCTGAAATATGTTCAGGATGCGGCTGTTCAGGGTGAGATCACAGACGCTGAGAGGGCAGAGCTTGCGAAGGTGATGGAATTTGAGAACAGCTTTGATGAGGCGATGGATGACGATTTCAACACAGCAGATGCGATTGCGGCTATTTTTGATCTGGTGAAATATGCAAACAGCAATGTGAACGCAGAGAATACGGCAGCTTTTGTGAGTGCAGTGCGCGATGAGATTATCAAGCTGTGCGATATTATGGGAATTATTGCGGAGGAGAAGGAAGAGCTTCTGGATGCAGAGATCGAGCAGCTGATTGCGGAACGTCAGGCAGCAAGGAAGGCAAAGAATTTTGCACGTGCCGATGAGATCCGCAGCCAGCTTCTGGAGCAGGGCATCACGCTTCTGGATACGCGAGAGGGCGTAAAATGGAAAAGAGCATAGACCTGACATTTTCAGGGAATCTGAAGGAAACCTTCGGACTCCCTGAAAAAGACTGGAAATTATATTCGCCGCTGACCCTGGCTTACCTGGGGGATGCGGCGTACGAGGTTATCATCCGTACGATTTTTGTCAAGCGTGCAAATTGCCAGCCGCAGAAGCTGCACCAGAAGGTGACCTCTCTGGTGAGTGCGAAAACGCAGGCACGGATGATTCAGGGGCTTCTGCCGGAGCTGACGGAGGAGGAGGCTGCGATATACCGCCGGGGGCACAATTCCAAGCCGTACACGAAGGCGAAGAATGCCAGTATGCAGGAGTATCTCGAAGCGACCGGATTCGAGGCGGTGATCGGATATCTGTATTTGCAGGAGGATTTTGCGCGGATGAATGAGCTCGTGCGCAGGGGCCTGGAGCTTCTGGACGTCGGGTGAGGGATTGGAGAAAATATTTTTGGCCTGTTTGAATTCCAGCCGAGTTGGAGAAATCTTTAAGCGCCGGATAAAACAAATGGGTCAGAAGAACCTCAGAATACCGGGGAAAAGAAAATGCTGAAGAAGATCTCAGGATGTCAGACTGATAAAGAGGCGGGCTATAGAAGGATCACAGGAAGCCGGAGAAAAGAAGCAGGCTGCAGAAGGATCACAGAAAGCCGGAGAAAAGAGACCGGATGGAGAAAGTTCGAAGAGAGCCGGAGAAAACCTCGAAATGGCGGATGAACAGGGACGAGCCAGAGAAAAACGAAAATGGATATGATAAAGAGGGCTGATATGGGAAAAATGTATCGTGAAGAGCATATGAAAGAGAACTCGGGGAGAAAGGAATACACAGGCGAGAAGCAGGGAAAAGTGGAACGCAGAGAAGCAGAGGATTCCAGAATTATCGAAGGAAGAAATGCAGTACTGGAAGCGTTTCGTGCAGGGAAGACGATTGACCGGCTGCTGATTCAGGACGGATGTCAGGATGGACCGATCCAGTCGATCAAGCGCGAGGCAAAGAAATACGGAACGGTCATCGATTTTGTGCGGAAGGAGCGTCTGGATCAGATTTCCGTAACCGGGAAGCATCAGGGCGTGATCGCTTATGCGGCGGCGTATGAGTACGCTGAGGTAGAGGATATTCTGGCTGCAGCACGGGCGAAGGGAGAAGCACCGTTTCTGTTTTTGCTGGATAATATTGAGGATCCGCATAATCTGGGAGCAATTATCCGTACTGCGAATCAGGCAGGAGCACACGGTGTCATCATCCCGAAGCGCCGTGCCGTTGGGCTTACCGCTACCGTGGCGCGTGCATCGGCCGGGGCGCTGAATTATACTCCGGTGGCAAGAGTGACCAATCTCGGAAATACGATGGAAGAACTGAAGAAGGAAGGCATCTGGTTTGTCTGTGCCGACATGGACGGAGAAGTGATGTACCGGATGAATCTGACAGGGCCGATCGGTATCGTGATCGGGAGTGAAGGTGACGGGGTGAGCCGTCTGATTAAGGAAAAGTGCGATTTTACCGCAGCGATTCCGATGAAGGGGGATATCGATTCTCTGAATGCATCGGTGGCAGCAGGAGTGCTGGCATTTGAGATTGTACGGCAGAGGGATTTTAAGTAGAAGCGGGACACAGGACTTTGCATATCAGAGGAATTTTTATGAGGAATATGGGATATCTGTGGAAACGGCGAAGCCGTTTCCTGAAGAAAATCAGCCAGCACATGACCGCCAGCCAGATGATGGCAGCGGGATTTGCGGCGGCGATTCTGATCGGCAGCCTGTTTTTGTCGCTTCCGGTCTGCAATGCGGATGGAAAGTGGCTTGCATGGATGGATGCACTGTTTACTTCGTGTTCTGCGGTATGCGTAACCGGATTGGTGACGATTGTGCCTGCAACGCAGTTCACAGGGCTAGGTAAGATGATTTTGCTGATTTTGATTCAACTCGGCGGTTTTGGAATCATTGCCTGTACTATGGGGACATTTCTGATACTGAGGAAGCAGATTACGCTGCGGAATCGTGTCATTATCCAACAGGGCTATGATCTGGATACCATGAGTGGTCTGGTTACGACGATGCGGTATATGATCCGCGGGACATTTCTGATCGAAGGACTTGGTGCGGCCGGATATGCAATTCAGTTTGTCCCGGAGTTCGGGTTGGCAAGGGGACTGTGGTATGCAGTTTTTCATTCTGTATCCTGTTTCTGCAATGCAGGAATCGATATTATCGGAGAAAACAGCCTGGGAGATTATGTGAGAACGCCGCTGGTAAATCTCGTTACGATTCTGCTGATCATTGTCAGCGGGCTCGGATTTCTGGTATGGCGCGATGTGACATTGGCGATCGTGCGTATCGTCCGGAAAGAGTGTTCTGTCCGCAGGGCATATGAGCGGATGCGGCTTCATACGAAGCTGGCACTTTCCATGACAGCGCTGCTTGTGATTTCCGGTACAGTCGGAGTTTTTTTGATGGAATATGGAAATCCGGAGACATTGGGCGGTCTGGGATTTTGGGAAAAATGGCTGGCTGCGCTGTTTCAGTCTGTGACGACAAGGACGGCAGGCTTTTTTACAATTCCGCAGAATCTGTTCCGGGAGCAGACGAGGATGCTGTCGTGTATTCTGATGTTTATCGGGGGTAGTCCGGGAGGGACGGCAGGCGGTGTGAAAACTACAACGGTCGCTATGCTGGTTCTGACCTGCTGGTCGGTCCTGAAGGGAAAGGAAGATACGGAGTGCTTCCGCAGAAAAATACCTTCATCCAATGTACGGACAGGTTTTTCTGTCTTTACGGTATCCTTTCTGGCTGTGCTCACAGGAACTCTGCTGCTTCTTGTGGTGGAGCCGGTCAGTCTGACAGAGGCATTGTATGAGGTGATCTCTGCTGTGGCGACAGTCGGGCTTACGACAGGGATTACTCCAGCTCTTTCTGATGCAGGGAAGCTGGTGATTATTATATTGATGTATCTCGGAAGGCTGAGTCCGGTGACAATGGCGCTGATGTTTGCATCGAAGGTCGGCCGGAAAAAGAGCAAACGGAAGCTTCCGGATGAGCGGATTATGGTAGGATAACGGCATGGGACAGGACGAGTCTGAAAACAGAGGTGTAGGATGAAAAAACAGTATGTTGTATTTGGAGCAGGGAAATTTGGCTGGAGCGTGGCAGTCACGCTGGAGGAGCTGGGATGCGAGGTAATGGTCGTGGACCACAATGCGGAGTTGATTCAGGATATCGCAGGCTATGTCAGCTATGCGGTCTGTGTGAATATCGAAGAGCCGGATGCCTTTGAGGGATTGGGACTCCATAATATGGACGGAGCTATAGTAGCCATTACGGAGAGTCTGGAAGCCAGCATCGTTACGGTCATGATGTGCCACGAGGCTGGGGTTCCGCGTATTTTTGCCAAGGCGAGGAATAAAACACATGAAAAAATCCTGAAAAGCGTCGGCGCGCACAAGATCATCTTTCCTGAACTTGAGATGGGAAAGAAGACTGCAAAATATATTGTGGTGGATAATTTTATGGACTGGATTGAACTGTCGCCGAAATACAGCCTGGTAGAGATGGAGATTCCGAGAGCATGGCGTGGAAGGACGCTGCAGGAGCTGCGTATCCGCGAAAAATATCATGTGAATGTGATCGGTTATAAAAACGGGGATGTGATGGATATCAATATGAATCCGGCGGTGCCGCTTCCCTCAGAAGGCGTTCTGGTAGTGATAGGTGAAAACGGAGCAATTGAAAGTATTCACAGATAAAATGGTGTGATTGTGTGCAGCGTGCATTAACAGGGAGTGCCGGAGGTGGCTTCTATGAAATATAACTTATTGAGATATCTCAGAGAATACAGAGGAAAAACGTTCCGTGAGGCTCCTTTTTCGGAAGTGGATGCCCTGTTGCTTTCGCAGCTTTCTTATCTGAAGTTTGACGGTGTTGTGCCGGGGTTTGGACGGCAGCCCTCATTGGGCTGGGAGGAAATCAGGCAGCATCCGCGTTTTGAACATATTTTTGAAGATGAAATTTATGGAGAAACCTATCGGAAAATCTTTCGCCTGATCTGTGACAGCAGACGATATGGAAAGATCCGTCTGAACTATTTTGTCAGTGATTTTGATGCGGAGAAGGAACTGCAGTTTGCCGCAGTTACACTGTTTCTCGGTGAGAGGAGTATTTTTGTTTCTTATCGAGGGACGGATGAAAGCCTGGTCGGCTGGAAAGAGGATTTCAATATGTCATTTATGGAATCTATCCCGGCGCAGCGGAGAGCGGCTGCATATCTTTTGAAGACGGCAAGGTATACGGAGGGCAGGATTGCTCTGGGGGGTCACTCTAAGGGCGGGAATCTGGCGGCTTTTGCCGCAGCGTATGCAACTGGGCAGGTGCAGAGGAGAATCTGCAGAATTTACAGCTTTGATGGACCGGGATTCAGAAAAGAGTTTTATGCGCGTCCCGGCTTTCTGGCCATTGCGGACCGTTTTTGCAAAATCGTGCCTGAGGAGTCGATGATCGGGATGCTGTTTGCCAACCATGCGGGATACCGTGTGGTAAGAAGCTATGGGCGCGGTGTGATCCAGCATGACCTCCTGCGCTGGAAGATATGGAATGGTCAGTTTGTCTACCGGAAACGGGTCTACCGGAGGAACAGCAGGAGGATGCGCATGCTGAACGCGTGGATTGATTCGCTTCCGAAGGAGCAGGTGATTGAGACTGTAGATGTGTTGTATCATATTTTCAGTACTGCACGGATCAGCACAGTGTATGAGCTGCTAAAAAGACCGCTTTATCAGTTTGGGAAGCTGGCAGGAATCCTGCGGGGACTGGATGAGCACAGCAGAAATCTTGTGAGAGATCTGTTCCGGAAAATATTATTTTGATATTATGACTCATCAACTGCGGGGATGAGAAGCTTATTCGTTCAGGCAGCGGATCAGGTGGTCATGTCTGCATGAACATTTGGCAGTGCTGTATATCGGTGGCAGACGTTTAGCACCGACTGAAAAAGAGTGCAGATGTTGCGGGGGATTTGACTGATTGAAAGGACAAAATTTACAGTCGGCCGGACAGATGCCGTAAAGCTGTAGTACATACGAAGGGGGAAAAACATGGAAATTACTTATTTTGAAGAAGAAAGAGTATTTCAGATTCAGACGCCGAATACAACGTATCTGTGCGGGATCGCAGGGAAAGACTGGCTCGGGCATATCTACTACGGAAAGAGGATGGAGGATCACAGAGCAGGATATTTGATGCGGACAGAAGAAGCACCATTCACTCCGGAAGTAAATCTGAGGGAAAAAGCATCATTTCTGGAGTTGTTTCCGATGGAGTATTCTACATGGGGAATTGGAGATTTCAGGGAAGACTGCCTGAAGGTACGGACAGAACAGGGATACAGCGCGTGTGAGCTGCATTATGTATCGCACTGGATTTTTGACGGCAAACCGGAGCTTCCGGGACTTCCGGCCACATTTGAAGGATCTGTTGAGAAACATATGCAGCCCGGCGCAGATACTTCCGCTTCACCGGAAAGCTGCCGGGAAAACGGAAAGTGCCAGACACTGGAAATTCTCTGCCGGGATGAAATACTGAAGCTGGATGTGATACTGTCTTACAGTGTTTTCGATGATACAGATGCAATTGCACGGAGCGTCAGAATCGAAAATCATTCACAGGAAGCGTTGTATCTGGATCGTGTTTACAGTGTATGCCTGGATATGGAGGATAAAGAGTATGAGATGCTGACACTGGCGGGGGCCTGGGCACGGGAACGTCATATGGAACGCCGTCCGCTGGCACACGGCAGACAGGGTGTGGCTTCCGGAAGAGGAGAGAGCAGCCATCAGGAGCATCCGTTTCTCGCACTGCTCGGAAAACATACGACACAGGAGGCAGGAGAGGTCTACGGAATGCATTTTGTATATTCCGGCAATTTTACTGCGCAGGCGGAAAAGACGCAGTATGACCATGTGCGTATGACGATGGGGATCAATCCGGAAGGCTTTTGCTGGAAGCTTGCTCCGGAAGAGACATTTCAGACTCCGGAAGTGATTCTCGTATATTCTGATTGCGGCCTTGACGGTATGACGCATGAATTCCACCGTCTTTACCGGAATCATCTGATCCGTAGTCCGTGGCTTCATCAGAAGCGTCCGGTTCTGCTCAATAACTGGGAAGCGACTTATTTTAACTTTGATGCAGAGAAAATCTTTGAGATTGCCAGGGAGGCAAAACGGCTTGGAATTGAGATGCTGGTATTGGATGACGGCTGGTTTGGAGAACGTGATACCGACGACTGTTCACTCGGAGACTGGCAGGTGAATGAGAAGAAACTTCCGGGCGGGCTGACCGCGCTGGCGGACAGAATCACCGGACTTGGTATGAAATTCGGACTGTGGTTTGAGCCGGAGATGGTATCTCCGAAGTCCAGACTGTATGAAGCACATCCGGACTGGGCAATCCAGATCCCGGGCCGTCCGGCCACACAGGGGCGTGCCCAGTATGTACTGGATTTATCCAGACAGGAGATCGTGGATTACGTCTATGAAGCAGTGGCTTCTGTTTTAAGGAGTGCTGAAATCTCCTATGTCAAATGGGATATGAACCGTCATCTGACCGATCTTTCCAGCTATGGGCTTTCAGGAGAACGTCAGGGTGAATTGAGCCATCGGTATATGCTCGGTGTCTATCAGCTTCAGGAACGGCTGCTGCAGGAGTTTCCCAACCTGCTGTTGGAGAACTGTTCCAGCGGAGGAGCCAGATTCGATCCGGGAATGCTCTACTACAGTCCGCAGATCTGGTGTTCAGATGATACCGATGCCATGGAGCGTCTGGCAATACAGGAGGGGACGGCACTTCTGTACCCGCTTTCCTGTATTGGTGCACACGTCAGTGACTGTCCGAACCATGTAACAGGCAGAGTGGTGCCGTTTGAGACGAGAGGACATGTAGCGCTTGCCGGCACCTTCGGCTATGAGCTTGACGTGACGAGAATCAGCGAGGAGGAGCAGAACCAGATACCGGGACAGGTGGAACTGTACCATAAATATAATGATCTGGTAAGAGAGGGAGATTATTACCGGATTGCTTCCGCGGGAGATAACCACCTCTATGACTGCTGGCAGGTGACCAGCCAGGACAGAAGAAGAAGCCTTGTGACGTATATTCAGGTGAGAGCACGACCGAACTATCACAGCCGTACCATTATGCTGAAGGGACTGGATAAGGATGCCGTATATGAGCTGGAGGGAACCGGAAAGCGGTACAGCGGGGAACTGCTGATGCGTGCAGGATTGCTGGTGCCGGAGATGAAGGGAGACTATGTAAGCGTGCTGTACAGTCTGGTGCAGGTATAAGGGAAAGCACTGTGCGTGCAGAGGATTGACAGAAAAGAACTTATGGTGCGCATCGTACAGTGAAATACTTTAGATTGAAATAGAATTCGTATGAAAAAAGCTGCATTCCAATGATCTGCCATCTGGCAACAGACACAAATTGGTATGCAGCTTTTTGAACTTATGAAATATTAAAACTGGGAAATACAGTATACGGCATAAATAGCAAGCAATACGGCACCCTGCAGACGGTATCCCCTTTTCTTCACAAAGAACGGCATCAGCAGGATCAGCATGACCAGAATACCGAGAGGGGCATCCACTCTTGCTACTTGTGTATCGAGTGTCATTCCTGCAATTGTGGACGGTATCCCGATGACCAATACCAGATTTAGCAGGTTGGCACCGATAATATTTCCGAGTGATACATCGGAAAAGCCCTTCAGCAGTGATGAAATTGCTGTGACAAGTTCCGGAAGCGAGGTTCCGAGTGCGATGAAGGTGACGGCAATTACACGTTCCGGTACACCGATGGCTTCTGCGATGAACATTCCATTATTCACCAGCAGACGGGCTCCGATGAAAAGCAGTGCAGCGCAGATGACCAGAATCACGATATTCTTCGAGACGGGCTGATCCTCCACATTTGTCTCTTCTGAAGTCTCCGTATTCTTCCCTGCAAAATGAATATTCAGTACCGCATATGCAACTGCGCATAGCAGCAGACAGACACCTGTGATTCGGTTATAAGAGCCGAATACTGCGCCGATCACAGTCAGTGCCGCTGCGATTGCGAGGAACATGGCCATGGCCCAGCCAAACGAAGAAGTATCTACGTCTTTGCTTGGGCGGCACAATTGCGTAAAGGCTGCGATCAGCGCCGTATTACAGATAATGGAACCGAAAGCATTTCCGGCAGCGATGGCAGAGGAGCCGGAGAGTGCTGCTGTCGTAGAAACCAGTACCTCCGGCAGAGTTGTCCCTACACTTACAATGGTTGCGCCGATGATAATCTGCGGGATGCCGAGCTTTTTGGAGATACCGACTGCAGCATCTACGAATTTGTCTCCGGCTACACACATGAGGATCAATCCGATGATGAATAAGATAATTGCCTGTACCATTTTTTCTCCTTTCTTCTGAACAGAACGGGGAGTCCGTTTTCTATGCGCAGTTGTCTGACAGAATTTGCACAAAGAAAAAGACTTTTACTGCACAACATGTGTTCTGCAATAAAAGTCTTGCTTTTTGCTTATATGGGCCGGATTTGCATCGTGATGACGACTCCACATAACACCGCCGGTATGTCCCGGTGATGCAAGCTACTCCCTCTTATTATTGCGTTTATTTTAGAATCAGTGCGGCATTTTGTCAACTGCTAAATTGTCAGGGGCTGCATTTGGGATTACAGTTTAGTTAAGTTCGTGTTTAGTTGACGATGGACGGACGCCGGGAATCCGCATTTGGGCTGCTCTGTAGGTTCACAAAAGGCATCGGAGGGCAGCGGCAGGGGGCGCAGAAGGCGAATCATTCACGGA
>JAUNGL010000105.1 GCA_030524665.1 Lachnospiraceae bacterium | reverse complement strand
GGTGCTTTTAGCGTAGACGAGATCCACTGCTTACGTAGACTTAGGCGCGAAGGCACTCCTGAGCGGCTATCTGTCAGAAGGGGTACCAGGCGTAAGCCTGGTGGATTCCTTGTGACCAATGGTCGGAGTTAGCAGTTAGCTCGTCGGAGCGTTACCCGCGTTTGCGTGGGGTGTCCCGGGTTCGTGGCGGGTATCCGTTCGTAGTCAACAAAACACGAATAGAATCAAATTACCTTTTTGGGAAGTCCCCAAGTTTTCTCCCATATTTACTGTTATAATTGCAGAAAATATGATATACTTCTATATCAAATACAGTGATGAAAAGGAGCGTTCCTTATGAGTACGATGAATCTGACACTTTTAACTGACTTATATGAACTTACCATGATGCAGGGCTATTTCGAGAGCAATTCTTCTGAAACGGTCATTTTTGATGCCTTTTACCGTAAGAATCCCTGCGGTAATGGCTATGCAATCGCCGCAGGACTGGAGCAGGTCATTGACTATATCAAGAACCTCCGCTTTTCTGACGACGACATCAATTATCTCAGAAGTCTTCATATCTTTCATGAAGATTTTCTGGAATATCTGAAGGATTTCCATTTTGAGGGAGATATCTACGCAATCCCGGAAGGTTCCGTTATGTTCCCGCATGAGCCTATGCTGAAGGTCATTGCACCTATTATGCAGGCTCAGCTCGTAGAGACAGCGATTCTGACAATTTTAAACCATCAGAGCCTGATTGCCACAAAATCTGCCCGCGTTGTACAGGCAGCACGCGGAGACGGTATCATGGAATTCGGGCTTCGCCGTGCGCAGGGGCCGGATGCCGGTATCTACGGTGCCCGTGCCGCGATGATCGGCGGCTGCATCGGTACTTCGAATGTCCTTGCAGGCCAGCTCTTTGATGTACCAGTCAAAGGAACCCATGCACACAGCTGGATCATGAGCTTCCCGGACGAATACACCGCATTCAAGAAGTATTCTGAGCTGTATCCGGACGCATGCCTGCTGCTCGTTGACACGTATGATACACTCCGTTCCGGTGTACCGAATGCCATCCGTATCTTTACTGAGATGCGTGAAGCCGGTATTGAACTGAAAAATTACGGAATCCGCCTCGACAGCGGTGACCTCGCATATATGTCCAAGAAGGCACGCAAGATGCTTGATGCAGCCGGATTTACAGATGCTGTTATCTCTGCTTCCAGCGACCTCGATGAATATCTGATCGACAGCCTGAAGACGCAGGGTGCGGCAATCACCTCATGGGGAGTCGGCACCAATATGATTACATCCAAAGACTGCCCTGCTTTCGGCGGCGTATACAAGCTGGCTGCTGTCTTGGATGAAAAGACTGGAGAATTCATTCCGAAGATCAAGCTTTCTGAAAATACAGAAAAGATCACCAATCCGGGTAATAAAAAGATTCTCCGCATCTACGATAATGAAACCTGCAAAATCCGTGCGGACCTGATTTGCCTGACAGACGAGGTCTATGATACTTCACAGGATCTGATCATTTTTGACCCGATTGAGACCTGGAAAAAGACTAAGATCAAGGGTGGTACGTATACGCTCCGTGAAATGCTTGTTCCGGTATTTTTGAAGGGCGAATGCGTCTATACTTCGCCTTCTGTTATGGAAATCCGCGATTACTGTACCCGTGAAAAGGCTACTCTCTGGGATGAGACAAAACGTTTTGCAAACCCGCACAATGTATACGTAGACTTGTCCGACCGTTTATTCAAAATCAAAAGTGATTTGCTTGAGCAGATGGGACGGGAAGCGCTGAAACTCGAATAAACCATTCCAGCAGTTTCGTGTCTCTATAGATACAAACGGCTTTCCCTTTTTGGATACAGTGCATAATTTCGCCATTTTTACAGATAATAGAGTCAGATGAACTAACTGTTCCATACCTTTTCCGTGAACAGAATTGATAGAATGACTTCAGAACATGTTTGAAAACATATTTCCGCGATTCTGCAAAACAGGTTTCAGACACGCTCTGGATAAACGTTATACTGTGAATATGGAGGAATCATTATGAAAGCAACTGGAATTGTGAGAAGAATCGACGACCTTGGCCGTGTCGTTATCCCAAAAGAAATCCGCAGGACACTTCGCATCCGGGAGGCTGATCCATTGGAAATATTTACGGACCGGGAGGGAGAAATTATCCTGAAAAAATATTCACCGATCGGTGAGCTTGGCTCCTTTGCAAAGGAATATGCAGAAGCACTCGCATCCGCATCCGGTCACGGTGTGTACATTACCGACCGGGATCAGGTCATCGCCGCTGCAGGAGGCATCAAGAAGGAAGCCGTTGGCTCTCCTGTCACTGGAGAACTTGAGGAAGTCATGAATGAACGTGAACACATTCTGACAGATGCCCAGAGTAGAAATTATGTGCATATCACGAATGACGACATAGAAAATGGTATGCCGCAGGTGATCAGCCCGATTCTCTGTGAAGGAGATGTCATTGGTTCCGTAATCCTGCGAAGCAAGGACAGCAGCCGCAAGATGGGCGAAACAGAACAGGTTCTGGCCAAATGCGCGGCGGGATTCATGGGGCGTCAGATGGAACAATAATTGAAAACGACAGGATGGCCTTATCTTCTGGCGCCAGCCTGTCGTTTTTATTTCTCCAGCTTCATATAAATACCTATCGTCTAAAGCCAGCGGAATCTCAAGCGTCCTGTTTTCGTCCTGTTTCAAACAGATTGTTACTATTCAGCCTTACGCCATGCAAGCCACAGACCAGCGCTGTTTCCCTGCCGCAATTGACTTCAGAGTCTCTGATACATTCAAAATCCGCAAATTCCATATCCTGACTGCGCATGGCAGTTCCGGCCATCCTACTCGATATGCGGCAGATTCCAAAGATAATGTGCGGCCAGAAAGCGAATCACGATTACAATCCCCGCACCGATCAGCATCCCTGCCAGCTTCGGCACATACGGGTAGAGAAATGCACATGCAAGGGCGCCTGCAAGCGAGGCAACCGCATAGACATGCTTCACAAAAATATACGGCATCGTTCCCGCCATAATATCACGCATCATTCCGCCTCCGACTCCTGTCAGCACACCGACAAATACCATCAGAAAACGATTATAGGAAAATCCTGCATTCACAGCGGAATGCACACCTACCACCGTAAAAATCCCCAGCCCAACCGTATCACAGAGCATCATAGTCTTATCATACCAGACCTGAAAGCTGCCGGAAAAGAGCTGGCGTCTTATATAGACAGCAATAAATAAAACGGTAGAAGCCGCAACTGCTACAAGTGCATAAACTGAATTCTGGAACATCATCGGCGGATTTACACCCAGAATCAAATCACGGATCATTCCGCCTCCGACAGCAGTTGTGACTCCAAGCACATTTACTCCAAAGATATCCATTTTTCTCTGGATTCCCAGCATAGCTCCTGAGGATGCGAATGAGATTGTCCCGAGCAATTCCATAATGAAAATGATAAATTCCGAATACTCCATAGAAATTCTACCCTTATCCAATCAATGAATGAACAGCCCTTGCCAAACAAACCGAAGCCCTGCCTGCATGATAAACTGTTATTCATAAAAAACGGGACTTCCATATCTGAAAGTCCCGTCTCTGTCAACATCTTATACTAATTCAAGAACTACTTCCAAAGCTCCATCTCCGCGGCGCTGACCGATCTTAACGATTCTGGTGTAACCACCGTTGCGGTTTGCATACTTCGGAGCGATTTCATCAAAAAGCTTTGCCGGAAGATCAACTGACTTTGTGTTTTTCTTTCTTCCTGCTGCTTCCTTCGGAACTTCAGTCACCGGATAAAGCACCTTCAGCATCTGACGTCTTGCGTGCAGTCTGCTTGGCTTATCCTTCTTGATTTCCTTCTGAACTTCATCGTATACGGTAACCTTCTTGCCGTCTACGACTTCCTTCACTCTCTTACCGTCCTTGTCTTTACGAGCAACCTTAGCAGTAACTGTAACGGTCTCGTAGTTGTCTTTTTCCTTTACAGCAAGAGCGATCAGTCCTTCAGCAATCTTACGAACTTCCTTTGCCTTAGCTTCTGTTGTAACGATCTTGCCCCTGTAGATAAGAGCTGTTACCTGATTGCGGAGCAGAGCCTTTCTCTGATCGGCTGTTCTGCTGAGTTTTCTATATCCTGACATTTTAAATTTCCTCCATTCTGGAACACATAACCACGCTCTTCGGGCTTACTGACTATATGCTTTGTAATCCATCGTGTACTATATATCCATAATTGTTTCTTATCCGCACGGCATCTGTTCCGTCTCCCGGATGATACAATTACTCTTCGCTCGGATTCAGTGAAAGTCCAAGCTCTTTCAGCTTGCCAAGAACCTCTTCCAGAGACTTGCGGCCCAGATTACGAACCTTCATCATATCTTCAGATGTTCTGTTGCAAAGCTCTTCTACCGTATTGATACCAGCCCTCTTCAGACAGTTGAAGGAACGCACGGAAAGCTCAAGTTCATCGATATTCATCTCCAGAACCTTCTCTTTCTCATTGTCCTCTTTCTCAATCATGACCTCTGCAGACTTTGCATTCTCGGAAAGGTCAATGAACAATCCAAGATGAGCGCTCAATACCTTCGCAGCAAGGCTGACTGCCTCGTCCGGCTCCAATGTCGCATTCGTATATACATCCAATGTCAGCTTATCGTAGTCTGTAATCTGACCTACACGCGTATTCTCAACAGTCAGATTCACACGCTCAACCGGAGTGTAGATTGCATCGACAGCGATCACACCAATCGGCATATCCTCTGACTTGCCCTTTTCCGCACTCACATAGCCACGACCCTTGGTAATTGTAAGCTCCATGTAGAGCTTGCTGTCTGCACCGCCATTCAGCGTTGCAATTACCTGATCCGGATTCATGATCTCGATATCCTGATCTGCCTGAATATCTGCACCTGTCACTACGCCTTCGCCTTCAAACTCAATGTACGCAACTTTGGCTTCATTCGTTTCACTGGTATTCTTGATGGCCAGTGACTTGAGATTCATAATAATCTCTGTTACGTCTTCCTTCACGCCTGGGATGGAGCTGAATTCATGAAGTACGCCTTCGATTTTGACCTGGCTGACTGCGGCACCCGGCAGAGAAGAAAGCATAATTCTTCTCAGAGAGTTTCCAAGAGTCGTACCATAGCCACGTTCCAGCGGCTCTACCACAAATCTTCCAAATCTCTTATCCTCTGACATCTCGGCTATTTCAATTTTAGGTTTGTTGAAATCGAACAACTTATGCCCCTCCTTTGGGTTTACTGGGCTGAACAATAATTACGCTTTATTTAGAATACAACTCGACGATAAGCACTTCATTTACCGGAACATCGATTGCTTCTCTTGACGGAAGCTCTTTTACAGTTCCTCTCAGTGCCTCAGCATCTGCTTCCAGCCATTCCGGAACAAGTCTTCCACCTGTTACCTCCAGAATATCTTTGTATCTCTGAGAGCCTTTGCACTTCTCTTTGATTTCGATGGTGTCACCAGCCTTTACAAGGTAGGACGGGATGTTCACCTGCTTGCCGTTTACAAGTACATGCTTATGGTCAACGATCTGTCTTGCTTCTTTTCTGGTTCTTGCAAAGCCCAGACGGAAGATTACGTTGTCCAGTCTTGTCTCAAGCATAACCATCAGGTTTGTACCTGTCATGCCCGGCATTCTGTCTGCTTTCTTATAGTAGTTACGGAACGGCTTCTCAAGCACACCGTAGATGAATTTTGCTTTCTGCTTTTCACGAAGCTGAAGACCATACTCGCTTACCTTACGGTTTGCGCGTTTCAGCTCTCTGTTGGATTTTTTATCAATTCCCAAATAAATCGGATCAAGACCAAGTGATCTGCATCTTTTAAGAACAGGAACTCTGTTAACTGCCATTTCTATAGACCTCCCTGATTAGACTCTTCTGCGTTTTGGCGGACGACATCCGTTGTGCGGTACCGGGGTTACGTCGCGGATACTGATAACTTCAAGACCATTTGCTGAGAGCGCACGGATTGCTGCTTCTCTTCCTGATCCCGGTCCCTTTACGAATACGTCAACTGTCTTCAAACCATGTACTAATGCTGCCTTTGTAGCAGTTTCTGCAGCCATCTGTGCTGCATACGGAGTAGATTTCCTTGAACCTCTGAATCCAAGACCACCGGCACTTGCCCATGAAAGAGCATTTCCCTGTGCATCCGTCAGTGTAACGATTGTGTTGTTGAAGGATGACTGAATATGTGCCTGTCCGCGTTCAACGTTTTTCTTTACGCGCTTTTTTGTCACTTTTTTTGCTGCAACTTTTTTAGCCATATTTAAACTAACCTACTTTCTCGATAAATGATCAACCTCTGGGGTACTGTAACCACTCAGGCGCATCGATACAATTTATGCTGCCTCTGGATTACTTCTTCTTGTTTGCAACCGTTCTCTTCGGACCTTTTCTGGTTCTCGCATTTGTCTTTGTCTTCTGACCACGAACCGGAAGGCCTTTTCTGTGACGGATTCCTCTGTAGCATCCGATTTCCTGAAGTCTCTTGATATTCAGGGCTACATCTCTTCTGAGATCACCTTCTACCATGTAATGTTCGTCGATGATATCACGGATTCTTCCTACTTCCTCATCGGTTAAATCTCTGACACGAGTATCAGGATTTACATTCGCTGCTGCGAGGATCTTGTTTGCACTTGTACGGCCAATTCCGTAGATATAGGTCAAACCGATCTCTGCACGTTTTTCTCTTGGTAAGTCTACACCAGCAATACGAGCCATGTATTTGTTCCTCCATTTTCTTAGTGCGCAGCCAATTCCTGCATCTGGCTGCTTATTGTCTCTAATTGGGGCAGGCATAGCTGCCCAGCCGCTGTCAGAAGGCGGCCTTTCCAACCCATTAAGCTATGGATGAAGGTATGTATATCTGACCGAACCGGCTTCCGCAATTTCACGCTGAAGCACATAGTCAGATATCTCTGCAGCATCCTTGCACGGCATACTCATCCTGCACGGCGGTTCTTGTACAGAATCGTGGACTGCCATATCCTGTGTTGGTATTAAAAGCAATATCGCAACGAAATAAAATCCCATAGATCTATATATAAAAGAATTATGTTCTTGATTATTCCATCGTTATATTGTGAGTGCCTCAGGGCTTATCCCCGGAGGAGGACTTTCCTCTTTCCGCCAATAGTGCTTAACCCTGTCTCTGTTTGTGCTTCGGATTCTCACAGATAATCATAATATTACCTTTTCTCTTGATTACCTTGCACTTTTCACAGATCGGTTTCACTGATGATCTAACCTTCATGGCTAAACCTCCTTTCACCAGTTGGTATCTGCTTCGTGGATGTTTGACTTTCTGCACGCAGAAACGAAAATCCATTCCTGCACGCAAAAATAGACGCAGAGAGAGCGTCTCCACACAAAGTTCAAAAGTGATTATATCATTGTCTGGAAAGAATTGCAAGCATTTTTTACTTGTCTCTCCAGATAATTCTTCCCTTTGTCAGGTCATACGGTGATAACTCAATCGTCACCTTATCTCCCGGAAGGATACGGATAAAATTCATGCGGAGCTTTCCGCTGATATGTGCGAGTACGACATGCTTATTTACCAGCTCTACTTTAAACATCGCATTCGGAAGCTTCTCCAGTACGGTACCTTCCACTTCAATTACATCTGCTTTTGACATATGAACCTCCTGTTTTGTCAAACTCATATAACAATCGTCCCGCAGGAACGATCTGCACGCCCTCAGGGCGCCCTTTTCATCAGCCTCAATTTCCTCTCATTAGGGGAAATACATCTCAGGGATATATCATACCTGTTCCTCTTCAGGTGCAGTATTCTTTTGTTCTTTCCGGAGTTCCTGTATTTTACGGTACTCCTTCAGAATTCTCCGAACATCAGCATCTGTTTTGATATCCTCCATCATCAAACGCAATGATTCGGGGAGGTGTTTGATCTTCTGTACGTGTATCGTTTTTTTCTTTTTAGGTTTTTCCAGAAGTCTGCGTTTTCCGTCGCATAGCAGACAGTAACCGTCATTTTCTTCCAGAATCACATAAACCTCATCTTTGTCATGACCGGCTCTTGATATCGCCAGCATCTCAGATTTCCAGACTTTCATTCAAATCCTCCATGCCATCTGCGCTGTAGACAGTTACGTTATTATTCCACAATACAGCAGCCGTTAACGGCAATCTCTTTTACTCGGTTAACGTCAGAATCTCCGGTTCACCGTCTGTAATCAAAATTGTGTTTTCGTAATGGGCAGAAAGGCTTCCATCCTCTGTCACTACGGTCCAGTCATCATCGAGCCACTCTACATCCGCTCGTCCGGCATTAATCATCGGTTCAATTGCGAGCGTCATGCCGGGTATCAGACGAATGCCGCGTGATCTCTGACGGAAGTTCGGCACCTGAGGATCTTCATGCAGCGCCTTGCCGATTCCATGTCCGACCAGATCACGTACCACTCCATATCCAAAGGATTCCGCATAATCACCGACCGCGGCTGAAATCTCATGCAGCCTGTGGCCTGCCTTTGCAAATTCAATTCCCCGGAAGAAGGACTCACGTGTCACATCGATCAGCTTCTGTGCTTCCGGAGAGATCTGACCTACCCCGTAAGTACGGGCCGCATCGGAATGCATTCCCTGATAAATCAGCCCCGCATCAATACTTACGATATCGCCTTCGTGCAAAATTCTGTTTTTCTTCGGAATACCGTGTACCACTTCATCGTTCACTGATATACAAAAGGATGCCGGGAAACCGTTATAATTCAGGAAGTTCGGTACACATCCGAATCCGCGGATCACTTTCTCCCCGATATTATTCAATTCCAATGTGGAAATTCCCGGACGGATTGCATCCTTTAATTCGTTGTGTACGATTTCAAGCAGCCGTCCTGCTTCCCTCATCAACTCTATCTCTCTTGCAGATTTTATGGTAACCGACATTTTTTACCTCCAATGACGCACATCCTGCGTCTTAAATTCAATAATGGAATATTACTCTCCAAGAATGGAATTAATAGCAGCAAATACGTCATTCATATCCTGCGTGCCATCTACTGTTTTCAGAATTCCCTGAGAAGAATAGTACTCAATCAGCGGCTGTGTCTGGTCGTGATATACGCCCAGTCTCTTCTGCACGGTTTCCGGCTTATCATCATCACGAAGGATCAGTGTATCGCCGCAGACATCACAAATATCTCCCTTGCTGGACGGATTGTATACAATATGATACGTTGCTCCGCACTTTGCACATGCTCTTCTTCCGGACATCCGGTTCACGATGTTTTCATCCGGCACATCTACATTCACAGCAAAATCCATTTTTTCTCCGCGTTTTGTAAGTGCCGCATCCAGTGCCTCTGCCTGCGGAATCGTTCTCGGGAATCCGTCAAGGATGTAACCCTTCTGGCAATCTTCCTGTCCCAGGCGGTCAATCACGAGGTCTACCGTCAGCTCATCCGGAACAAGAAGTCCCTGATCCATGTATTCCTTTGCCTTCTTTCCAAGCTCTGTACCATTCTTGATATTAGAACGGAAAATGTCACCAGTAGAAATATGAGGGATCTCATACTTCGCTGCGATCATCTTCGCCTGCGTTCCCTTACCTGCTCCCGGAGCACCAAGCATCACTATCTTCATATTATATTACGACCTTTCTGAATTATGAACGATGAACAATTGAAATAATGTTCACAGAATTTTCGGTTATTTTCACTTTTCAGAAACTGCAGCATCGCCAGCAGACACATCTGCGGCTGTTCATAACTACAGTTCCCATATAACACAACAGTGCACTCCTGTCCGCAGTATCATTGTGTGAATACGGCGGGCACGGAGTACACCGTACTGCTTTACTATTCTGATAAAAATCCCCGGTAATTACGTACCAGCATCTGAGACTCGATCTGCTTCAGTGTTTCAAGTACGACTCCCACAATGATGATGATGGAGGTTCCACCGAAGGAAACTCTTGCTCCAAACCAGCCATTGAAGAAAATCGGAACGAGAACTACGATGATAAGTCCGGCAGCGCCGATAAACACGAGGTTTCCAAGCACCTTATTCAGATAATCCTGAGTCGGCTTACCCGGACGGATACCCGGTATAAAACCGCCCTGTTTCTTCATATTGTCTGCCACTTCAATCGGATTGAAGGTGATGGAAGTGTAGAAATATGCAAAGAAGATAATCAAGGCAATGTACAGCATCAAACCGATCGAATAAACCGGATGACTCGGATTGAACCAGTTGTTCTGGCTCAGCATACCAAGAATCGTACCTCCGATTCCCGTTCCGGCTGTCTTTCCTGTGAAGGACATGACAATCTGCGGAATGGACATCAGGGAGGATGCGAAGATCACCGGGATAACGCCTGCAGTGTTCACCTTCAACGGAATGAACGTGGACTGGCCGCCCACCATCTTTCGTCCCTGCATCTTTTTTGCATACTGTACCGGAATCTTGCGCTGTGCATCGTTCAGAACAATAACGAGTACGATCGTCACCAGTACAACAGCAACTATAATAATCGCTGCGAGTGCACCATGCGCAAGTGTCTTGCCTTTTACAAACATTTCGAAAAGTGTAACAAAATCAGACGGAATGCTGGAAAGGATATTGATCATCAGGACAATGGAAATACCGTTTCCGACACCCTTTTCTGTAATTCTTTCACCAATCCACATCAGGAATGCAGACCCTGCGGTCAATGCCACTACGACTGTCAATCCCTTCAGGAAATTCATGTTCGGAATCAGGCCGCTTCTTCCGAAGCCGACCGTCATTGCAATACTCTCCATCAATGCCAGCCCAACTGTCACATAACGGGTGAGTGCTGTAATCTTCTTCCGTCCATCTTCTCCATCCTTATGCATCTCCTCCAGTGCCGGAATGGCAATGGTAAGGAGCTGTATAATAATGGAAGATGTGATATATGGTGTAATACTGAGCGCAAAGACTGAAAACCGTTCAAAGGAGCCACCGGTGAATGCGGAGAAGAAATTAAACGCATCGTTTGACTGATTAGCAAACCACTGTGAAAAATAATTTCTGTTTACTCCAGGAACCGGGAGCTGTGATCCGAAACGGATCACAACCATCATGCAAAAAGTGAAAAACAACTTTGTACGGATTTCTTTTATTCTGAACGCATTCTTCAGTGTCTCTAACATATTAGATCACCTCTGCTTTTCCGCCGAGCTCTTCGATTTTTGTCTTCGCACCTTCACTGAAAGCGTTTGCCTTAACGGTAAGCTTCTTTGTCAGTGTTCCGTTTCCAAGAACCTTTACGCCATCCTTCACGTCTTTGATAATTTTTTTCTCAAGCAGTGCTTCGATTGTTACCTCTGCACCATCTTCAAAAACTTCAAGAGCACTTACATTGATCGCTTCGATCTCAAGAGAGTTTCTGTTTGTGAAACCTCTCTTCGGAAGACGTCTGTACAAAGGCATCTGTCCACCTTCGAAACCGATTCTCGGAGCTCCTGAACGAGCTTTCTGTCCCTTATGTCCTTTTCCGGCTGTCTTGCCGTTTCCTGAACCGTGACCACGACCTCTTCTGAAGTTATCACTGTGCACGGAACCTGCTGCTGGCGATAAGTTTGATAAATCCATCATGACACCTCCTTATCTGATTTATTCGATTATGCTTCTTCTACCTTCAACATGTATCCAACCTGAGCAATCATACCTTTTACTGCATCATTGTTCGGCATTTCTACAGTTTTGTGCATTTTTGTAAGGCCAAGAGCCTTAACGGTTGCACGATGCTTCGGGATAGCACCGATCGGTGACTTCACCAGTGTGATTTTTAACTTGTCTGCCATGTTTCAAACCTCCTATGCCCGAATCTCTTCTACAGACTTACCACGAAGTCTTGCTACCTCTTCCGGGGATTTCAACTGCTTCAGAGCATCCAGAGTAGCCAGAACTACGTTCTGCTTATTGTTGGAGCCCAGTGACTTTGTACGGATATTCTTGACACCAGCAAGCTCCAGAACGTTACGTGCCGGACCACCTGCGATGATACCAGTACCCTGAGGAGCTCTCTTCAGCAGTACGGATGCGCCGCCAAATTTTCCGATGAAGTCATGCGGAATACTTGCGTTCTCATCCAGTGCTACGTTAATCAGCTTCTTCATGGCGTCTTCTTTACCTTTACGGATTGCTTCCGGAATTTCAGTCGCTTTTCCAAGTCCCGCACCTACGTGTCCATTGCCATCTCCGACAACAACAAGCGCTGTGAAACGCATCGTACGTCCACCTTTTACGGTTTTGGATACACGTTTGATTGACACTACCTTGTCAGTCAGTTCGAACTGATTCGGATCAATAATCTCATGTCTCATGTGTCTTTTCCTCCCTAATTAGAATTCCAGCCCAGCTTCTCTTGCTGCATCTGCCAGTGCCTTTACCTTGCCCTGATAGATGAAACCGCCACGGTCGAAAACAACGGTATTGATACCCTTCTCAAGTGCCTTCTGTGCGATAACTTTTCCAAGATATGCTGCTGCATCTACGTTGTTGGTCTTTTCCAGTTCTGCCTTTACATCCTTCTGAAGTGTGCTTGCAGATACCAGAGTGTTTCCAACGGTGTCGTCAATGATCTGAGCATACATATGATTATTGCTTCTGAATACAGCAAGACGCGGTCTTTCAGCAGTGCCGCTGAAACGATTGCGAATTTTTCTATGCTTATTCACACGAACTTTTGTTCTTGATTCTTTACTAACCATTTTCACACTCTCCTTACTTATTTTTTACCAGTCTTACCAACTTTACGTCTGATAACCTCATCAGCATACTTGATACCCTTGCCCTTATACGG
>JAUNGL010000104.1 GCA_030524665.1 Lachnospiraceae bacterium | reverse complement strand
TAAGCGGTGCTTAGCACCGTCAACAACTACTGGATGAATAATTCAGGCTAAATTATTTTTTTGCAGCGCAGATAGTTTTCAATCAGCTTCACGGAACCTTCGATTCCAAGGTCACTGCTCTCCAGACAGAGATTATAACTGGAAGCGACTCCCCACTTCTTCTCAGACTGGAAATTATAGTAGCTTGCTCGTTTCTTATCCGTCTTGACAAGCATATCACGGGCTTTATCGTCTGATACATGGTATTCTGCCTTGACACGCTCTGCACGGAAATCATTACTTGCATGAACGAAAATGCTGACAAGTTCCGGATAATCCCTCAGAATATAATCTGCACTTCGTCCTACAATCACGCAGGAACCCTCGTCCGCCACATGCTTAATGGTATCGTAGCAAGCCTGATAGATCTGCTGATCAATTGTCGGTCCGGTGTACATTACGGACGGATAAACATCCATTACAATTGAGTACAGCAGACTGTTCGTCGGCTTTTCATCGTAGCTTTCCAGAACTTTTTCGCAAAAGCCGCTCTTTTTTGCCATAATCTTAATCAGCTCTTTATCGTAAAATTTAATTCCGAGCTCTTTTGCAAGCTTTTCTCCGATTTCATGTCCACCGCTGCCAAACTGCCTCCCAATGGTTATGATTACCTTTTTATCCATAAACATACCTCCATTCCCGGAACGCGTCTGTAATTCTGTACTCCTTTATACCTCATATCTTGCTCAGATATTCATCTTTCCAAAACCAATACAGTAGCCTGAAACGCAGTCCGCAAGCTGCTCACCGCCCGGCCGTGTTTCCATTTTTCCTTATCTGTGAACTCAGCTTAAACTACCAGCTCTCTTGCACGTTCCTGTATATATTTTATAAATTCAGTATATCACACGTTCTGTCTTTTGTGCAATAAAACAATCCATTTTTATTCAATCGTCATAGTTTTTCTCTTTACATTAACCTCTGACTGGTACGTACCGAAACAGACACTGTCCACAACAATATTCCGGAGATTATCATACACCACAATATTCAGTCCGGCCCGGTTCAGGGAGTATTCCACATCATCCAGAATAATTGAACTGGTATTTCCCAAATTATTTCCGCCGCTTGTAACCTTATATCTGGTCCATGTATTTACCGAGCCAGACCAGCTCAGGCTGCTGTCAGCCGATACTTCCTCATGAATCACTGTTCCATCCTTCACCGCAAGGTAGCTGCACCCCCGGAAGGTAGACAGATCCGCTCCAAGTCCAAGCTTCTTCAGATTCTCCACTGCTTTTTCCGTAAGTCCTGCCGATGCATCCTTTTTCACCGACAAAAAGACAGTATACTGCTCCTGATTGATCATCTCCAGGTATTCTTCCAGATCCTCACAGTGTGTAATCCTGTAATTCTGCAGCTCTGTATGATATTCCGTAAGATCCTCCTCCCAGCGGCTGTATGCAGCTTCTCCTCTGTGATCTTCCAGACCATACTGTTCCACGAGATAATTTCCCATATAATCCGTCAGCTTCGAAGCTCCATACATATTCGCATGGGAAACATCCCCGCTGTCCTGCTGGCTGTCCCAACCCAGCTCCTCCAGCATATCTGTCGTATTGAAATCGATGAAGGTCAGGCCATATTCCTGTGCCAGTTCTTCACATGCATTATGTCGTTTTTCTCCCCATGAGCTCTGTCCCGGACGCGGTGTCTTGATCAGAAGAAGTTCAATTCTTTCTTCCCGGCAGAGATTTGCCAGCTTGTCAAAATATGTCACCATCATGTCAACAAACTCTGCACTCTCATCCATCTGTCCCAGTGTGAATCCGTAATAATCCGTCGGTTCTACATGATCATAGACAGCATATCCTTTCAGATCATTCCGCTTCTCCATCGTATAATAGTAGAAATCTCTCCGGTCAATCTCCTTCCATCTCTCGTGATACCGGATCGGTGTCAGATAATAGCTGAGTGCAGAATGCTCCTCCGGAACCAACTCACAGATATCCCTGATTGCCTCCACCTTCACTGATGACCAGGGCATTGCATCAATCACTTTACGGATCGCCATTTCATTCATATTCACTGGTTTCGCACCATAAAACTGAAACAAAAACAGAGTATCCAGAACCACTACCTTCGGCTTCTGATAGCGCAGCGCATCCTTCAGCAGATAATAGGAAAGCACCAGGTTCTGCTGCTCCGTACTGAGATTATAGCCTGTGATTCCATATTTTTCGTACATTTCCATCGGCGTAATCGAGGTTGCCGTCTGACTGCTTCCCAAAAACAAAAAATCCAGACTGTTCTCTTCCTCTTCGTAAAAACCATCCATCGTTCTCGTTGCATGCCACAGGTCCTGCATAAACTTCGGCATCAGCAAATCCGCTGCTGCCAGATACAGAACAGCCACAATTAAGAACAATACTCCCGCCCGAAGCAGGAACTTCAGAGTTTTTTTCATCAGAATCCTCCGTAAATAAAACTGTTTGCATCAAATCCATATCCGTACGTGCCAAATATCACAATACCCAGAATTACCGCAGCATACAATGCCCACCGCAGCAAAATGTGACATTCTGCAATCCGATCCCGGATGCAAATCCTGGTCTGGATCAGGCTGACCAGAAGTAGTACACCACATCCAATCAGAAGCACAATCCATTCCGTTGCTCCAAGTCCGAGCTGCAACAGGCTTCCATCAAACCATACCCAGAAATTCGGGACTGTAAAAACAGATCTCACCATATGAAGCCCATCCCTCAGAGATGGCGCCCGGAATATGATCCAGCCAAACATCACCAGCATGAATGTAATAATTCGCTGCACCCATACATAGCCTTTCTGCAGATCCCCATTCATTTCCTGATCCGCCAACCGTTCAAACCCAAACAGTATTCGAATCCTGCGTCTCACCGGCTGTGTCACTTCACCGGCAATCTGGTAAAATCCATGCAGAAATCCCCAAAAGATATAAGAGAATCCTGCCCCATGCCACAAGCCCGATACCAGAAATGTAATCATCAGGTTCATGTATCTCCTGATTTTCCCTTTCCGGTTCCCTCCAAGCGGAATATAAATGTAATCTCTCAACCAACTGCTGAGTGAAATATGCCATCTCCTCCAAAAGTCCTTTATGGAATCTGCGAAATATGGATGCGCAAAGTTGTCACCCAGTTGAATCCCGAACATTCCCGCTGTCCCCTTGGCCATGCAGACACAGGCAAGGAAATCCGTATAAAGCTGGACACTGTACAGAATTCCTGCCACCAGACAGAAAACCCCGGTATAGTACCGTGTATCACCGAACACCGTATCTACCACAATTCCAGCTTTATCCGCAATGACCAGCTTGAGAAAACACCCCCACACGTAGAGCTGTACAGCCCGGCTGATCTCTTTTCCTTCAAACCGATGTCCTTTCCACAATTGGCCTGCCAGAGCTTCATACCGTGGGATCGGTCCCTGAAGAATCTGAGGAAAGAACATACTAAACAGCATAAACTTCAATACGTTCGATTCTGCTTCATATTTCCCACGGTATATATCCACCAGATATGCTATCATCTGCAGAGTATAGAACGATATTCCAATCGGCACAATGATATGTTCTGTACTAAAAGAAATATGCAGCAGTCCAGCCAGAAACCCCGCATATTTCACATATACCAGCGGAATCAAAAGCACCAGTATCCCGACCGTGCACCAAAACTTCCCAGCCTTCCTGTTTTCTTTCTTTGCTCCGTCTGTAAACCCGATTCTTCTGCCTACCCACCAGGTAACCAGAGTTGTTGCCGCCAGCAGCAAAACCAAAGCACCGGAACACCTGTAATAATAGCAGATACTTCCCGCAAACAGTACAATCCATCTGTACTTTAACGGCATACAATAATAAACAGCACAGAGAACAAGTACCATTGCAATAAATTCAAATGAAATGAACCCCACAAAAATCCTCCTGTCAAAATCAGCCGGACACTATAAATCCTTCATAGAAAAATCATGGAAATTAACACAGGAAGAATGCCCTGCACTCTTCCTGTACATAAAGTAATTAACGGAAATCTTTCGCAAACAATACTACATAATCATTTTCATCATACCGTTTCTTGCCCATCGTCATTTTCCGCAGAAATTTGTTTGATTTACGAATCGCATGAGTTACCAGCTCTATGACATCGGTGATAGAAGCTGCGCCTCCCTGCTCTGCCGCCTGCGAAATTCTCCGATATAGCTCTTCCTGCCCATCTTCGCCGATCACGCAATCCTGACTGTTCGCATAAATCTGTGCAAAATTCAGAAGTTCCTCAGCCGTATAGACCGGAATATAAATCTGGGAGGTAAACTTCATTGTGAACCTCGGATGATTCATCAGCATATCATGAATATACTGCTGTTCATCCTCCAAAATAATCAACAACCCGTCTGTCCTGAATTCCATCGCCGTCGTAAGCTGATCGATTGCGTTATCTTCCAGATCCCCTGCTTCCTCAATGATCAGCGTACCGCCCGCAATCTTGGCAATCGTAGCCGCGATATCCTTCCGGTTGAAGTCCGCCGCATAAATTTTGGCGATCTTCATGGATGCATTTCCTTTATCCTGCGCAACTGCCTTCGCTATATTCAGCGCCAGTGTAGTTTTCCCTGCACCATGCGGTCCGAAAATCAGAATATTTCCGCTTCTTGAGGTGCGGTCATCTCCTTTGGTAACTGCCTGTATAATTGCAGTGGCTATCTGAGGTTCAAGCCCCTCTACTTCCGTAAAACCGCTGAACATAAAACGGAGATGCTCCGGAATCATAGGTCCGTCAAATGTATTCTCCTCATATTCCGGCTGATTATTGTTTTCCTGATTCATCCCCATGCCCTCTGTCATTTGTCCTTCAGACATGGACGCTTCCTCGCTTATATCCTCATCAAACCAGTCATTATCATCAGCCTGACTTCCTGATTCACTCTGATTATTTACAGAAGAATATCCGTCAGATTCTGGCCATTGTTCTGCCTGTTCAGACTTAGGCTGGCGGTTATCCGGATTGGCCTGTCCGTTTTCTGACTGATTCTCCGCCGGACCCGTATGGATTGCTTCTGGCCTCTCTCTTTCAACTACCTCTGCCTCCGCAGAGCTTTCCTCTGGCCTTTCTTCACTCTTATTTCCATTTTGATCCCGGTATCCAGCAAACGGATCTTCATTTTTCCAGGATAAACCTTTCAGTCCATAGCGTGAATGAATTCTGGCTACTTCATCCGTTGGAATCCGTATTGTTTTCTCTGCAAGAACACCCTTCTGCAGATCTTCTTTTGTATAATCGATTCTTCTGGTCTTCTGAAGCTCATCGCATCTGTTTGTTCTGTCATTTCCCTCGGGTATAATCTGGCGTCTTAGAACTCCCTGCTCTGTCGGTGAAACCTCATCCTGATAAGTCGGAAGCGACTTTCTCGTGCGAAGCGCTTTCTCCGGATCATTGGTATACTGCAGTGCTTCACGCTGCACATCTGTCAATTCTTTCTCTGCCGCCTCAGTCACTGTCATTCCTCTTGGGATGCCCGGATAAGAGTCTGTCTTCTCATTTTCCTCAGAGACTGCCGGACTCTGCGTATCAGAAACCACTGCCGCCTGACTTTCAGCAGCATTTCCTGTCAGACCATCTGTTGCTTCAGCCTCTGGTAACTGCTGTTCATCCACTGCAGCAGTCTCCAGCCGCTGTCCCTGCGGTCTCTCTGTCAATTCTTCCGATTTCTCTGTATTTTCTATACCGTTTTCATCCGCGGTCTCTTTATTTTGCTCCGCATTCACAGTCTCCGACTGATTCAAGTCTTCACTCTGCGCTGTCTCTTTCTTCATCCTTTCACTTTCTTCCCGGATTGACTCAGCGAGTGCCCGTCCTCTCTCTCCCATAGAAAGCAAAATATCATCAATCGTCAGCTTTCCTGCCACCTGCTCTTTCTGCGGAGGCATTTCTACCTTCGGAATCGCCTGAAGCTTTTTCTCCACTACAGGTTCCGTTTCCTCTTCGGTCTCTGTTCGTTTCACTACACCAGAGATAATCTCCCTCATACTTCTGGCAAGCTCCAGCTGCAGATTCTTCTCATCATATTCGATCCCCGAAGCAGATGATTTTCCCTGAGCCTCCGGTACAGTCTGAGTCTCCGCCTTCACTCCGTCACCCGCCGGTCTGGCATCTGCCGCCTGCTCCATCCGTTCCTTATGTGCGGTTACTTCCCCTGCAATTTCTTTTTCGGTCTCTGCAATGATGTTTTCCGCAATAATCTCCCCGTCTGCACCCGTTGTTTTCGCAAGTGCCTGCTCCATGACCGTTTCTTCCAGAGAATCCTCTTCTTCAGAATCTGTATTGGTAAACTGCTGATCATAAATCTGCTGCTGTTTCGGAGTCAGAGGTGCATACTTCTTTTTTAATTCCAAAGCCTTCAGCACATATTTGCCGCTATGGAACCAGAGTACCAGATCATCACAGGTAGCGAAACACTTCTGCATCTGTCCAGACTGCTGGTACAGCTTCGCCAGTTCATATGCCCAGCGCTCTGTATATTCCTGACCAAGATATTCTTCCAAAATAGAGATCAGTTCCTCAATCGAAGCCCCGCGGCCGCGGTAAATCTGATACTTCAGGATATAGCGGTTATTATCATGCGGTGCCGCCTGCACATACTCCGTATAGTACTCCAGCGCTTCGTCATACTGCTGCATCTCTGTCGTAACCTCTACCAGACGATAGAGAATCGTACGTCCCATCGGAGAACGCCTGTACGCGCGGACCAACAGATTCTTACTGTCACCCAACCGTCCCGCCGCTTCATAAATCTCACTGATCAGACAAAGCGTCCTGACATTCCTGACTCTTTTCCAGTCAATCGTATCCGCCATTTTGGCTGCTTCTTCGTAATCCTTCTGATCTACCAGCTTGTCAATTTCCTCTAACTTGAGGTTGTATTCATACTTATCCAATTTTTCCACCTCATTACCGACAGTCTTATCGGAGCCCCTTACTTTCACTCCATCCCCTGCCATACATTTTGTATGCAACTGCTCACTGCATATACAGCAGCCTTCCCTTCTACTATCACACAACATACCATACAGGCATTCAAAGGTAATACCTTCCATTTGACCGCAATATGGCATTGTCTATGTAAGTGTACCATACCTGTATTTTGTTGTCAAAAACATCCTGTCGATAAATTTATATTTTTGTCTTAATTTTTGCAGTTTTTACGTTATCATCAAAAGTAATCACGTATATTTCCATAAACTTCTATTTCACTACCATAAAAAAGAGGACACCTTCCCGATATCCTCTTTTCCTATATTTATTTGTTTTATTATTCAGTTTTATCTTACAGTTCTCACTGCTTTTTTATATTTTAACCGTTATATCGGAGAGTTCTTCTCCTGCTTGTATTTATAAATAAAAGTTCTGCGTTTCTTTACACGCCTGCTTTATTTATAAACCATGTGGAATCTGTTTTTATTGACAGGTCTTATATTTTCTTATGTCTTACAATCCTCTGCACTTCTGTGGTAATCGGTACATCTCTGAGTATTTCTATATAACCTGAATAATTTCATTCGCTGCTTCTAAATAAACTCCTGTGGTTTACCTCTAAGTGCCTGTAGATTTATCCGTTATCTTAAATACTTCGTACTGGATTCCTTATACTCTTCGTATATTTTTGATTCCCTGTAGAATCATGTGCTCTTCTTTGGATTGTACTATTTTATTTACCATTTCTTATGGTTTCCTCTGTCTCTTCGACAGATTTTCTTTTTGCCTGTCCCATGTATGAGAGACTCTATGTTCCTTCGATCTGCTTCATCTTATTTATGAAATAGAAAAGATTTTTACATCTTTTGTATTTTATGTTAAGACTGATTTGCTTCTGTTTGAGCTTTATCGTCTTTTATCTGAGAACCTGATTGAATTTCTTTCTAAGAATCTCAGGCTCTTCCTTTCCGGGAACTCTCTCATTTCTTCTGTACTTTGAAGTACTTTTTGCAAATTGTTTTTGCATTTTCAGCTTCCTGATAACTGCCTGTGAAACAGTTATATGATGCTCTCTGTAATGGATAAATGCGCTTTATCATCAGATTCTTTTTGCTCTCCGATTATCGTTTGTGTACGATGATTCTGAATCAGTTCTGATAAAGGTCTTTTTCGCAGGAATCATTTATCCTTCCACATGTAGTAGCTGATAAAAAATGAAATTCTATTTCCACTGGAATCGACCTCCTGTCCTTTCAATTCATTGTCTATAGTTAATCTATAGGAACAACAAATCTTTTTTTCTTCACTGGAATTTATAAAGTATCTGGTGTTTTATAAATGCTTCTCTTTATAAATCCTTCGGGTCTATAAATTTCATTTGATAAATCTTTGATATTTAGTGACCAGTGAAGTTTGTTTTGTTGATGGTGTTATGATAACAGATGTTCTTTAATTTGTCAACACATTTTTTCAATATTTTTATTAATTATTAGTTTTCAGAATTTTCTTCTCTTTTTTAACAATTAATTTTTGAAATATTTTATATTTTTCTGTTAATTTATAAAATTCTACATTTTCATGCTTCCACCGTGCCGCCGCAGCACAAACAACACATGAATATCACAGTTATATTTACACTCATACCAGTCCCTCCCGTCGCAACACAAATAATCCATGAATATCAGTGCCATTTTTACACCTACTTAGAAATAGATTCAGGTTACCACTCAGCCGTATGTATGAACGCAAAAAAGTAACCGTCTTCTCATCCAGGATGATTTGAAACGGTTACTTTTTGTAATGATAAGTCAAATGTTCGTGCAAGCACAACCACCTGGCCTGTTACTCGCAGGAATAAACCCGGTCCTTTATTTCACCCGGTTGAAATTGATCAGGCATCCATCCAGAATGATCTGTCTCTCATCATCAGTCATCTCACCGAGCTTCAGGATGAACGGAACAAGCACACCATCCTTTACGGCAAATACCGGTACTTCTGCTGCTTTTTCTTCTACTGCCTTACGGATTCCCGGTACAAACAGGTAATCTTTGTTGGTGAATGGAAGATCTTCTCCATCAATCAGGAATGGAAGCATACCCCAGTTGATCAAGTTCGAGCGATAGCGCTTGGTCGCATAGCTGTTGGCAATATTCGCCCAGCCGCCGAGTACCTTCTGGCAGGAGGCCGCCTGCTCACGCGCAGAGCCATCACCCGGCTTCACCGCAAAAATCGTGCTGCCCACCCCGGTATTCTCCGGACTGACCTCCGGATAGGAATTTTTCACTGCCGCAAGTACCGGCTCCAGCTCCGGAAGTGCTGCTGTCATGCTCTCGCCTGCTTCCCTTGCTTTCTCGGCCTTCTGCACTTCTTTTGCAAGCCCTACGTATGCAGGATCCTTTCTGGAAAGGGCAAACTCTGCGAGACCGAGCGGATTCGAACGATAGGAAGAAGTTTCACCGGACGGAATCAGTTCGTCTGTTGTTGTCACCGGATCGTGGATCTCGGATACAACCTTCAGGATCAGATTCTCCGGCAGTTCACACATCGCCGGCCAGTCCTTAATGTTCGGTCCAAGCTTGATCTCTACGGATGGATCTGCAACTCCCTTGCTGTCGAAGACGCGGTTCTCGTAAATGCTCTTGTCGAAGAAATATTTCGGCTTCGAGAATTCCGCATCAATATCAGTTGCTGCGGTCAGATAACCCTTATTCGCTGCAGTTGCCGCGATAGAGCGTGCATCCATCAGAGCCACGGACGAAATCTGTCCATTCTGCAGCTTCGAACCTTCACGGTTCGGGAAGTTACGTGTGGAATGCCTGATACTGAATGCATTATTGGCCGGTGTATCACCTGCGCCGAAGCATGGACCGCAGAATGCTGTCTTCACAACCGCACCGCTCTGGATCAGGTCTGCCAGCCTGCCATTCTTCGCCAGTTCCATATAAATCGGTGTACTTGCCGGATAAACGCTCAGTGTAAACTCATCACATCCGATAAACTTGCCTTTCAGGATATCGGCTGCGGCACAGATATTCTCAAATCCGCCGCCCGCACAGCCTGCGATGATTCCCTGATCTACATACAATTTCCCATTGTGTACTTTGTTCTTCAGGGTAAAATCAACCGCACCGTCCAGACTGACTGCCGCACGCTTCTCGACATCATCCAGAATGTCCATCAGATTTGCATTCAGTTCATCAATCGTGTACGTATTGCTCGGATGGAACGGCATCGCAATCATCGGACGAATCTCGCTCAGATTTACATAAACCATACCGTCATAGTATGCTACTGCCCCCGGATTCAGTTCCCTGTAATCCTCAGCCCTTCCATGAATTTCATAGAAATCCTTAATCTCATCATCTGTTTTCCAGATCGAAGACAGACAGGTCGTTTCTGTTGTCATAACGTCGACACCGATACGGAAATCAGCACTCAGTTTTGCAACGCCCGGTCCGACAAATTCCATTACCTTATTGTTTACATAGCCGTTGCCAAAGACAGCACCGATAATCGCAAGTGCCACGTCCTGCGGCCCTACACCCGGAACCGGCTCGCCATCCAGATAAATTCCGATCACTCCCGGCATATTGATATCATACGTCTGGCTGAGGAGCTGCTTTACAAGCTCAGGTCCGCCCTCACCCATAGCCATTGTTCCAAGTGCACCGTAACGGGTATGGGAATCAGAACCAAGAATCATCGCACCGCCGCAGGCAAGCATCTCACGTGCGAACTGATGGATGACAGCCTGATGAGGCGGAACATAGACGCCGCCGTACTTTTTCGCACAGCTCAGTCCAAACATATGGTCATCTTCATTGATCGTACCGCCGACCGCACACAGAGAATTGTGGCAGTTCGTCAGAACATACGGTACCGGAAACTTCTCAAGGCCTGACGCACGCGCCGTCTGGATAATTCCGACAAACGTAATATCGTGTGAAGTCAGCTTATCGAATTTGATCTTCAGCTTTTCCATATTGCCGGATGTGTTGTGGTTCTTCAAAATAGAATACGCAATCGTATTCTTCGCCGCTTCCTCCCTGGAAGGAGCGCTGCCAAGTCTGGACGCCAGTACTGCCGCAGCATCCTGATTGTCTGCCACAATGTCAGTACCATTCAGCAGATAAGCACCTGTGTCATACAGTTGAATCATAATCTTTCCTCCTCATTTTGCATCTGCCTCTATTCTTTCTCAGAATATCTTAACAGGCAGAATGAATTATGTACAAAAAGGCTGTCGCACTATTTCGGGTTACTCTGCAGAATCTCTTATCTTAGCACTGATCTCCGGCGAAGATACGGAATCCTGCAGAATTCTCTGAATACTGCAACGGCCCCTCGTTAAGCCAAAAAACTCTTATTCTTGTATTGTCCGCCTCGCAGCGGCCTCACCCAAAACAACGGAATTACCCAAGCTTCAATCGGAATTTCTGTGCTGCCCGGTCGCTGTTCACCCGCTCAATCTCGGCTCCCAGACTCCGTAGCTTCTCTTCAAACTCCTCATATCCACGCTGGATGTAAACAATATCATCTACAACCGTCTCACCTTCCGCGGCAAGTCCTGCAATGACAAGCGCTGCCCCGGCACGCAGATCAGGCGCACTGACTCTCGCTCCGGAAAGCTTGTCCACACCAGTGATAATTGCGGTGTTTCCTTCTACACGCACCACTGCTCCCATGCGGGCCAACTCGTCCATATACTTGAAGCGGTTCTCAAAGATACTCTCTGTCACAATGCTCGTACCTGCCGCAAGCGCAAGCGTCACACCAATCTGCGGCTGCATATCCGTCGGATATCCCGGATACGGAAGCGTCTTGACATTTGTACTGCGCAGGCGCTTCGACGCTACGACCCGCACTGCATCGTCAAATTCCTCTACCTCACAGCCGATTTCCAGCAGCTTCGCCGTCGTCGCCTCCAGATGCTTCGGAATTACATGCTTCACCATGACATCACCCTTCGTCGCTGCTGCGGCAAACATGAATGTCCCTGCCTCAATCTGATCCGGTATAATCGAATACTCCGTCTTGTGCAGGCGCTGCACCCCGCGGATACGAATCACATCCGTACCTGCGCCCTTGATATTCGCTCCCATACTGTTCAGGAAGTTCGCCACATCAACGACGTGCGGCTCACGCGCACAGTTCTCAATGATCGTACGTCCTTCCGCCATCGCTGCTGCCATCATAATATTGATCGTGGCACCTACCGATACGGTATCAAGATAAATGTGGCTTCCTTTCAGATGCTCCGCCTCCGCAATAATAAATCCCTTGCGGATACTTACCTTCGCACCAAGTGCCTTAAATCCCTTGATATGCAGGTCAATCGGCCGTGAACCGATATTACACCCGCCCGGAAGAGGCACCTCAGCTCTTTTGTATTTTCCAAGAAGAGCCCCGATCAGATAATAGGATGCACGTATCTTCTTGATATACTCATAATCAACACTGACTTCCCCGACATTGGCACTGTTCATCAGAACCGCATGTTTCGTAATACGCTCTACCTTAACCCCGATGCTTTCCATCGCTTCCAGAAGAACATTGATATCACGGACATCCGGCAGATTCTCTATCAATACCGTATCGTCTGTCATAATCGCTGCTGCCAGTATACCGAGCGCCGCGTTTTTCGCACCGCTGATCTCCACCTCGCCTACGAGAGGATTACCGCCTCTGATAATATACTGCTCCATAAAGACACACCTCTACTACTATTATTTATACCCATCCCCGGCTCCTCCTTCACCCCTGAAGGCAATGCCTGTTCGAATTTTTCCTTATATTATACACATTCGATATACAGCCATGAACCTGCACATCTGAACTGCGATCAGAATATCATTACAAGTATACCACATTCTTAACATTTGTAAACATTAA